>NZ_RJJY01000001.1:5515097-5872646 GCF_003751085.1 Micromonospora sp. Llam0 | reverse complement strand
CGACCTCGGCGGTCTGGTGAACGTCGATCAGGCCGTGCTGCACTGGCAGAGCGCGCATGCCACGGCGTACGAGATCCAGGTTTCGGTGGACGGCTCGGCGTGGGCGCCGATCTACCGCACCACCGACGGTGCCGGCGGCGTCCAGCGGCTCGACATCACCGGGCAGGGCCGGTACGTGCGGATGCACGGCATCACCAGGGCCACCAGGTACGGGTATTCGCTGTGGGAGTTCCAAGTGTTCGGCCAGTTGGCGTCCGACGCCACCCCGGGCGCGTCGGCCAGCCCCACCCACGACCACTCGCCGTCGGCCGCCCCGGGCACGCCCGATCCGGACACGTCGCACCCCGGGACGCCGGCCCCTGGCTCCTCACCCGGCGACCACGGCCCCGGCCCAGGTGACTACGTCCTGGCCGATCCCCCGGTGACCGGAGTGGTCCCGTCGCGGGCGAACCCGCCCCGCAAGGCGCACCGCGAATTCCAGGCGAACTGTGCGGTCAGCCACCTCAAGTCGGACGACCCGATAGTCTTCCCCAACCGGCCGGGAGACTCGCACAACCACACCTTCATGGGCAACACCACCACCGACGCCGCGAGCACCACCCAGTCGCTGCTGGCCGGTGGAACCCTGTGCCGGGTCCCGGGAGACCGGTCCGGCTACTGGATGCCGACCCTGTTCAACGGGGACACCCCGGTGCCGCCGGTCGGTCACCAGGTCATCTACTACAAGAGCGGGGTGCGTGACTACACCAGCGTCCGCCCGTTCCCGGCCGGATTGCGGTTCCTGGTCGGCAGCCCGACGACCACCGCTGCCCAGTTCGTCGCCTCGCCCGCGTACCAGAAGGGCTGGGAGTGCGGCGACAGCTACGACAACGTCGACTTCCCGGCGACCTGCCCGGCGGGCACCCAGCTGAACATCAGAATGCAGGCGCCCAGCTGCTGGGACGGGCGCCATCTCGACACCCCGGACCACGTCAGTCACATCGTCTATCCGGTGGACGGTGTCTGCCCGGACGACCACCCGGTGGCGGTTCCGATGATCGAGTTCAAGATGGCCTTCCCGGTCAGCGGTGACATGTCGCAGGTCGAGCTCGCCAGCGGCCGCGGGTTCTCCTTCCACTACGACTTCTACAACGCATGGGAGATGCCGGTCCTGGAAGCCCTGGTCAGCCACTGCATCAACGCCGGACGTCAGTGTGACGCCCGCGGCTACTCCCAGTTCGACCCGGACGCCGGCGCCGCGCTCGACGAGATGTACCAGCTGCCCGGCAGCCGTACGGCGCTGAGCCGCGCCGGTTGGACCGCCAGTTCGTCGCGTTCCGGCGACTCGGACGGCCCGCAGAAGATGCTTGACGGCGACGCCCGAACGCGGTGGACCAGCGGAACCGCGATGACCCCCGGGATGGCTGTCACGGTCGACATGTCGGCGGTCCGGTCGGTCAGCCAGATCGCCCTACGCTCCGGCGGTGCCGACCATCCGCGTGCGTACGAGGTGTATCTGTCCACCGACGGTGTCAGCTGGGGCGGACCGGTGGCCAGCGGCAAGGGAACCAGTGAGCTGACCGTGGCTTCGTTCGACCGGCGCGCCGCCCGCTACATCAAAGTGGTGCAGACCGGATCCGGCAGCAACTGGTGGTCGATCGCCGAGATCGTCGCGTACGACTAGTCAACCCACTGATCCGGCCTGCCCTGACGAGATCGCACTCGCCATCGTGAACCTCGGGGCAGGCCGGATCGTCTTGATGGTGGAGCCTGCGGACGGACAACTGACCTGCGGCTGCGGCGGTGACCGCCGCGCCGGACGATCGATTGCGCCGAACCAGGCAGGACGTGGACCGCTCAACACCCGGCGACCCAACCAGGGATGGCGACATGCAAACGAACCGACCCTCGTCCTCGGGCTCGACGGCGCTACGCTGGCTTTCCGACACGGTCGCCATGGTCGGCGCAGCCGACGACGAGGTGACCGCGGAGCTGGCCCGATCGATACCCACAGTGCCCGGGGTCGTGACAGTGGTGGGGCAGCTCAACGGACCGGCGGACTGGCGGGCGGTCGTCGAGGCCCTCCCGATCGCGGTTCCGCCCGGCGTCTCGGCGTTGCTGGCGGTGGCCAGGGCCGGCGCGTCGGACGACACCGGCTGGTCTCCGGCAGCAGGTATCGCCGAGCAGCTCGGGTCCGAGGTGCTGGCACCCGCCGGCCGGTTGCTACTCGTTCCCGGCGCCGCGCTGTTCGCCGTTGACGGCTTCCGCCGGTTCCGGCGAACGGCCGTACCGGTGATGGCGGGCCGGCGGCATCCGACGCCGGCCTGGGAGGCCGCGATCGACGCCCTGACCGCCGACGGCGACCCCGGACTGATCCGAACGGCGATTCCAGCCGGTGTATGGATCTATCCGAAGAGTCCGGACCTGGCCGCGCCCGGGCCGGACGATCTCGCCTACGCCATCCCGCTCGACGTGAACCGCCCGGTCCTGTTGGTCGGGCGACCCGGCTCCCCGACACCGGACGTGGGCGCGGTGGTGGCCGCAGTCGACGCGCTGCCGGCCCAGCTACGCAGCCGCCTGATCGTCGTGCCGTACGGCTCCGGCGGGGCGATGTGTCGGGAGCTGACCCAGGCGCTGTGCGGCCGGTGGCGCAGCGCCGTCACGATGGCCACCGGCCTACCGACATTGGACGTCGACGACCGGCCGGCGTCGATCGCAGTCGAGGCCGATCCATCGAACTGCTGGCCACAGCCGGTCCGCCAACTCGTCTTTGCGCCGTCCGGTCCACCGCGGCCGGCAGGACCGGTCGAAGCGCTGGCCAATCTGGCCCCGGCGAGTTCGGTCCCGGCGGAGCCCGCTACCTACCGGTTGAACGAGCGGTGGGTGGTCGAGGCCGTGCAGTGCGGGCTGTGGGTTCGCCCGCCGTTCGCCGGGCGACACGGCCCGGCGGTGCGGGGCCGCCCATGGCAGCCCGGCCGGCTGGAACTCGTGGTCGGAGTGCCCGGTGTATCGCCAGGCGACGACGTGCGGCCGGTGCTGCACGAGCTGTTGTCCCGGCTGCCCGCCACGGTCCGTCGGCGGGTCGTCGTTTCCCCACCGGAGGTGGCGGCGGACCTGGGACTCGGTCCAGAGCCGCGACAGGACGCGCCCGACATCGCGCTCGTCGACGACGGAACCGAAACGCCAGACTGGTGGCGTGCCGACCCGAGGCTCTTCACGGTGCTGATCGGTGCCGCAGATGGTGATCGGACGGTGACCCAATCGGGCGAGGTGGGGGCGGGTGAGCTGGGCGAGATCGCCGCCGCGCACGGTGAGTGGGCCGGACGGCCGATCTTGTTGATCTCGGCAGACCCGGTGCCGCGTGAGTTCTGCCAGCGGTTGGCTGACCAGGTCCAAGCGGCCGTCATCAGCGGCGAGCCCGCCGACGACGGCTGGACGGCGGTCCTGCCTCGGCAGATCGGCCGGGACGAGTCGAGCCCGGTCCGCATTCGCGGTCGGTTCCCGTTCTCGGACGCTGACCTGAAGGCGCTGGTCGACACCTCGGTGGCGGCTCCCGCCGCCCTGAGCCGGTCGGCACATGAGGGCACCTGGGCGACGTTGGACCTGCGTACCGACCGGGCCAAGGCCAGCGCCGCCGAGCCTCGGTACGACAACGAACCGACCGCAGCCACCACGTCGACGCCCGGTCCGCTGATCGTAGTCGGCCGTGGTCCCGACGTCCGGCGCCCGTTTCGGCTGTTTGACATACCGGCAGGTGTCTGGTTCGTGGCCACGGCGGTCGCGACCCAACGGCCCGAGTGGACCCATGGCGACTGTCTGGTCAGGCTGGACATCGAGGAGATTGACCAGGTCAATCTCCAGCTTCTCGCGAACTACCTCGGTGCCGAGGTGACGGTGCCCATTGATCGACTCCCTGAGTATCCGGGCGGGGACGAGACGCAGTGGTACCACGTTCGTCCCCGTCGACCGACGGGGACCGGGGTCGATCACGGCAGCGCGATCGCCGATCTCAAGCGAACCGGGCAGCTGGACGCGGCGGCTGGCATCCGGCGTGCCATCGCGCTGCGAGGTCTACCGGGCCGGGCCGCACCAGTGGAGCCTCCGGTTCCGGCGGATCCGTCCAGCCGGCCAGGCGCGGTTGACCAGGTCGACCCGTTCGAACAGCGGGACCGCGTACCGCTGATGACTGTTCTCGCCGAGCCGCCTGACGATCTCGTCCCCCTCGACACCGACGATGATGCAGTGGCGCCGGACAGCTCGACCGACGCAGCGGATGCCGAGGTGGCGGATTCGGACGTGGTGGATGCCGATGTAGCCGGGGATCCGGTGACGGTCGGTGCATGCGATGCCGATGCCGCCGAGTCTCCGCGTCCGACCCTCAGGCTTGTTCACGACGATGTGAACAGCCTGTCTGAGGATGAACCACTACCGGCGGAACAGGTGATGCCGGCCCGGCTCTGGCGGCTACCTGACCCACCGGCACCCGATCTCCGGCCGGCACCGGCCCTCGGACCGGCTGCACTCGGGCCGGCACCGGCCGCCCTCGCGCCGACCGATGAGTCGCAGACCGAGGTCCGAGGGATCGACGGGCCGCCGCGTCCGTGGGTCGCCGACCGGCCGACGCCGTTGTCCGGTCCGGCAACGTCCGGTCCCGCTGTGCCGGCGTTGTCCGATGCGGCGGTGCCGGCGTTGTCCGGTCCGACGGTGCCGATCCGGGTGCCCGTACCAGGAGAGAAGCCAGACGCGTCGCCGTCCCGGCGGAACCTGCAAGTGGCCCTCGTGGCGGCTGCGGTCGTCGCGATCGTGGCCGTGGGCAGTGGGGCTGCGGCGCAGATCTTCAATCCCGGTGGCGCGGTGGCCGAGCAGCAACCGTCGAACTCACCGACCACCCCTGCGCCGGTGCGGGTGGCGGATCCGATCACCCCCGGCGGCGCCCCCAGCGCTTCGGCGACCCCGTCGGGTGGCGGGGCCGGGCCAACCTCGGTAGCTACCCCGTCGACGGTTGCCCTTGGCCGGACCGAGTCCGCCCCTGAGCCGGTGCCCGCAGGTCCGCCGGCGACTACCCCGGTGCCGACGGCCGCGCGGACCACGGCCCCGGCCCCGGCGCAAACGCCGGCCGGTGGACGGACGAACTCCGCTGGCCGCAACCTCGCGCTCGGTGCCACCGTTACCGCGTCCAGCTCGGAGGGCGAACACTGGGCGCCGGCCTTCGCCGTCGACGGCGACGCAAGCACCCGGTGGGGCAGCGCATGGAAGGATCCGCAGTGGATCCGCGTGGACCTCGGCGAGAACTGGGTCGTTAGTGAAGTGCGGCTCGCTTGGGAGTCTGCCTACGCGACTGAGTACCGGGTCGAGGTCTCGCGCGACGGCACAAACTGGACGACGGTGTTCCGCACCAGCAGGGGCAGCGGCGGCACCCTGGTCGTTGACGTGCCATCCGCGGTCGCCCGCTATGTACGCATGTACGGAACGTCACGGTCGGGCTCGTACGGCTACTCGTTGTATGAGTTCGAGGTGCGTTGACAAGGCCCTCCATGCGGCACATGGCCATCCCGTAGCAACATCTTGGACACGGAGGGTCAACTTGATATCGGTGTGAAACATGGACGTCATCTTGAGGGTCGGAAACGGTCAATCTGCCAGTCTCGTCTCGACGCGGTCGATATCAGTCGGATAGCTTGTCAACGAGTACGGACGGGTGCCGACCACGTGGCGAGGCAGGACGGATCTCCGGAGTGACCGAGGTGGCGGATGCCGGTGCCGCGCAACCAGGGCGGCCGTTGACGGACGACGACGCGTTGCGAGAGCTCTACGAGACCCAGGCTCCAGCGCTGTTGGGCTATGTCGTGCGGCTCACCAACGGGGATCGGCACCGCGCGGAGGACATCCTCCAGGAGACGTTGCTGCGCGCATGGCGGCACCCGCAGGCCCGGTCCGACGACGGCCGGTGGCGCCGGCAGTGGTTGTTCACCGTGGCCAGGAACCTCACCATCGACTACCTGCGGACTGCCCGACAGACGCAGCCGGTGGACGAACACGCGGATACAGACAACCCCGTCGACCGAATGCTCGACGCGGCCGAGGTGCGGGCCGCGATCGCGGCGCTGCCCGACCGGCTGCGTGGCGTACTGGTCGAAGTCTATCTTCGGGACCGATCAGGTGCGGAGGCGGCCGAATCGCTGGGCATCCCCGTCGGCACCGTCAAATCCCGGCTCTTCCACGCACTGCGGGCCCTTCGCGAGGAGTTGGACGCCCGAGGTTTTCACCTCGGGTGACGTCACGGTCGCGCGTTCTCAGGCAGCCTCGAGTAGTTCGGTCAAGTCGTGAACCACCGGGCCCGTATGACCGTCGTGTTGGTGTAGGACCTTGCCGTACGACCTGCGGTCGAGCCTGCTCTCAGGCCAGCGCAGAGATGCGTCTGGCTGTCCGGGTCGACTAGCCTTGGTGCTGGGCGGTCGAGCGGCGGAGGGGCAGTCGAGCGGCGAGGTGTCGGTACCATGCCGTGAGCCGATACAGGTTCATGCCGGACGGGACGGATGCGAGATGAACGACGCAGCCTGCCATGACCGGGACGTGCATGCACTGCTCGGCTTCTACGTGATCGGCAAGCTCGACGACGACGAACGGCGGGCGGTGGACCGGCATCTGTCCGACTGCTCGGTCTGTCGAGCAGCGAGAGATGAGATCGGGCCGGTCGTGCCGGCGCTTCGGCTACTCGGCAGGTCCGACGTGCGTGACCTTGTCGCGGAGTTCGGCGTGCCGACGATGGGTGAGGTGCGGACAGCCCCTGCACCTGACGTGCCTGCCCCGCCGCCAGTTGCGGGCAGCCCGGCGGTAGTGGACCGGCCAGTGGTAGCGGACGGGCCGGATGCGGGTCGCCCGCCCCGGCGGTCGGAGCGCGGTGGTGCACCACCGGGTCGGCCGGCAGCGACGAAACGGCGCTGGCGACGTTGGCAACTGTCCGTCGGCGGGCTGGTCGTCGTGGTGCTGGCCGGTGCCGTCGCTACGATCGTGGCGCAGTGGCCGGAGCAGGCCGCGCCGCAGCCGGCGGGCATTACGGCCAGTGGGGACAGCAGTGCCGGCGTGACGATCGAAATCGAGATCGATGCCCAGATCATCCGGGTTACCTTGGATGGTCTGCGCTCCGGCCTGCCGTACGAGTTGTATGCGGTGACCGGTGACGGCGGGACCTTCCGGGTGGCTGAGCTGACGGGGGCTTCCGGTGCACAGGAAGTCGAGGGTGAGCTTCCGGTGCCGGCCGATACGGTCGCATTTTTCAGCGTACGGCAGGCAGACGGTGCTGTCGTGGTGACTGCGGAGGTCGGCGGGGCCGCGCCCACAGACCCACCCCGCTGACCTTCATCCGCAATCTTCCTGCCCACGATCTGCCAACCCGCCGTCGGCTGCCTCCATCGTGGGTGGCCAGCGCGTGCGTGGAGTCCTCCGCCAGCGCCGGACGACCCTTCGGCAAGAGGTCGATAGATATCGATGTATAGTTCAACGTTGTACAGCTGCGGGTCGCTGGTGACCTGCCGAGGCAACGCCGCCTCCACCACCGGAACCGACGATGTCTGGGAGAGCAGGACATGAACGAACACCAGGAGGGCTGGCTGCGGACGCGATGGCGGCGGACAGCCCGAACCGCTGTCGCGGCGACGGCCTCTGTCGGGATCACCGTGTTGGCCATCGGGTTCACGGCGGGCGCAGCCACGGCAGGCGTCGGCTCCGCCGGCCGGGACGCGCGGGAGGTGGCGATCGCCGCCGCGCCGGTGGCCCAGGTCGCCGCCGGCAATCTGCACACCTGTGTGACCCAGACCGATGGAACGCTGTGGTGCTGGGGCAACAACTTCTACGGCCAGCTCGGCGACGGGACCACCACGAACCGGACCGGTCCGGTCCAGATCGGCACCGCCACCACGTGGGCGGGCATCGACGCGGGCAGCGGCAACACCTGCGGGGTGCGCACGGATGGAACGCTGTGGTGCTGGGGCAACAACGCCAGCGGGCAGATCGGCGACGGCACGACCACCAAACGGACCAGTCCTGTGCCGGTCGGCACCGCCACCACCTGGGCGAGCGTCAGCATCGGCAGCAATCACGCCTGCGCCGTACGGACCGACGGGACCCTCTGGTGCTGGGGCCTGAACCGGCACGCGCAGCTCGGCGTCGGCTTGTCTCCCTACAAGGCGACGACCCCGCTGCAGGTGGGTACGGCGACCACCTGGGCGAGCGTCACGGCCGGCTACGCCCACACCTGCGCCGTACGGACCGACGGGACCCTGTGGTGCTGGGGCAGCAGCTCGGACGGCCAGCTCGGTCTTGGCATCCTGAGCTACCGGGCGACACCGACGCAGGTGGGCGCCGCGACTACGTGGGCCGGTGTGACGGCCGGCTACGTGCACACCTGCGCGGTCCGTGTCGACGGGACGCTGTGGTGCTGGGGTGAGGACGGGTACGGCCAGGTCGGCGGGGGTGTCGGCTCCCAGACCACCCCGCTGCGGATCGGTACCGCCAGCAACTGGGCAAGCGTGGACGCGAGCCTCGACTCGTCGTGCGCGACCCGTACCGATGGCAGCCTGTGGTGCTGGGGCAAGAATTCGTCCGGGCAGCTCGGCGATGGCACCACCACTCACCGGTCGACCCCGGCGCAGGTCGGCACCGCGACCACCTGGACGGACGGCTTCTCCGTCACCTACCACTCCTGCGCGGCACGCACCGATGGCAGCCTGTGGTGCTGGGGCGACAACACGTTCGGGCAGCTCGGCGATGGCACCACTACCCACCGGTCGATCCCGGCACAGGTGGCAATGCCGGGCTGAACACCGTCGGGTCCGCGCCGCGCCGTAGTCAGGAACCTTTCGTACGGGCCGCGCCGCTCAGCCTGAGCGGCGCGGCCCGTACGGACGTTCCGGCCTTGCCCCGATTATCTTAGTTATTAAGATGTTTGGATGATTGTATCGACGGACTTCTCGGTGGCGATCGCCGGCGCCGGCCTCGCCGGCCTCTGCCTCGCTCAATACCTCACCCGAGCCGGCATCGACGTGCACGTCTACGAGCAGGACCCGGGCCCCTTCGTCCGGCGGCAGGGCTACCGGATCATCCTCGACCGGTACGGTCTTGAGGCGCTGCGCGAGAGCCTGCCCCGCCACCTGTACCGCCTGGCGCTGGCCACCGGCGACGAGCCCGGTGGCCAGCTGCGCTTCACTGACAGCCGGCTACGGGACGCGTTCACCATCACCTTCAAGGACGAGCCGCACGCGACCCGCCAGGTCGACCGGCTGACCCTACGGTCGATCCTGCAGTCCGGGCTGGACGGGCGCATCCACTACAGCAAGGCCGCCGTCGCGGTGGACAACGGCGACCCGGCAAGGCCACAGCTGCGGTTCGCCGACAGTGGGACCGCCGCGGCCACCGTCGTCGTGGGCGCCGACGGCGTCGGCTCGGCGCTGCGCAAACAGCTCATCCCGTACGCGGACCCGGCGACCACCCCGATGGTGGGCATCTACGGCCGGTCGCCGCTGTGGCAGGGCGGCGAGAGCGTCATCCCGGACGCGCTGCGTACCAGCGGGGTCCTGGCCATCGCCAACCGACCCGGCCGCGCCTTCTTCTTCACCTCCATGCGGTTCGGCGAACGCCCACCCGAGGCATTCGCCCGCCTGGCCCCGGGCAGCTACGCACCCACCGGCGACGACTACGTCATGTGGGGACTGCTGCTGCGGCAGGAGGAGGTGCCCGCCGTCGTCCGCGGCGACCTGCGGGCGCTGCGGGACCTGGCCGCCCGGACGAGTACCGACTTCCACCCGCTCGTCCGGCGGCTGGTCGACACCGCCGAACTGGACGCCACGGTGCTCAACGTCTTCGCCACCGGCCGGCGTCCGCGCCGGTGGGCGGTGCCCCGGGCGACGATGATGGGCGACGCCGTACACGTCATGCCACCGTTCGGCGCCCAGGGCGGCAACACCGCGCTGCGCGACGCCGCGCTGCTCGGCCGCAGGCTGGTCGAGGCCCGGACGAACGGCACCCCGGTGGAGGACGCGATCGCCGCCTACCAGGACGAGATGGTGCCCTACGCCTTCCGCGCCGTCGACACCGCCGCCCGGCTGATGCGCCGCCTCACCGGGGACGCGGCCGCACCGCACTGGGTGCTGACCCGCGTGCTACCTCGGCTGCACCGGGTCACCGTGCCGGAGGCATGATTGCCGGCATGGCCCACGAGCCGGCCCGGGCGGCCGCGACCGCCGACCTGATGCGCGCCGGGCGGGAGACGTCGCGGCTGTCCACGGTGTTCCGGTACGCCATCGCCGAGCAGCTGGGCCTCACCGTGAGCGACCTGGAATGCCTGGACTACCTGGCGGACACCGGACCCGTCACCGCCGGGCAGATCGCCGACCGCACCAACCTCACCACCGGGGCGGTGACCAGCATGCTCCGCCGACTCCAACAGGCGGGTTTCGTGAGCGCCGAGCGCGATCCGGCGGACCGGAGACGGGTCATCGTGGCCCTGCGGCCGGAGCGGATGGCCGACCTGGAGCGACCGTACGAGCGGTTCGCCCAGCAGACGCGGCGGCTCATCGAGGGCTACAGCGTCGAAGAGATCCGGCTGCTGGTCCGGCACTACGACCGGATACAGGCGATGTACCACGCCGAGCTGGACCGCCTCCGCAGCGGCGACACCGCGTAGCGTCCGCCTGAGACGTCGTCGCGCAGCGGTTCTTCGGGAAAATATATTGATGATCTTGACTATTTGTCTCTGACTATTTAGTCTCTTGGTGTCTCGTGTTTCACGGCTGTGGCGGGCTCGCCGGCCACGTCGAACGACGGATCGGAGTGATCATGTCCAAACGGAGATCCGTTGCCGGATCTGTCGCGACGGTGGCGGTCATCGCCCTCGCGTTGAGTGCAGTGATGGTCGGCGGCGGCCTCGGCGCCACCGCCTCGGCCACCGATGTCGGCGCGTTCGCCGCGAGTGCTGGTTGCGGTAAGAACCCGACGCTGACCAGCGGCACGCGGAACATTCAGAGCGGCGGCCAGACGCGGACCTTCACCCTGCGGCTACCCGACGGGTACGACAGGAACCGCCAGTACCGGCTGATCTTTGGCTTCCACTGGCTCAACGGCTCTGCCGGAGACGTCGTCAACGGCAACTACTACGGACTGCTGCCGCTTTCGAACAACAGCGCCATCTTCGTTGCCCCCCACGGCCTCAACGCCGGCTGGGCCAACTCTGGCGGCCAGGACGTGACCTTCACCGACGACATGATCCAGTTGATCGAGAATGATCTCTGCGTCGACACCTCGCAGCGCTTCTCGTTGGGCTTCAGCTACGGCGGGGGCATGAGCTACGCGCTCGCGTGCGCCCGGGCGAACGTCTTCCGTGCCGTGGCGGTCTACGCCGGTGGCGTCATCAGCGGATGCAGCGGCGGTAACGACCCGATCGGCTACCTGCACGCCCATGGCATCAGTGACAACGTCCTGAGTATCGCCGGCGGGCGTTCCATGCGGGACAGGTTCGTCAGGAACAACGGTTGCACCCCCCAGAACGCTCCGGAACCGTCACCGGGCAGCGGAAGGTACATCACCACCACCTACACCGGCTGTTCGGCGGACCACCCGGTCGTCTGGCACGCGTTCGACGGCGGACACACCCCCACCCCGGGGTCCTGGCTTCCGCAGGCGACGTGGCAGTTCTTCACCCAGTTCCAGGGCGCCACTCCCGGCCCGACGACCCCTGGTCCGACCACCCCCGGCCCGACCACCCCCGGCCCGACCACTCCCGGCCCGACCACCCCTGGTCCGACCACTGCTCCGCCGGGCAACGGAGCCTGCCGGGTCACCGCGACCGTCAACGCGTGGAACACCGGCCTCACCGAGGAAATCATCTTCACCAATACCGGTACGGCCACGATCAACGGCTGGTCGCTGACCTTCACACTGCCCAGCGGGCAGAGCATCACCAACGGGTGGAACGCTACCTACTCGCCCAGCTCCGGACAGGTGACGGCCAGGAACGTCTCCTACAACGGCACTGTCGGACCCAACGCGTCAGTCAGTATCGGCTTCCAGGGCATCCACACCGGCAACACCGCCGAGCCGACATCCTTCAGCCTCAACGGTGCCCCCTGCACCGTGACGTAGCCGCGCGGGTGCGGCAATCGCGCCCATCCGGCTCAGTGGCACAACAGACAAGCGGTGGGTCGGATCCCGACAGGGATCCGACCCACCGCTTGTCTGCCGGCATTCTCGGCAGGTCGACGGTCGACGGTCGACCGCCGGCAGTCAGGCCTTGTTGATCTTGTGCTGCCGAACTACTCGAACCCTAACCTGCATCCGTAGCTACGCCCATCGATTCACGCAGTTTTCACCTGTGGGTCAGTTTGATCGCCCGTGTTCCACATTGCGCGCATCTAACCTCCGACGGGTCCACAACGATCGGATGGCGCATCCACCCTGGTTACCCGGGCGGGTCTGTTCGAGGCAAGGCTGAGAAGGTTGGTGGCCAAAATGGGCATGTCGACCAGGATTCGCGACCGGGCGTTCATGGGGGTGGCCCTGGGCCTGGTCGCGATGGTGACCCTGACCGCCTCCTTGGCGCCCAGCCCGGCCGATGCGAGGGAACCACTACCCGGCACCCCGATCTCCGACACGGATGTCCAGCTGCTGACCGAGGCAGCCGACTCATGCCCCACCTTGACCCCGGCGCGGCTGGCCGGTCAGGTGATGGCCGCGTCCCGGTTCTCGGCGACCCCGGTCGAGGCAGTGCAGGCCGTTGGCGGGCAGGGCACCGCCGGGCTGGTGCCGACCGTGTGGCAGAAGTGGGCGCCCTGGGACGGGGCGCGGCCGGGCGATCGGCCGGCCAGCATCACCGCGCTCGCCCACCACATGTGCCAATTGGTCGGCCAGCTCCGGGTGCTCGATCTCGACGGCGACCGGTGGCAGTTGGCCTTGGCGGCGCATCGGGTCGGCGTCGAGCCGGTCGTCGAGGCCGGCGACGTGCCGGCCGGTGCCCTGGAGTACGTCGACACCGTGCAGCGGTACGCCATCTGGTATGCGTCGCAGCCGGCCTTCGGTGGCAGCGGAGAGGCCGCGCCCGCCGCCACCGAGCCGGCGGTTGCGCAGCGGATCACCCGGGCCGCGCCGTTGCCGGTGCCCGACGCGTACCTCGAGCCGATCCTGGCCGCGGGCGCAGTCTGCCCGCAGATGCCGCCGGCTCGGGTCGCCGCACAGCTCATGGCCACCTCCGAGTTCGACCCGCAGCGGCTCGGCCCGACCGGCGAGCAGGGCATCGCCCAGTTCCTACCCGAGGTGTGGGTGGCCTACGTACGGCCGTCGGCGGAGGCCTCACCCTGGACCCCGGCCTCGGCGGTGCCGGCCCTCGGCGAGACCATGTGCGCGCTGCTGGAGGCCGTGCCCGGCACTGGCCCGGACGACTATCCGCTCGCGCTGGCGGCGTTCCTGCGCGGCGACCCGACGATCCGGTCGCTGGCCGACGTGCCGGGCGGTGAACGGATCGTCGCCCTGACCGAGCAGGTGGGCCACTTCGAGACCGAGTACGGCAAGGATCCTCGGCTGGCCCCGCCGGCCGATCCGTCGCCGTCGGTCGCTCCGTCGCCGAGCCCGACCACCGGGCCCGAGCGATCACCGCAGGCGAGCACCGCCCCGACGACCGCACCACCCACGCGACCGTCGCCGAAGGCGACGAAGCCGAGCACCCCGGCGCAGACCGAGTCGGACCAGCCGCCGGTCAAGGCCGCGGACGCCGATGGCACCAACCGTTCGTACGGGCCGTACTTCATCTACAACCTGGGCACCAAGATGTGCGTGGACATTCCGGGGGCCGGCGCCGGGCCGCGCGACGGGCCGGTCAACCAGCACAACTGCTACCCGAACACCCCGGACAACCAGGAGTACGCCTTCGTCCCGCGCCGAGTCGACAGCTCAGGGAACCAGCTGTACTGGATTCGCAGCGTCACCTCCCAGTACTGCCTGGACCTGCCTGGTAAGAGTTCGGTTTCGCCGACGACGCCGCTGAACGAGACCGGCTGTTTCGACGACGAGAACCAGTACTGGCGGCTGCAGCCCACGGTGAAGTCCGGCGACGTTCAGTACTACTGGATCGTCAACACCGCCTCGAACCTCTGCCTGGACGTTCCCGGCTATTCGACTGGTGGCCTGGCCGTTCGCCTCGAAGTGTTCGGCTGCCGGTCCAACGACGATCACGACTGGGCACTGATCCGAAAGGCCAACTGGTGACCGGGCCCCGGGCCAGGGCGGCCCTGGCCGGTCTGGTGACGCTCATCGCGGTGACGGCGGCGACCACGGACATGGTCACCGAGCGCCGGCCCGCGCAGGCCGCGCAGGCCGATCCGCAGGAGCAACCGTACGTCCTCTACTACACGGTGATGGCGTCGTACCAGGGTAAGCCGGAGACCCTCTGGTCAGTCGCCGAGCGGTTCCTCGGCGACGCCGAGCGAGCCGGCGAGATTCTGCAACTCAACACCGGGCGGCAGCAGCCGGACGGCGGCCGGTTGACCGATCCTGGGCAGCTGAACGAGGGCTGGCACCTCGTGCTGCCCTGGGACGGGATCGGCACCGGTCTGCGGCACGGCCCGCTACCCACCACGACGGCGGCGGCCGCGACACCCGGCGCGACCTCATCGCCCAAGCCAACCGATCCGGTCGTCGGCGAGGCGGATCCCACCAACGGCGAGGCGGATTCCGCCAACGGCGCGGGCAGCGAACCGGTGCGCGGCGGTGTGCCCCTCGCCGGTCAGCCGGCCGGTTCCGGCTCTGCGGCTTCCGACCGCTCCGCCTGCCGGCCGACTGCCGTCGCAACCCCGCCAGCCGATTCGAACTGGGGACAGCGCCTGGTGGCGCCGCAGCGGGCGTGGCGGACCACCACCGGTGCCGGCGTCCGGGTGGCCGTCGTCGACTCGGGTGTCGCGGGGGGTCGGCCGGAACTCGATGACCGGCTCGGCCGAGGCGCCGACATCGTCGCCGGCAACGGACTGGGCGACACCGACTGCGTCGGCTCGGGCACCGCGCTGGCAGGCATCGTCGCCGCGGACGACGGAAAAGACGGCGAACTGGTCGGGGTGGCGCCGAAAGCCGTGATCATCCCGGTGCGACTGGTGGACCAGGGCCTTTCGGCGAGCCCGCCAGCGGCCGTGACCGCCATCGAGGTCGCGGTGGCCACCGGCGCGAAGGTGATTCTGCTCGGTGCCTCCGTCGACGTCACCGACCAGACGATTCGTTCGGCGGTCGACGAGGCGGTCGGCTGGGGCGTACTCGTGGTGGTGCCGGCCCCGTCCGCCGGACCGACGATCGCCCCGGGGGACGGCCTGCTCCGCGTCGGTGGCCTCGGCCCCGACCAGCGACCGGTCAGCGACTACCCGACCGGCTCGGTGGACCTGCTCGCGCCGGCGACCGGGATCCGCAGCATCGGCGCCGCCGGCACCGGGGCCTACGTCGGCTCCGGGACGGAGTACGCCGCCGCGTTCGTCGCGGGCGCGGCGGCCCTGGTGCGGTCGGCCATGCCCGGACTGTCCCCGGGACAGATCGGCCAGCAACTCGCCGCGACCGCCGCCGACCGGGCGGCCGACGGCCCGGGCAGCGTCGGGCGGCTCGATCCGTATGCGGCGGTCACCAGCCGGCTGGTCGACGGCGGGCCAACCGCGACGGCCGTCGAGCCGGCGCAGCGACCCCAGCCGGTCTCCTGGCCGGTGGTGCTGGCGGTGTTGACCACGCTCGGGGCGCTGTTCGCCGGCGGACGCATCTGGAGCGGGTACCGGGCGAGGAGCAGGCGCCGCCGGTTGGCGGTGGAGCAGGCCGACGATCCGTTCGGCAGCCGCGCCGAGGACGCGGACCAACTCGTGCACAGCGGAAAGCCGTGAGCACCGGAACCGACCGTGCCCGGCGAGGGTGAAGATGGTACGACTCAGAGGCCGCCGGGGCGTCGACCCGGACGTCGTCCGGGTGGCACCCGGCGAACGGGGCACCGCACAGAGCGTCGCGGCCGGCCTGCGGGCGGCCTCGGCCGGGCAGACCGTGCTGGTGGCACCCGGCCGGTACGACGAGGAACTGCTCATCGACACCGCAGTGCGGGTCCGGGCCGAGCGAGGACCGGGCACCGTGTCGTTGGTGCCGCAGACCCCGGTGCGGATCACCGCTGCGGCGACGCTGACCGACCTGACGCTGGCCGGCGCCGACTCCGGTGAACCGCTGCTCCGGGTCGAGGACGGCAGCGCCGAATTCGTCGGCTGCGACCTGCGTGGCGGCAGGATCGAAGTCAGCGGGCAGGCCCGCTCGGTGCTGCGCGACTGCCGGTTGACCGGTGCCCGGCTGGCCGGCCTGTACGCCACCGGCGGTGCGGCGGTCCTGCTCGAGCGCTGCGTCGTCACCGATGTCGACGGCATCGGCCTGGTGGCCGGCGAGTCGGCGCAGGCCACGCTGCGCGACACCTGGATCGACTCGGTCGCCGGCTCCGGCGTACGGGCACGTGGCACCGCCCGGATCGAGCTGGCCCGCTGCACGGTCGTCGCAGCTGGACGCAACGGGATACGGGTCGAAGAGTCGGCGACGGTCATCGGGCTGGACGTCACCGTGAGTCGTAGCGGCGCAGACTCGGTGTTTGCCTTCGGCTCGGCGCGGATGGAGCTGACCGGGTGCCGGCTGATCGATCCGGCCGCCGCGGGCGTCGTCGCCGCCGACCGGTCGCAGCTGGTCCTGACCCGTTGCGACGTGGACCGGGCCGGCGCGACCGGAGTGGTGTGCCGGGACGAGGCCGAGGTCGGCATCTCCGCCGGATCGGTGCGCGGCTGTGCCGGCAACGGGATCTTCGTCACCGATCACGGCACGGTGACACTCACCGACACCGCGCTCGGCGACTCGACGTACAGCGTGCTGCACGTCGGCGGCACCGGCCGGCTGACCGCCACCGGCGCCCTGGTGGGGCCGTCGGCGGAGCACGGGCTGCACGCCATCGGGGCAGGTAGCGTCGAGCTGACCGGCGGCTGGGTGCGCGGCTGCGGGCTCGCCGGATTGAGTACTGCCGACAGCGCCGGGGTGACAGCCACGGGCACCGTGCTGGCCGCCAACCGCAACGGCGTGGTCGTCGGCTCGGACCGGCCGGTGCGACTGACCGGATGCGTGATCGACGCCAGCGGCCGGTCCGGCGTTCAGGTCGGCGTCGGTGCCACGGTGGAGCTGACCGACTGCCGTATCGACCGGGCCGGCACCGCCGGGATCGTCTTCGAGCAGGACAGCGGGGGCACCGTCGAGCGGTGCGCGGTGCGCGACGCCGAGGGCTCCGGCATCGTGGTGTGGACCGGCGCAAGCCCGCAGGTAACGGGCACGTGGTGCACGGCGGGCGCGAAGAACGCGCTGTTCGTCGCAGAAGGCGGTGGCGGCCGGTACGTCGACTGCGTCTTCACTGACAGTGGGTACCCGGCGATCCACATCGGTGCCGGGGCGACACCGGCTATCGTGCGTGCCCGGATCCGCGACACCGAACTCGACGTCGACGTGGACCCGCAGGCCAAGCCGGTTCTCGAGGAGATCCGGCTGACCGAGGTGGCCAGGTCGATGCTGCCACCGGCCGCGCTCGCCGCCGGCAGCGGGCCCGGTGTCCCGGCGGTGGCCGGCGCTTCCGTGGCCGACGAAGCCCCGATCGAGGAGGCTCGACCTACCGAGGCGGACCTGCCGGAACTGCTCGCCGAGTTGGACGCGCTGGTCGGCCTGGACCGGGTCAAGCAGGATGTGCAGGCTCAGATCAAACTCATGCAGACGGTACGCCGTCGCCGAGAGGCCGGGTTGGCCGCGCCGCCACTGAGCCGACACCTGGTCTTCGCCGGCAACCCCGGCACCGGCAAGACCACAGTGGCCCGCCTCTACGGTCGGCTGCTCGCCGCGCTGGGCATGCTGGAACGCGGCCATCTCGTCGAGGCCGACCGGACCACGATGGTTGGCGAGTACGTCGGGCACACCGGACCACGTACCCAGGCTGTCTTCCGCCGGGCACTCGGCGGCGTGCTGTTCATCGACGAGGCCTACTCGCTGGTTCCGCCCGGGCACAGCAACGACTTCGGGCAGGAAGCCATCGCCACCCTGGTCAAGCTGATGGAGGACTACCGCGACGACGTGGTGGTGATCGTGGCCGGCTACCCGCTTGAGATGGGCCGCTTCGTCGCCTCGAACCCGGGCCTGGCGTCCCGGTTCTCCCGGACGCTGACCTTCGAGGACTACGGGTCCACCGAGCTGACCGACATCGTCGAGGCCCAGTGCCGGCAGCACGAGTACCAGCTCGCCGACGATGCGCGCATCGCCGTACACGACCTGTTCGCCGCGACCGTCCACGGCCACGGCTTCGGCAACGGTCGCGCCGCGCGCCAGGTCTTTCAGCGGATGACCGAACACCAAGCGCAGCGGGTGGCCGATCTCGCCGACCCGTCGACCGACGACCTGTTGCGGCTCACCGCGGCCGACGTGGCCGCCGCCGGTTCGGTTGTCTGACCGGTTCGTACGGCCAGAGAAGAGGTATCCGATGGAGACCCTCGAATGCGATCCTCAGCCAACCCAGGCCGATCTGGTCACCTGGTACGAGCGGGTGCTGGTGCCGCAGAGCCGGCCCGCGCTGCACCGGTACGCCCGGCGCCTGGTGCCCGGCGACCCGCACCGCGCCGAGGACCTGGTCCAGGAGACGCTGCTGCGGGCCTGGCGCAACCTGGCCTCGGTGGCCAGCTCCCGGTCGCCGCAGGCCTGGCTTTCCCGGGTCGCCCACAACCTCAGCATCGACCAGGCCCGGCGGGTGGCGGCCCGCCCCGCCGAGGTCGCCGAGGACGTCACGGGCACGGTGTGGCAGCCGGCGGAGAGCCTGTACGACGCCGCTCTGGACTGGGCCACGCTGGAGCCGGCGCTGCGTAGCCTGTCGGCGGTGCACCGTGAGGCCCTGGTCCTGGTCTACTACCAGGACCGTACTCACCGTGAGGTGGCCACGCTGCTCGGTGTCCCTCCGGGGACCGTCAAGTCACGCACCCACAACGCCACCCGGGAACTGCAACGGGTGTTGAGCAGCCACGGCGTGACTGGCAGCGCCGTGTACTGAACCGGACCGCACCTCACGCTTCGGGGATGTCGACGGGTGGCTCCACCGGCTCGCCCAGGATGATCCGATCGACTCGTCGCCCGTGCAGCGCGGCCACGCCCTCGGTCAGGCGATCGGCCAGGTCGGCGTCGACCGCCTCGTCGACCACCGGGATGAGGCGGATCCCGTCCCAATGACCGCGGTACTCGCCGATGTGCTGGCGTAGCGCCGTGCCGAGTTGTGCCAGCAGCGCCGGGCCGGTCGGGATCCAGGAGTGTGCCGGGGAGCCGGCCGGTGGAATCGGCAGCAGATCCGTGCCGGCGCGGTAGACGACGACCAGTTCGTCGGCGGCGGACATGACCCGGTCCACTGCGGCACCGCCCATCGACCAGACCCCTGCCCCGTGATCGAGTGGGCTGAGGTCACGGAGCCAGATCGACAACCACATGTCGTCGAGTTCGACGATGTCGACCAGGTCGTCCTTGTCCCGCCCGGCGTCTGCGACCAACTCCAGCAGGCGCTGCAACCGTGCCGGATCGACATCGCCGGACCAGTCGGAGTTGACGCTCCGCAGCAACTGCGTCAGCGCGGTCTCCCCGGCAGGGAGCCGGCCGTCGTCATGATGGGCCGCCAGCACCCGGTAGGCCGCGTCCAGCCGCTGCGGCGTCAGCTCGAACACCCCGTAGGCGCGGGCCGCCAGATAGCCGGCGGCAAGCAGATTGTGCCGGGCCGTCCGCTCGCCGACCCCGGCCGTCGCCGGCGACCCTGTCGCGAGCCACCCGGCCGGCCCGTCCAGCGCCGCGACCAGGGCTGACGGATTCTGCTCGGCCGCTGCGGCACCGGCTACGTCCAGCAGCCCGGCCACCAGGTCGTGTCCGGTGAAACCGAGATCGGGGTTGGCGGGGTCCGCCGGTGCGTAGCCGACCTCGTCCACCACCGTTTCCGCGTCGAAGGCCGCCGTGACAGTCCGACGCTCGACGTCGCTGACCGGGTGCAGCAGGTTGTCGATCGCCACCGAAAGCACTGCGGGTCGGGGCTCCGGTCGGTGCACCCGCACGAACCCCGATTCGGTGGTGGTGCCGACATGGCTGGCCAAGGCGCGGCCGATCCAGGTCCCGAGCACCCATACCGCCCACGGGGTCTGCTGCGACGGCAGTCCGATCACCACCGGCGGGTCGTCGTCGCGAACGGCCGGCGCCATGTCTGCCGGCCCGATCCACACCCGTTGACCGACCGCCTGCGCGTGCCACCCCGGTACCAGCTGGTACAAGCCCGAGCCGATGCCGCGCAGACTGACCGAATCGAGGTCCAGTACCGGCTGCTGAGGCCCGGAATGCACGGTGTAGTAGCGGGCACCAGGGCCGAGGGAGAGACGGTGATCCCGACTGTAGGCAACGAAGTGATCGGCCAGCGCCCCGGTCGGCTCCACCAGGTCGACGTCGAGCGCCAGCATCCGGTCGCCGCCCAACTCCCCGGCGAGTTCCACCGCCCGTGCGGCGGTGAGCGGCGCGGCGGTCAGCAACTCCACCGTCGTCCCTGCGGGTACGTCGGTGCGCAGTCGGCGCAGCGCGCGGCCGGCCTGATCGGCGTCGGCGACCTGAACCACCACCAGCATGCCGTCGCGTCGCGGCAACCGGGACGGCGCGGCCGTCGTCGACGACGACGGACGGAGGAAGACACCTGCGGCCCCGGCCGGCATGTGGGGGTACCTGTCCGGTGTGGCCAACGGGATGCTGTCGTACCCGTCGGTCGGGGGCAGTTGGGCGGCCGCCGCGCCCCACCGGTGCACCGATCCCGCCTCCTGGATCCACAGGCCCAGCAGGAAGGCCTGGGCCTCGTGCAACAGGCTCAGGTACAGGGCCCGTCCCGTGGCCCCGAATGTTTCGACCTGGTCCACCGCACGTTGCACACGTTCCCGGAGTCGACCTCCAGGCTGGCCGGCTTCTGCCGCCGCCAACCACCGCCGGATCCGGTCCATCAGACTGCTCCGCTGAGCGAGTAGCTCGTAGATCGCACTCCGATCAGGGTGGTCCAGTCCATGCCGCGACAGCAGCTCCGCCACCTCCCGCTGCGCCGCGTCGAGGCGGCTACCCGGCCCTTCGAGCAGTTCGCGGTGCACCTGCGGATCGTCGATCAACTCGGCCAGCACACTCGGATTGCCGGTCTCGGCCACCCGCCATCGTGCCTGGGTCGCATCCTGCGTGGAGTGGAACTTCTCGTGCACCAGCGCATCCCGCGAACGGTCGGCGTCCAGGTCGTACCGCAGTTGCAACTGCCAGCGCCGGCGGTTGAAGGAAGCGATGGCGTGATGTCCGACGGGCATCTGCCCCAGCCGCTCGTATCCGCGCGGTCTCGGCGTTTGCAGGAGCCAACTCATCCGGCGGTCGAGGCGGCGCCAGGCATCCAGTACGTTGCCGAAGTCGTCGTCGAGAAGCCGTCTGTTGTCCTGCTCCACCAGTCGTGGAACCTCAGCGACCAGCTCCTGCGCACCGAGGGCACGGTTGGTGTAGGCCAGGTGTGGAGCACCGAGGGAATCGGTCGCGATCTCGTGGATGTCGCGCAGCGTCGAATGCACCGCCACGTCGGTGGGGTCGAGGTGGACCAGTTGAGCGTCGGGGTCGACGCTGGTGCCGCTGTCGCTGGCCACCACCGTCCACCTGTCCTCGACGAGGGTGGCCACCTGGGTATCGAGCGGCGATGGCGGCTGGGCACGCACGATCCGGACCACCCGACCCGCCGAATCCTCTTCCACGTTGGCCCGGACCTGGACGGTGTGTCCATGCACCTGGGCCTCGTAGAGGTGCGAGCCGTCTATCACGACGTCGGGCTGGACCCGGGTGCCCGTGGTGACGACATGCCAGACGAACTCCCGCGCCTTGTCCTCCGCCGACCGCAGATGGGTCTGCCGCCCCAGCCTGTGCATTACCTGCACGACGCGATCGTCGCCCGCTGAGGTCCAGCCGACCCGCCGGGCCTCCTCGTAGAAATGGACGGCGTCCGAGGCGGAGAACATCCCGCTACGCGCCCCCGGTGTCCAGTGCTCCGACAGCCGGCTCATCAGGGTCGACAGCGGGCCTGCCGAGCCGCCGCCCCGCAGCGTCAGTGTCGGTTCGGTGCCCGACTCCTGCCGGCTCGCCGGGGCGGTCCCAGCGGAGTCCTGCGTCCCTGCCAGCGTCGGGTCACCGCCAGGATCACCAGCTGCCCGGCTCTGGGCGATACCGCCGCCGTCCGTCTCCGGTGGCTTGGCCGGCGGCTGCGCGTCCCGCTGGGCATCCTGCTCGACCCGGGCCCCGACCGAGGGCTCGGGAACGGTGGTGGTGGTGCCACCCGTCCGGTGCGGTCCGTCCGAGACCGTCGTCGGGTGCTCCACTGCCGGGCGCGACGCCACCGCCTTGCTGGGCACGATGCTCTGAGAGACCGTGTCCGCCGGGACGTGCGGCGTAGCGCCGATCGCTCCGGCTGAGTCCGACGTCGCCGCCGGGAGTGCTTCGGTCTCTGCGCCAGTGAGGAAGTCGCGCAGGGCCACGATCTCCGCAGGCAGGGCCGGCGGTGGTGCGGCTTCGGCGACCGCTGGTGTTGGCGCGGTCTCGGCCTTTGGCGCTGGCGGTGCGACGGTGGTGTCGGTGGGTTCGGTTGGGATGGTCTGGGTGGCCGGTGCTGGTGCTGCGGTGGTGGGTTGGACGTGCTGTCTCGCCAGGTCGGCGAGCATGGTGTCGCGGTCGGCAGTCAGGCCGTCGGCGAGGATCTTGGCCGCCACCGGATCGGTGCCCTCGGCCTGCAGACGCTGCGCCTTGAACTCCATCCATCGCGTACGCAGGTCGTCCGGTGGCGCGGCGGTGGTGTCGGCTGGTCTGGTGAGGGTCGCCTGGGTGGCTGCCGGCGGCGGGGGTGCCACTTGCGTCGCTGGTGGTGCGGGTGGCGGTGGTTCCGGTGGTGGTGCGGTTCGAATAGCTGGTGCTGGTGCGGTGGTGTGTTTGAAAGGGCGGGGGTGGACAGGCTCGTTGAAGTGTTCGCTGAGTTTTGTGGCGACGTTGTCGAGCCAACGTTTGACGTCGGCGGGGTCGAGGCCGGGGCGAATCTTTTCGCTCATGTAGCGGCCGGATTTGTCGTTGACGGTCCATTCGCCGGTTGCGGGGTCGCGGTGCAACTCGCCGCTGATTCGTCCTTTGTCGGCGTAGGCGCGGCCGTTGACGTCGAAGCGTACGGCGATGGTGGGGTGGCCTTGTTGGTTGATGCTGCTCTTGAGTTGGTCGGGGGTGAGGTCGGGGTTCTTGGCGCGCATCGCGGTGTGAAGGTCGTCGAGTTGTTTGGCGGAGATGGCGGTGAGGATTTCCTCGCTGCCGATCACAATGTCGCCGGACTCGGTGACTACGTAGTGCCAGTTTGCGTCGGTTCGGCCGGCGTGGATTTCCTGAGCGAAGTCCTTCAGTGGCATCCAGGCGGGGTTGACGCGCATCTGTTGGGTCTGCAGGGCCTCCCTCTTGATGTTCTTTCCGCCGGCTGGTCTGGGTGGATCGATTTCGAATGTTTTGGCGCCCTTCGGATTGACTGCGGGGCCGAAGGCATGGTCCAGCTCGGCGGTCGTCGGCATGGCCGGCGGCGGGGACTCCCCCGGCGCCGACTCCACCGGCGAAGGTTGTTGGTTGACCATCGCCTGGTAGTGGTCGCTCCCCCGGTACACCTCGACCAGGGGCGCATCGGGACGGCCGATCGTTTGAATGTGCTCAACCGTGTGGATGCGTACCCGGGCGTCCAACGCGGCGGCCAGCAGCCCCGCGAATGCTTCGCCGACCGGGTTCTGCCATTGGACTTTCCAACGTCGGACCGCCTCGGTGAGGGCGGAGAACTCACTGGCGTCGGCCGGTCGGAGCGGGTCGAGCAGGTAGGCCATGAGCTGGTCGCGCAGCGCTTCGTCGGAGAGTGCTTGTAGTCCGACAGGATTGCCGCTGGCGGTGAGGTAGTCGAACATGGCCCGCATCGAGAGTGCCTCGTCGGCCAGGTCGCGGGGGGTCGAGCCGTGGGTAGCGGGTTTGAGGCGCACCTGGCTTTCCGCGTGGGCGCGGGCCGTCGCCCGGTCCAATCCGGCAGTGACCAGGTCGGCGGTTCGTTGTTCGAGGTAGAGGTCCCGCATCCGCTTGGCCGATAGCAGGCCGGGGTCGCGGAGCCTCGTGATGCCCGCGTCCCGCAGCCGGCCCAGCAGGGTGTCGCGGTTCATCACATCCACCTCGGCGCGCAACTGCAGTACGCGGTTGTTCCGGTACCACACCAGAGCTGCCTCCGGCACGCCGTCCGCGCCCACGGTCTGCAGATGCTGCTGGACCAGGCGGCGCAGCAGCTCCGCCGCCTGACCGAGTTGGCTGGTCGGCGGCACCAACCGATCCGCATGGGCAGCCCAGGCGGTGATCTGGGCGCGGACGGCCTCAGGACTACCGAGCCAGGCATGTAGGGCAGGCGAGCCGAGCCCTGCACTGGCCAGCCGAGCGCTGACCAACTCGGGAGCACTTCCGATGGTGGAGTAGAGCTGGCAGTACCCATCCGGCGTCGTCGGAAGCACCTGCGGCGGCCTCGCGGCCGCCGACGTGGTGGTGGCTGGCTTGGGTGGTGGCGTGGTGGTGGTGGCTGGCTTGGGTGGTGGCGTGGTGGTGGTGGCTGGCTTGGGTGGTGGCGTGGTGGTGGTGGCTGGTTTCGGTGGTGGCGTGGTGGTGGTGGCTGGCTTGGGTGGTGGCGTGGTGGTGGTGGCTGGCTTGGGTGGTGGCGTGGTGGTGGTGGCTGGCTTGGGTGGTGGCGTGGTGGTGGTGGCTGGCTTGGGTGGTGGCGTGGTGGTGGTGGCTGGCTTGGGTGGTGGCGTGGTGGTGGTGGCTGGTTTCGGTGGTGGCGTGGTGGTGGTGGCTGGCTTGGGTGGTGGCGTGGTGGTGGTGGCTGGCTTGGGTGGTGGCGTGGTGGTGGTGGCTGGCTTGGGTGGTGGCGTGGTGGTGGTGGCTGGTTTCGGTGGTGGCGTGGTGGTGGTGGCTGGCTTGGGTGGTGGCGTGGTGGTGGTGGCTGGTTTCGGTGGTGGCGTGGTGGTGGTGGCTGGCTTGGGTGGTGGCGTGGTGGTGGTGGCTGGTTTCGGTGGTGGCGTGGTGGTGGTGGCTGGCTTGGGTGGTGGTGCGGTGGTGGTGGCTGGCTTGCCAGTGGTCGATATTGTTTTCGCGCGCTGTGGCGGTTTAACTGTGTTTGGCGCTGGCGGCGTGGATGGTGTGGTATTGGACCGCTGAGGTGTGGTGAGTTCCGTCTGCGGGCTAATTGGCAGGGCGGCGTCTGTCGGACTGGCAGGCCCTTCGGCGCTGCCGAGGTTTTGGGCGTGTCTGGCGAGGTCTGTTGCGTCGGCGTCCGACGCGCTCTTCGATACCCCGATGTACCGGTGCCGAAAGTCGTCGAGCATCTGATGGTGCCGTTGCAGGAGTTCCCACCAGGCCTGCCCGGCACGATTCCATTCCTGGTGCAACCCAGGCAGTTGGCTCTCCTTGGCGATGCGTGCCGAGCTGCCTTCCGGCAGGGCGTACGCGTCGTAGCGGGCCTGGTCGAGATTGTCGGCGGCGGCGACGAAACCTGCGGCCAAGGTGGCCAACGTTGCCTCATTGTCGGCGATCTCGTCGAAGGCTTTGACCCGGCCGGGCGAGTCGTTGGCTGCCTCGACGGCGTCCTTCGGGATGTGCAGCGCCGTCCGCGCGTCGTGCAGGCCCATCCGCAGTGAGACGTTCACCAGTTCGGCCGGCTGGCTGGAACTCGTCACCGTCCTGGTTGGCCGCGCCGAGTACGACAGCGAGACGGTGACCTCGACCCGGCTGAGGTAGTCGATGGCGGCCGAGCGGCTCTCCGGTTTGACGTTGCCCAGTCCACCGGTGGCGGTGCTGCCGCTCTCTGCTGCGGACTGGGTGTCGCCGGCGGCGATGCCGGGCCCGCCCGCCTCAAGCGCCTGGTACGGGTCGTCGGCGAAGCCCCGGCCGAGCAGTGGGATCCGGGGGATCCGTAGGTTCTGGGTCACGAGGCTGGTGCCGGTGCTGTAGCCACCGCTCTGTTGAGGTGCGTGTTCGCGGAAGACGCCGGAGCTGACGCCACCGAGCGAAGCGCTCTCGGGAAGCAGCCTGATGCTGATCGTCGCCTTCTGCCCGAAGATCTGGGCGCTGACCGCCGGTGGCAGATCGACGCCTTGGGCGCTCATCAGTTTCGACATGGCGGGGAGCAGGATCTCCGGGGTGAGGCTCTGGTGGATCTGGTGCGCGCCGGCGTACCCCTTTGTCTGTAGCCGTTTGGCGGCGTCGGTGAGCAGATTCTCGACGAGGCGTTGCACCTGGGCGGCCTGGCTGAGGTCTTCGGCGCTGAACCGTGGCGGCAGCGGCAGACCGTTGAGTGTCTGCCAGCCGGGCGGCAGCTTCTCCGGCGGGACGACGCGGTAGGGCGTGGGCGTGTTCGGCGACTTGGTCCGCGGCGGCCGGAGGTCGTCGGCCCACCGGTCCTGGACCACTGTGTCGTGTACGACCAACAGGTCGTCGTCGACGCGCACGCCCTTGTCGAAGATGGCCAGGGTGTACTTGACCCGGGTCTCCAGCTTGGCCTTGACTCCACGACCGGAGCTGAGGTTCGTGTCGATCGCGGTAGAGCCGTCGCTCTGCGCGTTCAGCACCTGGGACACCCGCCCGACGGTGTCTCCAACCCCGGCCGCGAGGTTCTCGCCGTTGTGGTTGGAGACGCCGGTGCCAGCGACCCCGAGGGTGGCGGTGCTGCCGTGCATCCGCTGGGTGGTGACGCCCAGCTCGCTGGTGTGGGTGGTCTTGATGTCGAGGTCTTCGTGGTCGGCGACGAAACCCAGGACCGTCGGTTCGCCGATGGGCTCGGCGATCAGGCGCACGTCGCGGGAGTGCTGCGTCATCCGGCCGGGCTTCATGTGCAGCACCGAAACCCCGCCGTCGACCATGGCTGGCCAGTGCTGCGCTTGACCCTCGGGTGTGAACAGGTAGAGCAGGCGACTGCGGTTCAGCATCGGGTCGTCGAGCCCAGGGCCGGAGAGCGATTCGGAGATCTTGCCGATCGACCGATTCGTGATCTCGCCCTGCACCATGTCGAGCAGACCCCTGACCCTGCCCTTTTCGGGGCCGAGCTTGGCCGCCTCCGACCGGAGCATGGTGGTCATCGACTCGGTCAGGGTCGGGGTTTCGTCGAAGGCGTAGAGGCCCAGGCCGAGGCTGCGTCCGGGCGGCAGGGTCAGCAACGGAGGCATCGTCGGCAGCCACGGTTGGCTGATCGTGCCGGGGTCTCCGGCCAACTTCGGCAGCAGACCGAGCTTTACCATGGTGGCGGCGGACAGCCGCAGGAAGATCGCGTTGGTGATGGTGCCGTGCCGGGCCACCGACTTGTGGTGATGCAGCCATTCGCCGCTGCGCAGCGACTGCGGGATGACGGCGTACCGGTCCGGATCGTTGGTGATCTCCACCGCTGCTGATACCCGCATGTCGAAGGCGACCAGGAAGGACCGCTGTCTGCCCTTGCGGTTGTTGGCGTTGCGTTCGATCGCGCCACTGATGCTCTTGGTGTCGCGCTTGGATCCGGAGTAGAGCACCTTTTCGTACGTGGCGGGGAACACCGCACCGCCGCCGTGGGTGTTGTCTTTGCTGGTGCCGACCTTGCGGACGTTCGCTGAGAAGTTGGCGCGCAACGCGAGCTGCTTCTCGACGGTCTTGGCGGCGCTGATCTCGACCGATCCGACCGAGGCGGATTCGTTGGTGATGTTGGCGTGCGCCGGTAGCACTGTCGGGTTGGTCAACGCGGCCGCGATGGCCAGGTCGGTGGCCGCGCCGTCCTCGGCAGAGGTGAGCCGGTCCACCTGCCACAGGCCTTCGAGCATCGAGGCGAGGCCGTGGATCTGCCTCGACTCGCCAAGCCGGTCGATCAGATTGGCCCAGACAGGCATCCCCTCGGCCAACCCGTCGGTGCCGCGCAGACCACCCAACTTGGTGTGGGACTCCGTGTCGGTCGACTCCGTGTTGGTGTAGTGCTGCGCGGCGTGGAGCGCATCCTTGGCCAACGCGAGGATCGAGGCGCTACCCGGAAAGTCCTCCACCGACAGCCAGCGGTTGACGGCCGACTTCGGTCCCGCGTCGACCCAGTCGCGCAGCTCAGCCGGCTGGAGCTGGGTTCGCCGGTCGACCGCCAACGGATCGGGCCGCGGCATCATCGTGGTCGGCATACTTATCGGTTCGGCCAGCACCGAGGCGTTGTCGAACTGTACGGTGACCGGACGGGTCTCGACCAGTCGGAATCGGGTGAACTTCTTCCCGTTGACCAGGGCGGCCGGCTCGTGGGTCGGGTTCACCACCCGGGTCGAGTCGGTGGCTGGCCGGGGCAACCGCTGGTGCATCACCCGGCCGAACTTGACGCGGGACTTCGGGTCCGGGCCGAGGCGCTTCTTGTACGCGTACACCTGCACGGTGATCTGCAGGTCGTTGCCGAACGTCTGTGAGTCCGGGGTGCCACCGTTGAGTCGGCTCTCCTGACCGCCGAGTTGTGTGCCACTCTGCCGATCGAAGCGGCCACGCAGTTCCACCGCGCCCCCGGGTACGAATGCGCCAGCTGTGTTGCCGGTCAGCCGGAAGACGCCACCGCCCTCGAACGCCACGGCACCTCGCCACTGGCTGCCGGCGCTGATCTTCTCCTGGAAGGCGTCGGCGTGGGTGGTCCGTACCGCGTCACCCTTGTTGATGCCAAGGTGTTGGAAGGCCTTGGTGTAGCTGGCGGTCACGTGCACGATGATGTGCCGGGTGCCGATCTTCTTGGTGCGACTGAGTTTGGCGATCAGGCCGGTCTTGAGCAGAGCGCCTTTGCCCTGCCGCAACCCGGGCATGGACATCACCTGGTCCAATGCGTCCTGGTTGGCCTGCCGTTCGATCGCGGCGCGGCTGGTGGTCATTCGTTTGACCTTGCCGGACTTGCCGAACTCGGGCAGGAAGCCACCCTCGATCTGCCGGATCAGCCCGGTCACATCCAGATAGAGCTGCTGGAACCCGCTGAGTCCGTACATCACGGACCGTCCGCCACCGCCGAGCGCGTACGGCGGCACGTACCACTGCGTGGGCGAGGGGATGAGCACGCTGCTGTCGCTGAGTAGTTGGGCGGCCCGGACCGCCGGTAGGTGTCCGAGTACCACCAGATCCACCGTGATCGGTTCGACTGTGCCGTTTCCGAGCAGCCGGCTGCCCGGTACCTCACGCAGGCCGGCGTTTATGGTGACTCGGAAGTGCGCCTCGACCAGGACGTTGGGGATGTCCTTGAACTCGGTGCCGGTCCGGGACGTGCCGCCCTGGGTGATGGAGGCGTTCATCGAGCGCAGGAAGCCTCCGAAGAGCCGGGCCTGCACGTATCCGGGGCCGAACGCCCAGCGGGCGGGGACGAGGGAGAGGCCCGTTCCGACCCTGCTGGAGTGGGACAGTTTCGTCGCTTCGCTCTGCCCCGGCTGCCAGCGGAAGGAGGTCTTGGCGACGTCGGCCAGGATGGACAACTTCGGCACGCTCGCCGTGAGTTCCAGGGACAGTGCGTGTGCGCCGTGGGTGCTGGTGATCGTCGGTGGGTGGACTGCGGTGTCCAGAGCCGGCATGAGGTTGCCGATCAGGGAGGACTCCTTGAACAGGCCGCGGGCCTGCCCCGCCCCCAACGTGCCCGGTCCGACGGCCTTGGTGGGCTGGAGCAGGACGAGGGTGTTCTCGATCACGTCGTTCCAGGTCCCCGTCGGGTCGGTGCCCTCGGTCAGACCGATGCCCGCGCGCAGAATCCGTACCGGCGTGAAGTTCTCGACCAGCATCGACGTGTGTTTGCTCGGGTCGACCGTGAGCCAGTCAGGTTCGCGGGGGATGGCCTTGGCGATGTCGTCGACACTGCGGAACGTCACGTCGGCTCCGACCGGCTCGCCGACGTGCCGTTCGGCGGCCTTCGGGCCGGTGAACGGCGTGGTCGGGTCCGTCACGACGACCTCGAAGCCGACCGGTGCGGTCACCAGGTGCGAGCCGGACCCGCTGCGGACGTTGTGCGAGTCGGTCAGCTTGGCGCCGTCCTCGAACGACTCGAGCGGCCGGGAGAGGGCGATTTCTACGGCGCCGCCGGCGCCGTAGCCCACCCGCTGCGGAAACATCGTGCCGGCGCCGATCGATCCGGAGCCGCCGGTGGTGGACGCATGCTTGGTCCCTGCGGCCTGGTCGCTGCGGGTGTCGAACTTCGCCCTGTCCGCCGATTGGTCGATGACCCGGGCGTCGGCCGGCGCCCACACCGGGGTGACGGTGACCCGGTGCCAACCGAACAGCCCGTCGCGGACGTCGAAGCTACGGCCACCGGTGGTGAAGAACGATGTTTTGTCGTCGCGTAGCGCCTGCCCGATCTCGTCGGTCTGCACCGAAAGCTTGGACAGCCCTGGCACCATCGGCAGTTTCTCGGCCACCCGGGCGCGTACCGCGTCGGCGACGCTCTGGTCGAGGCCACGGACCAGGCTGTCGAGGTCGTCGATGGTGTCGGGTGTATACAGCAGGTCGGGCCGGGTCTTGTAGAGGCCGGGCAGTGGGTTGTCGATCCTCGTTGTCGGCTCCAGGACCGTCAGCTGGATGCTCTCGCCCGGCGCGGTCACTGTGATCTTGGGTGTCGTGGTGGCGACCGCGACCGTCGCGAGCGGCGCCGGTGCGGTGCCCGACGAGGTGGACACCGCCGCAGGCGGCGCGGGCACGGTGGTCTCCGCCGCGGTGACCCGGGGAGGTACGTCCACCCCGGAGTGCCAGAATTCCTCGGCGACGTTGCCGGTCAGGGCTTCCGGCACGGGACGCGGGGCGGTGGAGTCCGAGAAGTACGGCGACAGTACGGCGGCGATCTGGCTGAGTGCCCGAGGGGTCAGCACGAACTCCTCGACGTCGTGTGGGTGGCTGCCCATCAGGTCGCCGTGCTCAGGCTGGTGCGTGTCGCGCAGCAACGCGTTCGGCGGTGTTTCGCTGTCCTTCGCGCCGAGGTTGTGCACGATCTCGTGGGCGTACTTGGCCGGCGACGCGCCGGTCGCCCAGGTCTGCTGGGACATCTGGGTCCCGGCCGGGACGACCGTGATCGAACCGCGCGCCTTGGTCGGGTCGTCGACGAAGTCCACCGTCACCCGCATCGGCAGGTCCCAACCGGGCAGATGCTGTTGGGACGCGTTGACGTACCGCTGCAGCCCTTCGACGGTGCGCGCCTTCACCTCGGCGATGTCCCGGGCCGTGACACCGGGCGCGGCGTCGAGGTGCAGCTTGAGTGCGAAGTGCATGTCCTGGTCGGTGACGGTGAGCTGATAGCCGACGCCGACTCGCTCGCCGCTGGCCGGCGGCCGGGTCACCTTCGGCGGCTGGCCTCCGGTGGTGGGCTCGAAGCGGAAAGCGTCCTTGAACGGGGTCCACCGCTCGGCGTCCACCTCGATCACCCGGGCCGGTCCGGCGGGTCGGCCGTCGCCGAGCAGATCGCGCGGCGGCGTCGCCAGCTTCTCGGCCGGGGCGGTGGACACATCGTCGGCGAGGTGCTGCGGTGCCGGCAGTTCGAGAACCTCGTCGCCGGCAGCCGGCGTCGGCCGCGCCGTCTCGTGCGGCTTCTGCACCGTCGGCGTTTCCGCCGACTTCGGTCCTGTCGGTATGTCCGCTGCGGGCGGGTTGGCGCGGGCCGGGCCGGTTGGTGCCGGGCCCTTCGGTACCGGGCCGGTTGGTGCCGGGCCGGTGTCGTCGGGGCGCGCCGTCGGTAGGTCGCGGGGCGGGCTCGGTAGCTGATCGAGCCGGTGGACGACCGTCTGGTCGCCGGCCCGAGCCCCGGGCGTCGCCAGATCGTCCGCGGCCCGACCGGACCCCGTGGCGGCGTCCGCCCCGCGTAGCTGGGCCAGCCGGTCGCCAAGAGTGGTGTACCGGGTCGCGGTCGAGTCACGCAGTCCCGGGGACAGCGCGCCAAGGGCCTCCTCCAAGCGGGAGTCGAGCGGGCGGAGGTGGTCCGGGGAAGTGAGCGCGGCGTTGATCTGGGCGGCGCTGTCCAGCCGGTGCTCGTCGAGCCGGGCGGCGTAACGGGACAGCACATGGTCGATGCCGGCCTGGCTGTCGCCCGCCCGGACGAGCGCGTCCTGCCAGGTCCGGTACTCGGCGGCGGAGAGCGGGCCGGTACCGTCGCGCAGCTCCGCTAGGCGGGCCTCGCGCTCCAGGGCCGTGATGCGCGTTTCGTACCGGGCCAGCACGTCCGCGTCGGCTGTCTCGTCACCGGCTCGGGCGAACTCGGCATTCCACTCGGCCCGCTCGGCCGGCGGCATGCCGATCATGTCTTCCCGGTGGGCGCGTAGGTCGGCGAGGCGGTCGGTCAGGTCGTCGAGGGCGCCGGGCGGCATCGTCGGTACGTCGGGCAGATCCTCGAGCTTGACCGGCGGGGTGTCCAGGTCGGTGCCCCGTAGCGCGTCCAGCCGGTGGCGCAGCTCCAGGCCAGCGAGGTCCGGGTCCGGCGTGCTGTCCCCACGCAACGCGTCCAGGCGCTTCTGCAGGTCGTCGACGCTGCCGGGCGGCAAGGTCGGTGGATCCGGAAACTGGGGCAGCGGTACGTCGGGGCCGTCGGCGCCGCGCAGGTTGGCGAAGCGCAGCTCCAGCTCCAGGCCGGCGAGCTGCGGGTCGGGGGTGTGGTCGCCACGCAGCGCGTCGAGGCGGGCCTGCAACTCGTCGAGGTCGCCCGTCGAGCCGGCCTCGTCAAGGGCACGGCCCGGCGCGGCATCGGGTACGACCTGGTCGTGCAACTTCTGTTCGGCCAGTTTGCCGGCGAGGCTGTTCTCGTAGGCGTCGAGCAGCCGGTGCAGTTCGTCGGTGTGCCCGGCGGCGGTCGCCCGCTCGATGTCGATGGCGTGTTGCAACCAGGTCGACTTGTCCATGCCCAGCTGTGCGGCGCGGTGGTGCCCGGCGTCGACATGTGCCCGGTACGAGTCGAGCCGCTGGAACAGGGCCTGCCGGTCGATCCGGTCGTGCAGCGTGTTGAGTCCTCGGGCCGCGTCACCGTGCCGACCCTGCTCGATCGCGGTACGGACCTCGGTGCTGAGCACCCTCAGCTCCGGCTCGGGCAGGTCGACACCGCGCGCGTCGGAGATGAGTTCGGTCAACCGGTGGCTGAGCGCCTCCGGGCCGGGGGTGGCCGCCGGATCGGTTCGTGGCACGCTCGGCAGGTCCAGCTGACCGTCACCGGTATCCGTACCGTTCGCCCCGTCAGCTCGGCCCGGCGTACCGACCTGGTCGGGGGTCTGCGGTCGGCCCGGGGTGTCGACCTGGGGCGTGGCCGGAGACCCGGCGTCGTCGAGTCGCGTCGAACCGACACCGGCGGGATCCTCCTCCGCGCGCGCGGCGACCAGCTGAGTTTCCAGGTCGGTGAGGCGTTCGACGGCGGTGGCGCGGGCGGTGGCCTCCGCCGGGGAGATGGTCGGGACATCCGGGAACATCGCCGGATCGACCGGGCGGGGTTCGGCCGCCCCGCCCGGACGGAGCTGGTTGAGGCGGTGTTCGAGCTCCAACTGGCGGGCCGCCGGGGACGGCACATCGGTGCCGCGTAGGGCGGCCAGCCGGCCCTCCAACTCTGCCGTGTTGGTGCCGGGCTGATGGGTGGGGACCGCAGGAAAGTCGGTGAGGTCTGGCTTGGCCGCCGCGAGGTCGAGGGCGGGGGCTGGCTTGGCCGCCGCGAGGTCCGGTGCGACCGGACCGGTCAGGTGGGCGGGCGGGGGATCGACGGCGAGGGGGATCTCGCGGGCTTCGATCTTGAGGCCGTCTGTGGTCTTGCGCACCAACGCCTCGGTGACCCGGACGTCCTTCTCCGCGCGGGCCACGGCCAGTGCGTCCCCGGAGACGTTGGCCAGCGCGTGCTGTGCCTGCTTGAGCTGCTCCAGCGCGTGCAGGTGACTGAGCTGCTGCGGCGACGCGCCGCCGACCTGGTCCAAACGGGGCGGTGCGGTCATCGAGAGGTCGCGGCCGAGGCCGGTTGGTGCGACGGACGTCGGCGGATCCAGCCGGTGCAGGGCGGTGAGCGCGGCTGTGTCGGGGCCGTCGAGCAGGTTCAGTGCCTGGTGGACGGTGGTCGCGTCGGCGGCCTTGCCGAGGTGCAGGGGCGCGGTCCCGACGGTGTCGACCCGCACGATGTTCGTCGGGGCCACCTGCGAGATCGAAGCCGCAGACGTCGGGTTGAGGGTGGGCATCGACGTCGGGTTGAGCGTGGGCATGGCCGTCGGGTTGAGCGTGGGCGTAGGCACGGCGGTGCCGCCGAACGCCTTCTCCGGGGCACCGAGGTCGAACGCCACCGCGGTCTCCGAGACCCGGACCGCGCTGACCTCGCCCATGTGCAGGTTGCGTAGCTCGGCGCGGCCGAAATCGGCCAGCCCTTCGACGCCGCCGGCGGCCCGGTTCAGCATGGTGCTGAGGTTGCCGATCTGCATGTTCGGCAGGGTCACCGCGCCTGGTGTCGGCACCGTGGGCATGGTGACCTGATTCATCCCGGTGACCGGGCTGACCGTACCGGCCGTCGTCGGCATCGGTACGTCCAGGTTCTGCACGCCGCGCAGCCCGGCGAGGTCATGCGTGTCGAGCGCGCCGCGCGCCGCGGACAAGTCGACACTGCGGGCCGAGAAGCTGAACTCTTGCATAGAAGGAGCGCCGATCAACGGCTTCTCGATCAGGTCCGGAAGGTACAGCCCGCTCGGACTGAAGTTGATCCCACCGGCGGGAGGCGGAGCGCCGCCGGGCTTGACGACGTGCACCGTGGTGATTCCGTTGGCGAGCCGGACGCCACCGCCGAGCGCGGCCAGTCCGTCGAACCCGCCCATCGCGAGCCCGCGACCCAACACCCCGAGCTTGAACGCCCCGGACACCCCGATCGCGCCGATCTCGTGACCGGCGAGAGGCGTGAAGATCCGTAGCCACTTCCAGCCGCCGAACTCCCGTACCATCAGATTGCCGAACCTGACGGCGTTGGCGGCGACGAACCGGCCCGCGTCGGCGGTCAGGCCGGCGAGCTTGACCAGGTTCTGATGTCCGATGCTGCCCAGCCTGGTGATCGCCGACGGAACGGTCACCACGGTGAACTTCTCCAGGGTTACGAACCCCCGGGCGGCCAGGCCGTCCATCGGGCCGACGATCCGGGGGATCATCAGGGCGCCGACCTTCACCGAGTTGAGCAGGGTGACTCCGATGTCGCCGATGCCGCGCATCGCCCCGCTGAGGCTCAGCGTCGAGACCGCCCGCCAGAAGTCGTTGATGCCGGTGCGCGCCAGGTTGAAGCTGTTGCGGCTGAGCTGGGTGATGTTGCGCCAGGCGCCGGTGGCCAGCTTGGTCAGGTCGCCGAGGGCGATCAGCGGTCGGGTACTGGGGCCGAGCAGCCCGAGCAGCCCGAGCGCCAGACCCAGCGCGTTCGTCTTGCCCATCGCGAAGTCGAGGGTCGCCTTCACCGCCAGGGCGGCGTTCATCGCGAAGGCGATCAGGCCGAGCGGGCCACCGACGAAGATGGCGACCACGGTGATGATGAGGGTCAGCCAGGTGAAGATCTCCCAGAACACCTCACAGGCCGATTTGGGCGTCACGGGTGACTTGATGTGGCTGGTGGCGTCGAGAATGGACTGGCGGGCCGTCCCCGCCGCTGTTCGCACGTCGGCCGCGGCGTTCTCCGCGTCCGCCTTGAGCGCGTTGATGCGTTCCTCGTCCTCGCCGGCCCCGGCCGCGTCGCGCAGCGCCTGGTCCGCCTTGGCCTGGGCATCGCGCAGCGCCTCGGCGTACGTGCGGATGGTCGGCCCGGCGGCGGAGAAGGCGGTGCGGACCCCGGTGATGAAGCCGCTCATCTCCTTGCTGATCTGCTCACGCAGCCAGTCGGCGGTCTTGCCGACGAACGCTCCATCACCGCTCTGTCGCAGCACTGCGGCGAGCCCGTCGTCGGCGGTCTGGGCGTGGCCGGCCATGACGTCCATGTAGCTGGCGACGCTCAGCAGCACGTCCGGATCGCCGGGTGTGGGGTCGCCGGACAGATTGAGTGGCGACCAGTCACCAGGCCGTACCCCCACCGTACCCCTCCCGCTGCCGGGACACCGTCGTCCTGTTCGACGCGGCGCACCCGCGCGGAGGTTCAGAGTGAACCGCTGGCCGCCCCGGCCGCGTCGAACCTCACAGACGGCACACGTCGACGAGCCGGAGGAGGGGGCGCAGGGTGGCCGACCTGGTGCTCGACTACGCGCTGCTGCACAGCCTCGCGGGCAGCCTGCGCGACTTGAAGAGCAAGATCGAGTTCGATGTGGAGACCGGCTCGCGTCGGTCGGTGGTCACCTCTGACGGGACCGTGGTCGACTCCGGCCAGGTCGGCAACTCGGCGCTGTACGGGACGTTGAGCGCCTTCTTCGCCGCCTGCCACACCCCGTTCAAGGACTCGATGGAGCTGCTCGACGAGCTGGCGAACACGTTCGAGAGCATCGCCAAGGCCTACTTCGACCTGGACGCCGACATCGCCGGCAAGGTCAACCTGGACCGGTTGCGGGCCAGCATCAGCGGCTGGCAGTCCGATACCGCCGCCTACGAGCACTACCTCGACCTGAAGGACCGGGAGATCACCTTCCAGTACTACGACCAGGACGGAAACCTGGTCGACGGTTCGGTGCCGGTGTGGAGCGGCGATCCGGTGCCGGAGCCGGGGGATCCGCCCACCTCCATCGACGGCACCTCACCGGTGGGCAGCAACAACACCACAGCGGTCTTGGACGACGACGGCAACGTCATCTCCGAGACCACCAAGGTCACCTCCGGCGACGGGCTGACCTATACCGAGACGACCGAGTTCACCTACCGCGACACCGACGACGACGGCGAGATCGACGTCGTCGACTACACCACGACCATCACGCACTCCGACGGGATGGAGGAGAGGATCGAGAGGAAGACCAACGACGACGGCTCGTTCGTGGTGACCTCCACCACCGACGACGGCACCACCACAAGCACCGTCACCCCCACGGAAGACGGCGGATCGCATCAGGTCACCGTCGACCACGAAGGCGAGACCACCACGACCGACATCGTGGTGACCGGACCAGACACCGGTACCAAGACGGTCGTGGGCCCAGACGGCACCAAGACGTACACCGGTAATCCGACGACGGGGGAGTGGACGCTCGTCTCCGAGGAGTAGTCCGAGCGGAGCGCGACATCCCCCTCACCTCCGCCACCAGCTGTTCTATCCCCATTTGGAGCAACGCCATGCCCAACATCACCGTCGACTTCAGCAAGGTGCAGTCGGTCAACGAACAGCTCAACTCGGCCGTGACGCAGACCGTGCCGCGGCTGGAGGATCTGCTCACTGCGGTGTCCCAGTTGCTCACCAGCGACGGTGGCCTGTGGTTGCAGAAGTCGAGCCCCACTCTCAGCGGGCAGTACCAGACCTTCAACACCGAGCTCACCGCAGCGATCGAGAGCATTCGGTCGTTCGCCCAGCAGTTCCACAACATCACCGTTCAGCTGAGCACCATGGACGAGCAGATCGCAACCTCCAGCAGCTCCGCCTGACCCGTCGACCGGAGGTATCCGATGCCAGAAGTAAACGTCGACTACGCCCTGATCAACACCGTTTCCGGACGGCTGACCACTGAGGGTGCGGAAATCGCCGGTGTATTGACAAACCTGCAGACCAGCGTCACCGAGCTGCTGACCAGCCAGGGCGGTCTCTGGCTGCAGCAGTCCAGCCCGGTGATGAGCACGCAGTACACCGAGTTCACCACCTCGCTGACCAAGGCTGTCAGCAACCTGGAGAGCTTCGCGTCGAGCTTCTCGATGATCGCGAAGAACCTGAGCGACATGGACCAGACGCTGTCCCAGCCGCCGCCTGCGGAGTGACCCGATCCGAGCCTCGCGGCAAGTGCCGCCCGCAGGGCCCGGCTGCCGTCACCGGCGGCCGGGCCGTGCTCCTGGCGGATCGGCCGCCGGTGACGGCAGCCGGGTCAGCGCAGCACGGTGTGCGGGATCGTCACCGTGCTCAGTACGCCGGTCGCTGGGTCCGGCACATAGCCGCGACCCGGTCGGCTACCCGAGCGCAGCAGCCCTGGCGGCACCCGGGCACCCACCAGGTCACCCTCGATCGCTGACTGCGGCGCCAGCAGCACGCCCTGTCGGGACCGCCGGGCCTCGGCGATCCAGCCGCCCAACGACTGGGTGAGGGTCTCGGCCGTTCCCGCGTAGGCCAGGCCGAGCGCCCGGTCCCGGCCGGTGCCCACCACCTGGCGTAGTACCGCCTCCACCGGATTGGCGAAGCCCAACAGGTCGACGTCGTCGACCAGCACCACCAGCGGGCCGCCCAACTCCTCCACCGCAGCTCCCACCTGCGTCGGGTCCGGTGCGGGCCCCTCGATCGCCCGCACCCGGCCGTGCGCCGCCAGCCGGCGCAACACCGACTCGCGGGGCGTCAGGATCACCAGCGCGGTCCCCCCGGCCAGCAGCGATACCGCGAGCGTGGCCAGGGTGTTGCTGCGGCCCGAACCGGGCGGGCCGGCGACCAGGAAGGTCGCCTGCCGGCCGGTGAAGTCCACATATCTCGGCTCAGCGGCATCGCCGCCGATGCCGAGCAGCGCGTGCAGCGGACGCCGCTGCTCGTCCGGGACCTGTGCGAACGCCTCGGTGAAGGTGACCGCAGCGGGCAGCCCGGCCACCGGGAACGGCCGGCGGTGCGCCGGCACCCCGCTGTCGCGGGCGGTGGCCTTGGCGGCGATCCGACGTATCGCCTCGACCTGTGCCGGGCCGGACGGATCCGGGTCCAGCAGGGCGATCTGGATCTCAGCCTGGTCCGCAGAATGCCAGCCGCGTCCGGGTGGCACCACCTCCGGCACCCGACGGTGGTTGACGCCGATCGCCGAGTAGTCGGTCCGGTCGGTCATCCGCAGCATGATCCGGTGGTCGTTCAGGTTGGCCACCCGCCCGGTCAACAGCGACCGTTCCGAGGACATCACGAGGTGCAGCCCGGCGGCCGGTCCCTCCCGCAGCAAGCCGAGGAACTGGTCCAGCACCCGTCCGCCGTCGTGGTCGTTGAGGATCGCGGCCAGCGAATCCCAGCCGTCCACCAGCAGCATCAGATGCGCCGGCCGCTGCGCCGGCGGCAGCGCCGCCCGTAACTCGTCGAGTCCGGCACAGGAGTGCTGGGCCAGCAGTTCGTGTCGGCGGGCCAACTCGCCCTGCAGCCGACCGAACAGGCGTTCCAGACGCTCCAGGTCGGCCCGGGGCACCACCGCGCCGCAGTGCGGCAGCTCCGACAGCACCATCATCGACCCGCCGGCCGCGTCGACGGCGTACAGGTGCAGGTCGGCGGCGGACAACGACCGGGCCAGCGACGCGGTCAGCGTGCGCAGCAGCTGTGACCGGCCCGAACGGGAGGCGCCCAGCACGTAGAGATGTCCGAGCGCGGCGAGGTCGCAGGCCAGCACCGGCTGGCGCTGCTGCTGTGGCAGGTCGGCCAGCGCGTACGGCACCGGCGGCAGACCGGGACCGGTACGCGACTGCGGGAGGGCGAGGTCGTCCAGCAGCACGACCGGTGGCAGCGGCGGCAGCCACGGGCTCGGCTGCTGCTCGCAGCCCACCTCCCGGGCGGCGGCTTCGATCGCGTCGACCAGCACGTCCAGGTCGGTGGCGGCCAACTCGTCCGGCGCGGCGCCGTCACGCGTCTGCTCCACCGGCGGCGGCAGCGCCCGGCCGAGCCGTGACCAGGGCAACTCCGTACGGTGCACCGGCGCCGCCGGCCGGGACTGCGGCGCGTCCGGGTCGGCACCCTGGTACACCGCGCCGACGTACCCGGTCTGAAAGGGCAGGGTGGACCGGTGGGCGAGCCGGGCCAGCGCCCGGCCCGGGGTGGCCACCGGGATCATCGCGGCGTCCGGTACGTCGATGACGTCCTGACTCTCCATCGGATCGGTGACCCGCAGCGCGATGCGCAGGTTGGTGTTGGCGCGGATGTCGGTGGTCACCACGCCAGCCGGGCGTTGGGTGGCCAGGATCAGATGGATTCCCAGCGACCGGCCGCGCTGGGCGATGCTGACCAGACCGGGGACGAAGTCCGGAACCTCCCGGACGAGCGTGGCGAACTCGTCGATGACCAGCACCAGCCGGGGCACCGCCGGCAGCGAGGGGTCGCGGCCACGCATCGTCCGGTACTGGACGAGGTCCTTGACGGCGACTCCGGCCAGGATCTCCTCGCGGCGGCGCAACTCCGCGCCGAGCGACTCCAGCGCCCGGACCACCAACGCGCTGTCCAGGTCGGTGACCATGCCGAGGGTGTGCGGCAGCCGTACGCAACTGTGGAACGCGCTACCGCCCTTGTAGTCGACCAGCACGAAGGTCATCTCGTCCGGGCGGTTCACCGCAGCCATGGAGACCACCATCGACTGCAGCAGCTCGGACTTGCCGGCGCCGGTGGTTCCCGCGATCAACGCGTGCGGCCCGTCGCGGACCAGGTCGAGCGCGACCGTTCCGTCGAAACCACTACCGATCACGAAACTCGTGGACGCGGGCTGTCGCGACCAGCGGTCGGCCAGGTCGACGCTATCCGGCGGGTCGGCGTCGAGCAGGTCCAGCAGCCGGCAGCGGTCGGGCAGCCCGGCCGTCTCGTCCGGGGTGACATCCCGCAGCGGGGCCATCGCCCGGGCCACCCGCTCGCACCACTGCCCGGTGACGACGTCAGGACGTACTCCGGTGGCCTCGGGCACGCCGGTCTGCCGTACCGTCAGCCCGTCCGCGTCCGCGCGTAGCACGGCGGTGCACTCCTCCGGCAGCAGCCGTTCCTCAGCGTCGATGCAGATCGCGAAGACCCGCACCGCCGGCCCGTCGGTGAGCACCTGAACCATGCCGGGAACGTCGCGCAACCGTCGCGCGCCGTCGACGACCAGCAGCACGTCGGGTTCGCTGAACAGGACCTGGCCGAGCTGCGAACCCCGGGCCTTGGTCCGCGCGGCGACCAGCGACACCAGCTCGCCCATCCGGTTCGCCACGGTCTCCGGGTCGTTGCCGACCAGGGTGTAGGGCCGGGCGGTCGGGATACCATCCTCGGCCGGCCGGGTGTGCGGCAGCCAGCGCACCCAGCTCCACCGCTCCTCCCCAGCCGGCTCGGTCAACACCTGGATCCGCAGGTCACGTGGGCTGTGTAGCGCTGCGGCCTGGAGGACGAGCCAGCGTGCTGTCGCGTACGTCGTCTCCGCCGCGCCGGCCAGGCCGACCACCTTGCGGTCGACCACGTCCACGGTGACCGGAACGTCCGGCACGGTCCAACGCAGCTGCCGGTCGGGCTCGGTGCGGGCCGGGTCCTCCACCTCGATCAGCGACGGCTGATCCATCGTGCCGACCCGCAGTACAAGATGGTCGGGGTCGCGGCGGCGTCGTTCCCACAGCCGCCGTCCGGGGCCGACGGTCGTGTACAGAACGGTCGCCGGGTCCGGCGACGCCTCGCACCGGGCCGACCGTTCCTCGGCGACCGCCGCCGTCAGCTCCCGCATGATCCGGCTGCGCTTACGGAGGTACTCGGCGAGATCCCTGCGGTACCGCTTACGGCCACTGCGTCGGTCGGTGTACCAGTTCGCCAACGCCAGCACCGGACTGAGCGCCATGATCAGCAGGAAGAAGTACGACCGGAAGAGGAAGACGAAAGCCAGGCCCATCACCATCGGGGCAAGGATCATCAGCAGCGGGATCGGGCGGCCGTTCGGCTTGGCCGGCGGGCTGGGCAGCCGTCGCCGCGCGAAGAGCAGCGGCGGCACGATCCGTGGCGGCCGGTTGAAGTCCAGCATCGGCACGTCCACGGCCGGCGTCACCGCGGCGTCCGGTGCCGGGCGCGGCACCAGCCGCAGCAGGCTGCCGCCCACCGCCAGGTCCACACCGGTCGGCCAGCGGCGGGATCCGTCGCGTCTGGGTTCTGAGGCGTCGGGCTCGTCCGCGTGCTCCTGCCCCTGTTCGGCCCGGAGATCCGATCCGCGCTGCTCAGGAGGGCTGGGGTACCCGGGCGCGGGCATCGGATCGGTCTGGGCCGGCGGCTGCGGCATCGCCAGACGCACCTGGGCGCCGCCGGTAGCCACCCAGGCGCGACCCTGTTCGTCGATGGTGAGCCGGGCGGCGTGCGCGGGCACCCCGCTGCCGCCCGGATCGATCGCGGACCCGGGCGCCGAACCGATGTCGTGACAGCCCAGGCCGACCGGCCAGATCCGTCCGGCGCTCGGGCCGCCGACGCCGTGCACCTCCAGCCAGTGGGTCCGAGGGTCGCCCGGCAGGTACCGCACCCCGCCGCCGGGCACCGGCGCACCGTCGCCCAACCGGACCCCGGCGACCAGCCCTGCCCGGCCTACCGTCCAGGTCGGATTCAGCCGCGCCGCGTCGAGATACCAGTCGCTGGGGGAGCCGTCCTGCTCGATGAGCGCACCCACCGGGGTGTCCGCCTCGACGTCCATCGCGATGTCCCGGTCGGCACCGCCAGAGAAGATGGTCAGCAGCAGGCGCACTATCGGTCTCCGGATCGGCTGACACGGTCTCCAGGCCGGCCGACAGACTCGACGCCGGAGTATGCCGTCGGCCGCTGCCCGTCATGCGCCTGTTCGATCAGGTCATCGTTGGCGGTGGGCGGAGCCGACGGTCTGGGCGGTGGATGGGCGGCCGGTAGCGTTGCCGCCGCCGGGGCGGGTTGCCGAGGGCTCGCGGGCAAGGCCGGTTCCGCTGGCGCAGAGGATGCTGCGCCGAGGGCGGTGGACCCGGGAACCTCCTCCTCGGCCCAGGCGGGTGCCGACGGGGCGGGGGGCGCAGTCCGGCGGCGGGGCAGCAGGCACCGGACAAGTGGCGTGGAGTCCACGTCGAGCAGCAACTCCGGTGCGCTCACCCGGCCAGCCAGATCGACCCGCAACCGCCAACGTGATCCGGGTAGGTAGCCGGCGACCAGGACCAGCAGCCCGGGATCATCGGCGGCCAGGCCGGCGAGCTGCGCTGCGGTCTGCGGATCGGGCCGCCGGCAGACCAGGACGGTACGCCCGTCCGGTGTCAGACGGGTCGTGAGAGCTGTCAGCGCCTCGGACAGGGGCATCCGGTCGATGCCGACCGCCCCGGAGCCGTAGCCGGGCTCCGCCGCGACGATCAGGCGGTGCACGCCGTGCCCGCTGGTCAGCGCGGCCAGCTGGACGACCAACGCGGACACCAGCCGCTCCGCCGGTGTCGGGGCACCGTGCACGGACAGGATTCCGGGGCAGCGGGCGAAGTCCAGCAGGGACATCGTCCTGTCCTTTACTCCTACGGCGATCGGTAGTGCGTCGCCGGCGGCCGGGGCGGAAGCCGGGGGCAGTTGGCCGCGGGCCCGCCAGTGGCGCGGCGCGGTGACCTGCCACGGAGATTCCGCCGCCGGAGACGGTACGTCCGCTCCCGCGCCGGCGATCCGCACGCTGAGCTCCCCATGGCCCAGCAACACCAGGTACGGCCAGAAATCGTTCCGTTCGGCCAGTGCCGATCGAGCGGATCCGATCCAGGCTCGGGCCGCCGGCACCGGACCCGACCCGGCGAAGCTCCCGGCGACCACCCGCATCCCCTGCCGAAGCCGGACGAAGCCGACGATCGGTGCCGCCAGGTCCCGCGCCGCGCCGCCGATGCCGTGCCGGATGCGCCGACCGGTGCCCCGAATGCCGTACCGGCGGTCGAACCACCGCAGCAGCACCACCAGCAGGATCAACAGCTCCAGCACGGTGAGTACGGTGAGCAGCGTCTGCCGGTTGGTGTCCAGGAACCGACCGAGATCGCTGAAGGACGGCGTGTTCAACCGTGCTCCTCCTCCGCCCGTAGCCGGCCCGGGTACGGCGCCACCGCGCCCTGATGGTAACCGCGGGCGGTGGTCGGCCCGTGCCGGCCGCAGCCTGCCCCGGGCGGACGAATCCGCAGCTCAGACCCGACCGACGAGGGCCGATCCGCCGGCCGGTGCGAGTAGATGAACTCTTGGTGACGACTGCCTCCGGCGGCTTCCGGCACCCAGGAGGGCAGGTTCCGGGGTGATGAGCCCTCCGGCCGCCGGGACAACGGTGGACGGGCCGGTACGCCGCCGAAGACGGGGCGGCCTACCCTACGACGGGGCGGCAGAGTCCTGTCGGCGGTCCGCCGACAACATCTCCGGATCATCCCGCCTCATCGGCGTTGTCCCGTGTGCCGGGGTCGCGCGCGGGTGCGGTATCAGCACCCGCGTGGTGCGTCCTGCTTCGACAAGATGCCCTTCTTACGGGCGGCGAGGGAATCCGGGTACGACCGACGGTCCCTCTCGTGGGGGAGAAGGACCGTGAGGGCGTGGGGTCAGGCGGTGCCGGCTTGCTGGCGGCGCTGGTTGTGCTGGAGGGCTTCCTCGAGTTGGTCTTCGAGGACGATGATCCGGCAGGCGGCTTCGAGGGCGGTGCCGTGGTCGACCATCTCCCGGGCTCGTGCGGCCAGGCGCAGTTGGTAGCGGGAGTAGCGGCGGTGCCCGCCGGGGGAGCGGAACGGGATGATCAGTTTCGCTTCGTCGAGGCGGCGCAGGAAGTCCTGCGAGGTGCCTACGATCTCGGCGGCTCGGCCCATGGTGTAGGCGGGGTAGTCGTCGTCGTCGAGCATGTCGTCGGGTGGGGCCATGCATACCTCTTTCATGAACGAGGGCCCCGGCGCAGAGCGCGCCGGGGCCCAGGGTTACGGGTTGAATACACCATCTACCGACAGGTTCGTCGGGTTCTCGCTTCCGCACCGTGCCGCCATCTGCGACAGGGGATGCGAGGATCGCATAAGCGTGACCGGAGACCACCACCTCACGTTCGATGGGACTACGGTGTCCGCGGCAGGACTGCGACTACGTCCTGCCGGCGGGCGATCCAACGGCGTACCGCCCTCCCTTTCCTCTGTTGCCTTTACCTGGCACTGACCGCCGGTGTCGGGGCCCACGCAACTTCACGACCCCGTACACGTGCGGCGGATCTGTCCCACATCAGGCGGAGCCCCGAACCTGCATCGGCCCTGCCTGCGCTGCCTTGGGCGGCGGTGAGACGTCCGCCGTGCGCACTCGTGCCGCGACGCGGTCAGGCGACTGCCGGGCGACGGTGTCTGGATTGCGGTCAAGCTTCCGACCACCTGCAGCCTCGACGACGATGCGGTCATCAGCTTGTGTCGATGGCTGTGGGTTTTCGACCTGGCGGCGCTGGTGGTGGCGTTCTCCCGCCGTACGGCGGGCACGGCTCGGACCAGTCACCGGACGGCGTTTCCTGGGACCCGTGTCTTGCCTGCATGGGCGGGACGCTGACCAGGGTGAGTGGTTACCGGCGCCGCGAACCCTCCGCTGTTGATCATGAGCACGCGGGCCGTACCGACGGAGTCGTCGCTCCGAGGACCGGTACCGACGTCGCCGGCTGGGCTTCGATCCGGTGACGGGTGCCCAGCAGCGGTAGAGGGCCAGCTCGCCGGTTCTGCGGTGGCGGCGGATCAGCAGCTGGTGGCGCCCGCCATGGGTATCGGCGGCGACTCAGGCGCCGGCTGCGCAGGGATCCTCGGTCGGATGCGACGGGTTGGGGCTGGCGCACCGGCTGGCGCTGGTGTGTACTCGGGTCGGCTAAGACGGTCGTCGTACGCAGTTCCGGCAACGGAAGGTGGCAGCATGATTAACCTGTCTGATCGAAGTCCCGCCCACTATCCGCAGCGCGCTCGCACCGAACTGTCGGCGGCGTGGGAGCACCTGTTGACCGCCACTCAGGAAGCCGCGAGACAGGTCGGGGACACGTCCCGAGCGCGGGGGTCGCTGGCCCGGGACCGAGCCGCGCTGGCACGGCTCGCCCTGCGCGGCGAACTGCCGAACTCGCGGTGGCGGTGGGCCGGCATCGGCTTGGCCGCCGGGGTGATCATCGGCGCGGTCGCGGCGGCTACGCTGAACCGGCGGCCACACCCTCATGACTCGGCCGCAACGGCGCAGCCGGACGACCCGCCCTCGGCGGTGGCTGACAAGGCCCGCTCCGCCGCTGTGACGGTCGCAGAACGGGCCAGCGCGGCCGCACGCACCGCTACAGCGGCCGCTCAGGACGCCGCAGCCAAGGCCCGGGAGAAGCTGGCCGGGCGGGAGCCAGCAGCCGAGTCCTCACCACCGACGGTGCCCGCCACGGACAGCGACGACTAGGACAGGGCGACAAATCCGCAGCCATTGCCCGACGTGGACGGGCCGTTGTCCGTCCACGTCGGCCCCTCGTCCACAGCCGCCGTTCTGCAGCGGTAGCTGCATGGCGAGAGCCTGCCGGCATGAACTACTCGACCGGGCGCTGACCTGGAACCAAGCCCACCTGATACGCGCCCTGCGCGAGTACGAACGACATCACAACCGGCACCGCCCGCATCGCCGCATCGCCAACGCCCGACCTCTGCAACCGCTACCCGAACCGCTCACCGATCCCGCAGCGCTGAACCGTCTACACGTTCGTGGCACGACCGACTCGGCGGACTCTACACGAATACGAGAACGTCGCTTGACCAGCGCGGACGGGACTGTCGGCACCTTCCGGTCACCCCTCGTGCCATGCGGCGTCGTATCGGTCGCGGTCGACGAACCACTGGCGCAGGAACGACTGCTCTGCGGTCGCCGCTGTCACTGGTTTTCCTGGGTGAAAATCGCCTGGGCGACCAGTTCTGTAGCGGGGCTCGGCTCGTGCCGGCCGTGCCTGTGGACCATGTCGATTCGGCGGGCTCCGACGTAGGGCTCGTGGAGCGCCTCGATGGCGGTCAGTTTGTGGATCTGCAGGGCGAGCGTGGGGACCACGGCCGCTGCGAGCCCGGCTGCAACGACGGCGAGCGTGGCGGGGAACTCCAGGCACTCGTGTACACGGTCGAGTACGGCGTCGTAGCGGGCGGCGATCCGGTTGAGCGCCCGGTGCGACGCGGAGCCCGGCGGCCCGTCGACCCAGGGCCGGGTCAGCAGGGCTTCGATGCCGGCCACCGGAGCCCACTGCTCGGGAAAGACGATCTGGAAAGGATCGTCACGCAGTCGTATCGCACGCAGACCGGGCTGGTTCGCGGGCGGATCGATCGGGCCAGCATCCATGATCAGTAGGTCGAGTCCGCCGGCCTGCAGCGCCGCCAGGCCGGGCTCGCGTTCAAGTTGGCGGATACGGACCTCGACGTTCGGGTTCGTCGCGGCCACCACGGCGGCTGCCGGCGCTACCAGGTGCCGGATCGCTGTCGGTAAGGCCCCGACGCTGACGGGCCCCGTCACCTGTCCGGTCAGCGCGGCGAGTTCCCGCTCGGCGGTGGCGAGGGTCTCAGCGAGGCGCGTGGCGTGCGCGGCGAGGAGCCGTCCGGCCGGGGTGAGACCGGCGGCCCGCCGCCCACCGAGCCGCGACCGGTCGAGCAGTGTCACGCCGGTCTCGGCTTCCAGGCGGGCGATGTGCTGGGACACTGCCGACGGGGTCAGGTGCAGCACCGTGGCAGCCGCGAGAACCCCGCCCGCGTTGGCCACGGCTCCGAGGACGGCCAGACGCCGCGGATCAATCTGCATTCAGAAATTCTACATACGGCATACAGAAACCGTCACTTCCGCTGAACACCAGGCTGGCGGAGCATGGCCACATGACCGAATACCGCGCAGTGTTCGACGCCGAGGTGACCTTCCTCAACGGTGGTGGCTTGCAGACGCAGGGGTTCCGGCTCGACCTGCCGGCCGCCGACATCGCTGAGAACGAACTCGCCAACCTGCTCATTGGCCACCTCGGCCTGTTGATGGTCGACCAGGTGCGCATCAGCCGACTACGGGTGGTGCGTGAGCCGGACAAGGGCTCGCGTGACGTGCCCACGACCGCTACGCCAGCGTCGCCAGGCCGCCTGGTGGAGCTCAACCACGTGATCGAGGCGGGCATGACGACGTATCCTGGCCTACCGGGACCAGAGATCACTCCACACCTCACCCGCGAGGATTCCCGCACTCGCTACGCGCCGGGCGTCGAGTTCGCCATCGACCTCATCAGCATGGTCGGCAACACGGGCACCTACCTCGACAGCCCCTACCACCGCTATGCAGACGGAGCCGACCTAGCCGCCCTGCCGCTGGAGACGGTCGCAGACCTGCCTACGGTCGTGGTGCGCCTCGTCGATCTCGACCAGCGCGGCATCGGGCCGCAGGCGCTGGCAGCATTGGACCTAGCCGGTGCCGCGGTGCTGTTACACACCGGCTGGGACCGGCATTGGGGCAGCGAGGCGTACGGGGATCCTGCCCCGTACCTCACCGAGCCGGCCGCCAAGCTGCTTGCCGACGCTGGCGCCCGGCTCGTCGGCATCGACAGCGTCAACATCGATGACATGTACAGCGGCGGGCAGCGACCGGCCCACTCAATCCTGCTCGACGCCGGTGTGCCGGTGCTCGAACACCTCACCGGCCTGGCCGACCTTCCCGCCACCGGGGCCCGCCTCCACGCGGCACCGCCGCGGGTACGCGGCTTCGGCACGTTCCCAGTGCGGGCCTACGCCATCGTGCCGCGGTAATGGCGATGCTTGCCACCGACGCCATCGGCTGGGTCGGCGCAGCCTGCCTCCTGCTCGCCTACGCCCGGCTGTCCAGCGGACGGCTCGCTGTGGGGATGTGGTACCACCTGCTCAATCTCGCAGGTGCCGGCGGGCTCGCAGTCAACGGCGCGTTTCACCAGGCATGGCCGTCGACCGCGCTCAACCTCATCTGGCTAGGCATCGGCCTCACCGCATTGCGTGGTGGCGTGGGTCACCCAGGCGGCGGTCGGATGAGCGGTAACGCCGAGAGTCCGGATCCGTCGACTGGCGTGTTCGATAGCGGCCAGGACGTACAAACGGGCGCCGGTCACCGTCGTGGTCTCGAAGAAGTCCGCCCTGGGAACGCGGGAACGCCGCCCAGGTGGCATGGGCGCGCTCGGGAGCCGGATCGACGCCGGCGTCTCTCAGGATCTCCTGACGGTCGAGACGGCGACCTTGACGCCCAGCACGAGCAGTTCGCCGTGAATACGGCGGTACCCCAGCCGTGTCTTCCGGCCACCGGCGGGGAGTGTCAAGAGTCAACGGCTGCTACGAACCGCCGAGTCCGCCCGCACATGTCGATGGCAAGGCCCCGCGCGGCCGGGAACTGGGCGAACACTGCGGGTGCCGACGGTCCCGTCCGTGCTGGTCAAGCGACGGCTCGTGTCTGATTCTGGGCATGGCCGCATCTTTTCCCATAGGACAGACCGGCCCGCCCAGCGACCCCGCCAGCGCGTTCAGCGCCGCAGCAGGTCCATGTGCGCGGCCCGCAGCCGCGCCAGCGCCGGGTCGCTGGCCGACGGGATCCGCCGGTCAAGCTCGGCCCAGACCTCGGCGAGGGCGTCGGTCAGCACCCGCAGGTTGTTGGCGTGCTGGCGGGCGCTGCGCTGTCGCGTCTGCTCCAACCGGTGCGCCCAGCCGGCGGTGACCTCGGCGATCCGTCCCGCATCGGCGCGTGCCTGCGCGACGCTCCGCGCGGCGGCCGCCGGCACGATGGCGGCGACGGGGCGGGCGTCGCGGTCGTGCTCGATCACCGTGACGGTGTCGGTCAACTCGGCGAGCGCGACGAGTTGGGCCAGCCGGGTGCGGGCCTCACGCAACGACAGGGCTTGCGGCCGGACGTGCTCCGGATCCAGGGCGGGGGCAGCCATACGGTCATGGTGCCCGCCGGGTACGACATTCGATGCGTACCCGGGTCCGGATTCTTGCGTCGAGCCCGCTGCACACCGCGCCCCGATACCCTTGTGAGGAAGCGCCGCAGCGAGGTGATGGTTTCCATGGGTAGGTCTGGCGAGAGCGGTCACCTGATGGTGGCCACTAACAAGAGGGCGCGGCACGACTACCAGATCCTGCGCACCTACGAGGCGGGGATAGTCCTGGTCGGCACCGAGGTGAAGTCGGTGCGGGCCGGTCGGGTGTCGCTGGTGGACGCCTTCGCGCAGCAAGGGGACCGCGAAATCATGCTGCACGGGCTGCACATCGCCGAGTACGGCTTCGGGAGTTGGACGAACCACCAGCCCCGGCGTACCCGAAAGCTGCTCCTGCGTCGGGTGGAAATCGATCGGATCCTGGAACGCCTCCGAGAGGGCGGCCTGACGCTCGTACCGCTGTCGCTGTACTTCGAGAAGGGTTGGGCGAAGGTCGAATTCGGCCTCGCGAGGGGCCGGCGCAGTTTCGACAAGCGGCAGGCCATCGCCGAACGGGAGGCGGACCGGGAGATCGCCCGGGAGTTCAGCCGTCGACTCAAGGGCAGGCCCCGCCACCAGGGCTGACCACCCACGCCGACCGCAGTCAGCGAGTATTTTCGGTGCTCAACCCAAGCCACCTTGGCGGCAACCACCACGCTGTCGCCGTTGGTGAGTAGGCCGTCGGCCCCTTGGCCAACGGGGCGCTGGATGCCACGGTCCGGTAGCGCTGGATGGTGTCGACGTGTAGGAAGTCGCAGGCCAGGGTGCCTTTGGCCTGGGTGGTGAGGAACTCGGTCTACGCGAAACGGCATAGCCGTCCGGGTATCCGGACCCGGACCGCTGGCCACTCCGCCACGATCGAAACCCGGCCGGACGCGACCACTCACGGCCGGACTGGTCCGGCCGTGAGTGGTGCTCGTCGCACGAGTACGCACCGAGCACCCAATCGACCGCAAGGGATGAAAAAGCGTACCCGCCGCCGACCCGGGACAGCCTCGGCCGTGAGACGAGACCGACGCCAACACGCCGCTGTACGCGCTGTGGCGGCGACCGGTGCGGAGACCCTTGAATCAGCGGTCCCGGCTCGCCAGCTCGAGCACGGGTACCCGGGAGACCCGGAACGCGGGCCACGCCGCGGCGGCGAGGCCGGCTGCGACCGCGATGACGAGCGTTGCGGCGAGGCGGGGCCACGGTACGACGACGGATGGGATCTCCGTGCCACCGGCGACGTCGATCAGCGCCCAGCCGAGACCGACTGCGACGGCGATACCGATCGATGCTGCCACGAACGACAGGAGTGCCACCTCGAGCCGCACGATTCGACGCAGCTCGCGGCGAGTCGCGCCGACGGCTCGCAGCAGCCCGAGCTCTCCGGAGCGTTCATTGATCGCGAGCGCCGTGGTGTTGGCGACTCCGAGGAGCGCGATGAAGCCCGCGAGGAGGAGCATCCCGTCGATGAAGTTCCGGAACGCGGCGATTCCGCTCCCGCTGTTGGCGACGTGTTCCGCCCGAGTCTCGAAGAACGACCCAGGCGTGGCTCGGACCAGCGCCCTCACGTCCTCGTCGGCGTCTGCGACCGCTCCGTCGGCGAGGTCGACGAACAACCGAGCGTCGAGCAGGCGACCGACCAGGGTGTCGAGTGTCTGACGGTCGACGAAGTACAAAGGGGCTTCGAAACCGCCGGTGCTCCTCGGGACCACGGCGACGATCGGCGCCTCGAGTGTCGAGCGTTCGAACTCGATCACGAGGTTGCCGCCGAGCAGCGTCGGGTCGTCGCCGACCACGGCCACGCCCCCCGCGTTCAGGTCGGCGAGGTCGCCGGCGATCGGGTCGAGGTCGAACATGCTGGGCAGCGCAGTCGGGTCGATGCCGCCGATCGCCTCGGCTTTGCCTGCCACGATCCCTTCGGTGACGGCCAGCGCAGCGACTGCGTCGACGTCGGGCAGCTCTGCGATCCGGCCGGCCAGGGTGGGGTCGATCGTCGGGAAGTCGGCGGTCGCCGACGTGACCACCAGGTCCGCCTGCAGTCCGTCCCGAACGTCCGTCCCGACCGCACTCGTCAGTGAGCTCGCGAAGACCGCGAACATCGTCACCATCGCGGTGCCGAGCATGAGCGCGAGGGCCGTTGACGCCGATCGACGAGGGCTCGCAGCCAGGTTGCCCGCTGCGATTGAGCCACACACACCGGCGACGCGGCGGGCCACCCGAGTGCTCCCACGAGATGTGGCGGTCACGATCGCCGGGCCGCACAGCACGAGCGCCGGGACGATGGCAGCGACGAGCATGACCCACGTCGCGTTCGAGCGCACCACAGCCACAGCTCCTCCAGCGATCGCCACCGCGGCGAGCACGAGCCCGCTCGCCGTTCGCGCCGGGCTCACGACCCGGGGTTCCGCCGCGCTCTCGCGCAGCGCCTCGATCGGCGGCGTCGCCGCCGCGCGGCGAGCCGGGATCCATGCCGAAAGGATCGTCGCGCCGATACCGACGGTCGCGGCGACCGCGATCGAGGTCGTGCTCACGATCGATGGCCCGGTGAGCAACGTGACCCCGGCGAGTCCGACGAGCCAGCGCAGCGCGCCCACTCCCGCGACCCCGCACACAAGGCCGACGAGCGTGGCGATCGTCCCGACGATCGCCGCCTCGATCACCACCGCGCCGAGCAGTTGGCGTCGTTGCGCACCGATCGCGCGTAGTAGCGCCGACTCCCGTCGGCGGCGGGCGACGGTGAGCGCGAACGTGTTGAAGATGATCGTGACACCGATCACCACCGCGACCACGGCGAAGGCCAGGAGGAACACGGTCAGGAACTGCAGCGGTGACGTCGCGGCGTCCTGCATCGTCCGGATGTGGTCGGGCCCGTCGATGACCTCGGCATCGGTCAGTGCCGACAAGCGGTCGAGTACCTCGGCGCGGTCAGCGCCCTCTGCGACGTCGACGAGCACGTCCGTCGGCGCCGCAGTGTCGAGCCAGGCGGACACCGCTGCGACGGGCAACAGCACCGTTCGCTGCAGCGGCGCCGCGTCCGCCGACGCGATCGTCGCGACACCGGCGATCGTCGCGTCGTGTATCCCCGTCGTCGTCAGGACCTGTACGACGTCACCCGGAGCCAAGCCGGCGTCACCGGCGAGCGATCGGTCGATGACGATCTCACCGATCTCGATCGGTTCTCGCCCGCTCGTGAGCCGGAACGGGTTGAGCGCCGGGTCGGCGACCCAGTTGCGACCGACGTCGCTCGCCGTTCCGGTTCCGACTGACGATCCGTCGACGACCAGCTTCGCGAAGCCGACCCACTGCGAGGCGGCCCCGTCGACGCCATCGACCGTAGTCACGCGCTCGGTAATGTCGGGATCCAGTGATCGCCGAACCGACCTCTCCGGGTCTCCGGGCCCTCCGCCGGGCTCGCCGAGGACGACGCCCTGCACCACGGCGTCCGTCCCGGCCAACGCTTCGGCGATGTCACGGGCCGCTCGGCCACGCATCGAGTCGGACAGCACCAGCGTCGCGACGAGGAATGCCACCGACAGCGTGATCGCCGTGCCGGTCAGCAGGAACCGACCCCGACTCGCGAGCACGCTTCGAGCCGCACTCCGCATCATCTGGCTCATCGCGCCAGACCCTTCATCACGTCGATCACCGAATCGGCCGACGGGTGATCCATCACGTCGTGCACTCGGCCGTCGACGACGAACACGACGCGGTCCGCCCAGGCAGCGGCGTTGGGATCGTGCGTGACCATCACGATCGACTGGTCATGTAGATCGACTGCTGATCGCAGGAATCGAAGGATTTCCTGGCCGGACCGAGTGTCGAGATTGCCGGTGGGCTCGTCGGCGAAAATTACCTGCGGCTGGGCGACCAGCGCTCGGGCGACCGCGACTCGTTGTTGCTGCCCACCCGAGAGCTCCGTCGGCCGGTGACGCATGCGATCACCGAGGCGCAGCAGCGACACGACCTGATCGAGCACCGCGGCACTCGGCCGCCGCCCGGACAACGTCATAGGCAGGCAGATGTTCTCCTCGGCCGTAAGTGTCGCCACGAGATTGAACGCCTGGAACACGAACCCGATCCGTTCTCGGCGAAGCCTGGTCAACTCGCGATCGTCGAGGGTCGACAGATCGGCGTTGCCGACGAATGCGCGGCCCGACGTCAGTTGATCCAGCCCGGAGGCACAGTGCATCATCGTCGACTTTCCCGAACCCGACGGGCCCATCACAGCCGTGAACTTCCCGGTGGGGAACGCGATGGTGACGTCGTCGAGCGCGACAACGGCCGACCGGCCGGAGCCGTATCGCTTGACGGCGCCGACGAGCGTGGCCGCAGCGTCATCAACACTGGCTGACAGCGCGCTCGCGGACTGCCGGTCGACGACCGTTGAATCTGGACGTGAGGACACGAGATCTCCGATGAGTGGTTGGTCAGGGTTCACACGGTGTTCCATGGAACCGAGGGTGCTTTATGGCTTTGTCGTTGTTTCCGGGTCGGGTTCGGTGTGCATGCACAGGCCCGGCGGCACCGCAGCTGTCTCATCGAGCAGGCCTGCCCCGCGCGGATCGATGTCCGGACGCGGCGAGTGATCTGGGTCGGAAGCTGGCGCGTGCTGTCCCTGCTTCCTACCGAGCGAACCTGAGACGACCGTTAATGCGGAGCTCAGGCCGGGTGGCCGAACCAGGTGCCCGGCGCATCCACCAGCGTGGTGGCGTCGAGGTACCGCCCGGTAGGCAAGGCCCAGGCGACAGAGCACCAAGTCCTGCTGGTGGCGGAGGGGGAGTTCTCCTCGGTCACCCAGACGTGTGGGAGTACGACGTCGGCGGCATGCGCACCGTACGCACTGGTTCTAACGGTCGTCTCAGGTTCGCTCGGTATGAAGTGGACACCGCCGGGCGACGCGGGTCTCGGCCTCGGCGGCATGGCCGAAGGCGCCGTGTCCTACGGCGGCACGGTCAGCGCCGGTCCCGCACCGGACGGCGGCTAAATCGTGCACGCGACCCGGGAAGGCAGCCATTCATGATCACTGTGCTCGTGGTGGAGGACCAGCCGCTGCGGCGCTTCGGGTTTCGCATGCTGCTGGAGAGCACACCCGACACCGAGGTCGTCGGCGAGGCCGAGAACGGCGCCGAGGCCGTTCGGCGGACCACCGAGCTGCATCCCGACGTGGTGTTGATGGACATCCGCACGCCGGGCGTCGACGGTATCGAGGCCACTCGGCGCATCGTCGCCGCCGGTGGGCGTTCGCGGATCCTGATGCTGACGACATTCGACGTGGACCGGTACGCGTTCGCCGCGCTGCGGGCCGGGGCGAGCGGTTTCCTGCTCAAGGACACCCGCCCGGAGGAACTGCTCGCCGGCATCCGGGCCGTCGCCGCCGGGGACGCGGCGATCGCGCCGGCGCTGACGCGGCGGCTGCTCGACGCGTTCGCCGACCGGCTCGACGATGACCTCTGCGGGCCCATGCGGGAGGATCCCCGGCTGGACTCCCTGACCGGCCGGGAACGCGAGATCCTCGTCGCCATCGGCCACGGCCTCACCAACGGCGAGATCGCGCAACGGTTCACGCTGTCGGAGTCGACGGTGAAGACCCACGTCGGACGGGTCCTCGCCAAGATCGGCGCACGGGACCGGATCCAGGCAGTCACCCTCGCCTACGACCTGAGACTCACCCGGCCGAACTAGCGCTTCATCTCGCGCGTCCGTCGAGGGCGCGGCCGTAGATCCCAGCCGCACCGCTCCGGGCCGATCCGCTCCGCGTGATCGACCGCTCCGCTGCCGGGTCCGCGTGCAGCCGCCCACGTCACCGCCCGTCTGTCGAAGTCGAACTGCGACACGTCCAGCACGACCTTGGCGTTCGGCGTGCCCGGGTTGAGTTCGACCTTCATGGCCCGCCAGCCGGCGCGCAGCGGCTGCGGTGGAGTTGACGACCCGTCCGCGTGCGCGCTGTGCGAGCCGGCCGCGCGGCCACCCACGCCGTGCTCGACTGGCTCCGCGAGCAGGACAACAGGCGCAGCCGGCGGGTCGAGTACTCCCGGCTGGTCGATCGGCGGAACCTAACGTGTGCCGCCATCACCGGCCTGCCTGCCTCGGCCTGGTCGCCGGTGCACGCTTACGCATCCCCACCACCTGGCCCTGGGCCGAACAGATCACCACCGCCTTCAACCGGATCATGGCCGTCCCCGACCCCGGCTGACCAGCTCAACCGCTGCCCCACCGAAGGGGCGGACCCAGGAGACCACGCCCACCGCCGCGACAGACGGCCAGCCACCACGCCCGGAACCAGGCCACATCAATCAACTATGATCCGCTCCGCCGGGCCAAAGGAGGCGGCGTCAAGCGCGAATCATCGAGGCTATTTCACGTACGCGCGGTGAAGGTGAAGTAGTACCGCGGTACCGCCTCCCTCCCGAGATTGACGACCGTGGTACGACGAGACACGACGGAATGGGTCCTAGAGTTCAGGATACGAAGAGACCTGACAGTCCACGGGGCGCCATGACGCTGGTGACAACGTTCGCTGCTGTCGTCGCCTCTGAGCGAAACCACCCTAAATCTGGCGATACGACCAAGACCATATAACACACAAACTAGGTCATAGGACGTCCTCTGAGGAGCGCTCGAGGCACGACAGGATCAGGTTCGGTTCGGCCCAGATGCTCCTGGAGGAGTACCGACTGCGTCCCGCTGGCGGATGGCGATCCGTGCGTTCTCGTTCACAGCTGAAGGGCATCTCCTAACCAAGGGACATGTCCTGAAGCACTCGCCACCACATGACCTCTGGCCAGCAACGGGCCGGCCATGTCGCGCCACGCCCGCGCACCGTCGAACTCCGCACGGAGCTGTCATGACCCTTGAGGACGAACTCCTCGGCCTGTTCCACGAACTCACCGACCCGCACTACACAAAACAGCAAAAGGAGCACATGGCATGAGGCTGATCGGAGAAGGCACAGCGAAACCGTTGATTGGGCGCCGCGGCTTTATCGCTCGCGCGGCTGCAATCGGCGCTGGCGTTGGATTGTCCGCGACGGCACTCGCGGCATGCACCGACGACAAAGAGGACTCGGAAGCCTCCCTCAGTGAGAAGGACATCGCGCTTCGTGACCAAGATCTGAAGTTCATCGGCACGGAGGAGACCTTTTCGACTCCCACGTTGTTGAAGATGAACTCCATCAATAAGGATCACATAGCGTTCCTTGAGGAGATTGGTCTTTCGGATCTAGGCGAGCGCCGCATCGGCGATATGGACGAGGGGGGACTCGATGTTCAAATCCTCTCTGCTCATACACCGTCCGTACAAAACGTCCCCGGGCAACGGGGTATCGACCTTGCCTATCGTCTCAATCGGCAACTTGTAGACGGGCCAATCGCCAGTTATCCGGGCCGCTTCCAGGCTTTCGCCACCTTGCCTTTGCAGAGCCCGGAGGCGGCGGCGGACGAACTGGAACGCTCGGTCAAGCAAGACGGCTTCTTGGGTGCACTGACCAACGGACACATCGCGAAGAAGTACCTCGATCATCCCGATTTCGAGCCTGTTCTGGCACGTGCCGAGGCTCTCGATGTGCCGATATACCTGCACCCCGGCTACCCGGCTGACGAGATCTTCCAGATCTACTACAGCACCACACGGTCCAAATACACGGAAGAGTACCAAGACTACATTTTTAGTGGGTCTGGATATGGCTGGCACCAGGAGGTTCTAACCCAATGCATCCGGATGATCGCGTACGGGGTTTTTGACAGATTCCCCAAACTGAAAGTCATCATCGGCCACATGGGCGAAGGTCTTCCCTTCTATTACGAGCGGATCGTCGGAGACATGGGCGAGCCGACCGAAGACTCACTCGAGAAGCCCTTCGGGCAATACTTTCAGGACAACTTCTGGTTCACAACCAGCGCGTTCTTTCAAGATAATCTGCTCCATCTCTTACTGAAATACATCAGCGTAGATCGAGTGATGTTCGCAACCGACTATCCCTTCGCGGGCATCAAAGAAGGGACTGACTGGTTCCGGGCGGTCGATCTTCCGCGTGAGGACAAGGAAAAGATTGCCTTCCGAAATGCCGAGAATCTGTTCGGCATCAAGGTCTGACGCATTTGACCCTGAACCGCTCCGGGTTTTCCGGCTATTTCCGGTTGAGGGTGCAGGTCGTTGCTGACATCGCTGGCGGGTTCAGCCTGTGCGGTTCTTGACGCCTCCGTCGCACAGTGTGCGAGGAATGTGCCTACGCGGTCCGACCGGCTTGTAAATAGACGAAAGCGCCTCTTCGGCAGGGGAAACAGGATCACGTGGACCTGGCGTCCCCGGTGTGGGCCACGGACTTGTGGGGGGAGGCCAGAAACGCCGCCCCGTCGCACGAGGGTCGGCACTCGCCGACGATCTCGCCGGTGGCGACATTGAGCGCGGTACCACGTCACCTGCGCCGCCCGCACGTCCATTAATCGTGGTCTCAGATTCGCTCGGTACGAAGTTGGCATCGAATTGGTGATGTAGCTCGTACCTGGGAGGCTGTTGATGGCAGTCGAAGCGGCGCAGCCCGGTCGGTTGGCCGGCCGGTGGTCGCCGCTGCTGGTGGTCGTCGCGGTCGGGCTCGGGTTCGGGCTGCTGGTGCTCCTCGTCCAGCTGCACCTCGAACCGGTGATGAGCGTCGACCGCGATGTCGTCCGGCGGCTCAACGAGGTCGTGTCGCCCCGGTCGTATCTGGTGAACGCGCTCAACGGGACAACTCGGCTGGGCGGGCATCCGGTCATGCTCTGGCTGGTCGGCGTCGCCGCGGTGCTGCTGCTGGTGCGCCGGCGGTTTCACCTCACGGTCTACCTGCTGGCGACCGCCACCGGCGCGCTGCTGCTCGTCCCGTCGGTGAAGTCGCTGGTCGGCCGGCTGCGCCCGGTGGTGGAGGTGCCGGTGGCGGCCGCGTCCGGCAACAGCTTCCCGAGCGGGCACGCGCTCGGCTCGATGGTCGTCTACGGCGCCGTGCTGCTGGTGTTCCTGCCCGCGGTGCGCTACCGCAAGCTGTTCATCTTGGCGGTCGGGCTGATCGTGTTCGCTATCGGCGTCACCCGGATCGCGCTCGGCGTGCACTACCTGACCGACGTGCTGGCCGGCTGGCTGCTCGGCGTGCTGTGGCTGAGCGTCACGGCGTACGCGTTCCGGGTGTGGCGGCGGGAGGCGGGATACCCGGTGGTGCCGCTCGACGAGGGCCCGGAGCCCGAGGCCGCCGAGGCGATCAAGCCGGCGTCTGACTCCAGCCGCCCGATCCCGCACCGGTGGGTCAAGGCGACCGAGATCCTGACCGGCTGGGTGTTCACGTTCGGCATCCTGTACGTCGTCGGCTACCTGCTGAAGAACTACACCGAGGGCACCTGGCTGGGGCGTTTCGACGACGGCGTGGTCCGGTGGCTGCAGGCGTTCCGTACGCCCGCCCTGGACGACGTGAGCTGGGTGTGGAGCAAGGCCGGCGACACCCACGCCATTCTGGCCATCTCGCTGGTCTTCTGCCCCATCGCGCTGGCCGTGTGGCGGCAGTGGCGACCAACGGTGTTCGTGGCGCTTACCATGCTCGGCGGGCTCACCTTGTTCCTGTGCACCGCGGCCGCCGTCCAGCGGGACCGCCCGCCGGTGGCGCAGCTCGACGACCCGATGCCCACGTCGTCGTTCCCGGCCGGGCACATCGCCGCCACGATGTGCATCTGGGTGGCGATCGCGGTTCTGGTCATGGGCCGGGTGCACAGCCGGTGGCGCTGGCTCGCCGGGGTGCTCGCGGTGGTCATGCCGACCGGCGTCGCGCTGTCCCGGATGTACCGCGGCATGCACCACCCGACCGACCTGCTCGGCGCCGCGATCCTGACCGCGCTCTGGGTCGGCCTGCTGTGGTGGGTGCTGCGGCCCAACATGCGCGCGGCGCCGGCCGAGGTGCGCAGGTGACGCTGCGCTCCGTCAGCTGGAACAAGACCGACGGGATCGACCGTGGGCGCGGCGCCCGCTCGGCTGGCGCGGCGGCACCCGCACCGCGTGGGACGTCGTCCGCTGGCCGCTCAGCCTGGTGCTGATCGGGGTTCGCCGTCGGCCTGCTGTTCGATAGGTGCCGCGCCGCAAGAGGTCGGCGCTGTCCTGGCCGCTGCAGTTCGGCGGCCAGTCCTCCCCGCGAGCGACCCAGCGCTCGGGCTGCCCGCGACTCGACCGGGCTCAACCCCTTCTACGAGCCCCCGCAGCATGCCGATGCACGCGCACCGTAACCGTCCGTACGGACGGGGTCGACGTCGACGCGTTGCTCATCCGGCCCGACGGCTGGGTCGCCTGGACCTTGCCTGCCGGGCAGGACCTCGACGTCACCGGGCTGGTGCGTGCGCCGGGCACCTGGTTCGGTCACCCGGTCTGAGCAGCGCATTAACGGTCGCCTCAGGTTCGCTCGGTACTAGTAGGCCTCAGAGAGAGCGATGTAACCCGTATGTAGGGGGCTAGTGATGGCAGTCAACGCAGCGCCGCCCGGGAAGGCGCCGGCCGGTCGGTTGGCCGGCTGGTCGGTGCCGTGGTTGGTGATCGGACCCCGTACCACGGAGCTACATCGGTCGGCCCGGCGTAGGGACGACCGGTGTGGAACCTCCGGCCGAAGCTTCTCGGCATGGCTGTGACACAGGCCGTGCTCGATCACCCCTACCTGCTGCTCGGTTTCTTCGTACTGATCGAGGGGCCGGCCGCGACGATCACCGCGGGCACCCTGGTCGGCGCCGGCGCTGCGGCGTTCTGGCCGATCTGGGTGATCGTCGCGCTGGCCGAGGTGGTGGGCGACAGCCTGCTCTACCTCGTCGGCCGGTCGGCCCGGCGGCCCTGGGTAGCGTCCCTGCTGGGCAGGCTCAAGGCGACGGCGCTGCTCGACCGGCTGGCCGGGATGTCACTGCCTCGGCTGGTCATCACCGCCAAGCTCGTCGACGTCTTCGCCCTCCCGGCATTCGTGTCGGCGGGGCTCGTCGGGCTTCCGTACCGGAGATTCGCCGCCTGGGTGGGTGCCACCGCCGCCGTACGCGGCCTGGTGCTGATCGGTCTCGGCGCTCTGCTCGGTAGCCAGCTGTCCGGTCTGCTCGCACTGCCTGGCGGCATCTTCCTGCTCACCGCGGCCGTCGCCGTGCCGGTCGCTGTCTTCCACCTCTTCATGAAGCGCTACCACCTACGAAAGGTAGTTGTCCCATGCGCATCCTCATCGGTGCCGACACCTACGCCCCGCACGTCAACGGGGCGGCCTACTTCGCCCAGCGCCTGGCCGTGGCACTGACCGCCCGGCACGAGGTGCACGTGGCCGCGCCGTCGACGGACACCCGCAGCCATGCCGGCATGTCCAGCGACGGCGTCGTCGAGCACCGCGTGCGTTCCTTGCCGGTGCCGGGCCACTCACCCTTCCGGTTCTGCCCGCCACTGGGGCTGCGCGCGGCAGCCCGCCGGATCCTCGACGAGGTCCAGCCCGACGTGGTGCACGTGCAGAGCCACTTCCCGCTGTGCCGGGCGCTGGTCGACGCGGCGCACGAGCGAGGCCTGTTCGTCATCGCCACCAACCACTTCATGCCCGAGAACCTGATCCACTACCTGCCCGTCGGCAACGCCGGCCGGACGAGGGTGCACGAGTGGGCATGGCGCGACGCCGCCCGGGTGTTCGCCAAGGCAGACATCGTCACGGCCCCGACCCCGTACGCCGCCGCGCTCGCCGTGTTCTCCGGTGTGTCCGGGCCGGTCCTGCCCATCTCGTGCGGCATCGACCTGACCCGCTTCCGCGAGCAGGCGCCCGCGGCCGAGTTCCGATGGGCCCACAGCCTGGCGCACAAGCCCACCATCACGTACGTGGGCCGACTCGACGCCGAGAAGAACCTCGACGTCGTGATGCGGGCGTTCGCGCTGGTGCGGGGCTCCCTCGACGTCCAGTTGCTCCTGGTCGGCACCGGGTCCGAGGACCGGACGCTGCGGTCGCTCGCCGGGGAGCTGGGCGTCGCCGAGCATGTCACGTTCACCGGTTTCATCTCTGACGAGGACCTTCCCTCCGCCTACGCGGCGTCGGCGGTGTTCGTCAACGCGGGCACTGCCGAGCTGCAGAGCCTGGTCACGCTCGAGGCGATGGCCAGTGGAAAACCTGTGATCGGCGCCGATGCCGCAGCCCTGCCCCACCTCGTCCGGGACGAGGAGACCGGCTACCTGTTCCCGCCCGGCGACGTTGTCGTGCTCGCCGAGCGACTGCTCAGGGTGCTCTGCGATCCCAAGCACGCGGAAGAGCTGGGGCGCCGGGCTCGTGCCGTGGCCGAGCAGCACGACCAGACCCGCACGGTGTCCGCGTTCGAGCAGCTCTACCGGATCCGTCCGGCCCGTGAGGCGCCCGCGCCCGTCGAGGCCGCCGCATGACAGCGACGATCGTCCGGGTGGGCACCTCCCGCTGGTATCGCAACGTCCAGCTGAGCCTGGGCGTGGGCACGGCGGCCGGGACAGGCCTGCTGATGGTCGGCGATGTCGACCCGGTGGACGAGATGGTCAGCGAATCGATCCGGACCGTGCCGGGCGCCGTCCTGCTGGCCTTGGCGGCGTGTGGGCTCGCGGCAGCCGGTGCCTGGCTCCTGGCCGGTGCCCGGCGTGTGCTGCTACCGGCCTGGCCCCTCACCGTGCTGCTGTCGGTGTGGTGCGTGTCCCTGGTCGCGGTGGTGGTGTTCCCCACGAACCTGCCGGGGACCGAACCGGGCGTCACCGCCGGGGTGCATCGCATCGGTGCGGCGCTGATGGCGGCGCTGCCACCGCTGTTCGCCCTGCTCATCGCCAAGCGTGCCGGGCACGGGGCCGACCCGGCCCGGGTCCGCTGGCTACGCGCGGCCGGGTGGTCCGCGCTCGCCACGTGCGTCGCGTTCGCGGCGGTGAACGGGCCGGCGGTGCTGCTCGGCCAAGGCTATCTCCCGTTCGCGGGCCTGGCCGAACGGGTTCTGCTGGCGCTCGTGTTCGTCGTAGTCGGGCTCTGCGCCTGGGTGCTCGAAGGCGAGGAGCGGCCCCGATGGACCTGATGGCCATGATCGAGAACGCGATGGCCTCTCCGGTCGTCTATCTGGCGATCCTCGCGCTGGCGGCCCTCGACGCGTTCCTGCCTTTCCTGCCGTCGGAGTCGGTCGTCATCGCGGCGGCGGTCTTCGCCGGGTCGGGCATCCCGTCGCTTCCGCTGATCATCGTGTTCGCCGCCCTGGGCGCCTTCGCCGGTGACCACATCGGCTACCTCATCGGGCGCTTGATGCGCGAGCGCCGTCCGGGCGGCCGCCTGATCCGCGCCGCCGACAGGATCGCCCCGCACCTGCACCGCCGGGGCGGCGCCCTGATCATCGCGGGCCGGTTCGTGCCCGGCGGTCGCACCGCGATCGTGACCGCCAGCGGTGCCACCGGCTACCCGCTTGCCCGCTTCACCCCGTTCACCGCCATCGCCGCCGTCACCTGGGCCGGCTATTGCGGCCTGATCGGCTACCTCGGCGGCGCCGCCTTCGAATCCAACCCGACGCTGGGCCTGGCCCTCGGCCTCGGTCTCGCCCTGTCCATTACCGCGCTCGGCGAACTGTTCCGCTACGTGTGGCGCTGCCGGCATCCAGTGCGCGCTGGTGGCCATGCTGACGGTGTTGCCAGCGGTGCTCGTGGTGCCTGGCAGGCGGATCTGGCCGGCCATCCCGCTCGGAATCCTCGGCGTGCCCGCCATCGGGCTGGTCGGCAACACCGGCGCCCTGCGGGAGCAGGACCAATTCCTGCGTCGGCGAGCCGAGTGTGGAGAACCTCGACACCAAGATGACCACCAGCCGCGACGAGTAGCTGGTGATCCCGCTGGTGCGCGACCTCGTCCTGATCATCCTCGGACTGCTGCTGCGCGCGATCGTGGCCCCGCTGGTCCTCATGGCCACCGTGATCGCCTCATTCGCTGCGGCCTTCGGCGGCAGCGGGTTCGTCTTCGACACGATCCTCGGCTTCAAGGATGTCGACTATTTCAGTGCCGCTGCTGGCATTCCTGTCCTGGTGGCGCTTGCGTCGACTACAACATCTTCCTGGTCAGCCGGGGCCGGGAGGAGACCGTACGTCTCGACACCAGAGAGGTCATGCCCAAAGCCCTCTCCGCCACCGGTGGCGTCATCACCTCGGCTGGCCTGGTCCTGGCGGCCACGTTCGCTGTCCTCGCCACGCTTCCGCTGGTGATGCTCCTCAGCCCTGCGCCACGCGCCGGGGCGCGGGTCAGCGCCCCGCAGTGTCCTCCCCGGCGGCGAGCCGCGCGATCGGGGCGGGCAGGGCTGCGGCCGGAAGGTCGACCCGAAGTAGCGCGCCACCGCGTGCGGAGCGGGCGACGGTGGCCCGGCCGCCGTGGGCGTCAACGACCCGCTGCACGATCGACAGCCCTAGACCGGATCCCGGCAACGCCCGGGCGCTGTCGGCACGGTAGAACCGGTCGAACACCCGCGGCACGTCGGCGGCGTCGATGCCGGGCCCGGCATCGTCGACCTCGAGCACCGCCGACGCGCCCTCGGCGCGGAGCCGGACCTGGACCGGCTGGTCCGCGGGGGACCACTTGCCGGCGTTGTCGATGAGGTTGAGCACCGCCCGCTGGAGCGCAGCGGGACGCCCGCTCACCCACACGGAGGTCACGTCGAGCGCGACCTCGATGTCGGGCAGGCGGGAACGCGCCCGGGTCGCGGCGGCCACCACCACGTCGGCGAGGTCGAGCAGCTCGGTGCTCTCGTCGTTGACGTCACCGCGCGCCAGGTCGGTCAGCTCGGCGGCAAGGGTGCTCAACTCGGCCACCTGGGCGCCGAGATCGTTGAGCAGCCGGGTCCGGCTCTCCGCAGGCAGTGCGCTGTCCAGGGTGCCGCGCCGATCGAGCCGGATCAGCAGCTCGACGTTGAGGCGCAGGCTGGTGAGCGGGGTCTTGAGCTCGTGGGCGGCGTCCTCGGCGAGCAGCCGCTGGGCCTGCCGGGAGTCCCGGAGCGCGGCGAGCATGTCGTTGATCGACTGAATCAGCCGCCGGATCTCCCCACCGCCTTCATCCGGAATGTGGGCGTCGAGATCCTGGGTGTGCGCGACACGGACGGCGGCGGTGGTCAGCCGGTCGATCGGTGCCAGCCCGGTCCGCGCCACGGCCCGCCCGACAAGGGCGCCGCCGACCACGCAGAGCAGCCCGATCAGCAGCATACCGAACCCGAACTGGTTGACCGGGCTGTCGTCGACGACGCGGGCCACCTGGACCGCGCCGTCGCCCGCCCGTAGCGTGTAGACGAGGTAGCCGTCCTCGTCGCTGTCGTCCGACTCCATCAGGTCGGCCAAGCCGCCCTGCGCCACGAGCCCGGCGTGCTCGCTGACCGGGGGCAGCGCGGGTTGACCCGCCGGCGTCCGGGTCGAGCCGTCGGGCAGGATGACCCGCACCAGCGGACCGGATCCGGGATACGGCGGTAGCAGGACCTGCGCCAGACCGGCGCGCTCCGCGTTCGTCGCCACGACGCGGGATTCGGCGCGCAGCTGATTCTCGGCGGTGTCCCGCAGCTGCCAGTCCAGCAGTTCGCTGGCCACCTGGAAGGCCATGAACACGCTGACGGCGATGGCCGTCGCCGCGATCACCGTCAGCCTGGTCCGTAGGGACCGCTGGCGCCACCATCGGGTCAGCCGGCGCGGTTCCCGGGCCGCGTGCCTGCTCACGGAGGAGTTTCCCGCAACGTGTACCCCAGGCCGCGCAGCGTGTAGATCAATCGCGGCTCACCCTCGGCCTCCATCTTGCGGCGCAGGTAGCTTACGTATACCTGGAGGTTGTTGGCGGTGGCGCTCATGTCGAAGCCCCAGATCGCCTCGAACAGCGCGTCGCGGGTCAACACCCGGGTCGCGTTGCGCACAAGGACCTCCAGGAGGGAGAACTCGGTCCGGGTCAGGCGCAGCGCCCTCCCGCCACGCCACGCCTCGAACCTGTCGGGATCGAGCCGGACGTCGGCGAACGACAGGACCTGCGACTCCCCGTCGGTCGGCGTACGTCGGCGCAACAGAGCCCGCACCCGGGCCAGCAACTCCTCGGTGGCGAACGGCTTGGGCAGATAGTCGTCGGCACCCGCGTCCAGCCCCGCGACCCGGTCGGAGACCTGATCCCGGGCGGTCAACATCAGCACCGGCAGATCCCGACCCGCCGCCCGCAACCGCCGGCAGGTCTCCAACCCGCCGAGGCGGGGCATCATCACGTCGAGGATCAGCAGATCCAGCGTCTCACCGCCGGCCTCACCGACCCCGTCGAGCACGGCGAGACCGTTGGCGACGGTGCTGGTGTCGTAACCCTCGACCCGGAGCACCCGCTCCAGCGACTCACGGATAGCCGCGTCATCATCCGCAATCATGATCCGCATGCCCGCCCGCCCCCTTCCCGCCGATGCTTTCGCCGCTCATTGTCCCCGACCAACCTGAGGCCAGGATTAGCGCGTCGCTGGGCACCGGCCAGACGGGCAGGGAACCGGCCGTCAGAGAACGGTCCTTTGACCTCCCAGTAGACGTGGCGGCCAACCAGCTCGCCGCGCTGTCGAACGCCCATTGGCCACAGCCAAGGTCGTGTTCACCACCGGGGCAGCATGCGCGGCACGATGCGCATGCTGGCACCATCGCCCCCTGCAGTCCCCCTGCCGAAAAATCGGGCGCCTGGCTGCCGACGGTGCTGGTCTCCGCCGCGAAACACCGATGCCCGGCTTCCGGCTCGCGGACTCCGGCCGCTCCGGCGCCGTGTTCAAGACCGAGCGAGCGCCGCCAGGAGGAACCCGGGCACGTCGCGCAGCGAAGTCAGCTGCTCTGCGCGACCATCGCCGTCGATGGTCTCGCGGGCGCTGGGCATCTGCCGCCATGCGAGTGTGGGCATGAGTACGCCCATTTCATCTATTGAAGTTATCTCAACAAGATCTGTAACCATGTTCAAAGTGAAGTAGCACGAGGGCGGCTTTCGCTATGTCGCCGATCTTCGTCGGCGGAGTCGTGACACCTTGCAGGACGCGCCACCTCTGGCTCAATAGCGCGAATCCGCGTTCGCCGAGGCACCGCATCGCACGCAGGAGCATGTTGTAGGTCCGGTTGTCGACGTGGAGCCGGTGTCCACTGGTCGGCTTCTTCACGGGGGTGTGTACGCCCTGACCTGCACCTTCGTACCCGGAATCCGCCAAGGTGGGTAGTCCGCGAGCGGCGGCCGCGTAGAGCGCGCCGAGGACCTCTTCCTGGGCGATACGTAGGTCATGGACTGAGCCGGGAGCGACACCGGAGACCCATACCGGGAACCCGTCGGGGCGCATCAGCGCCTGGACGTTGCCGCCGAAGTCGTGGGTCTTTCCGGAGTAGTAGGCGTCGATGGTCTCGCCCTTCCTGTTGGCTGTCTTCTCCGCGTACCGGTCGCTGTCCACGACCTTGCCGTCGAGGATCAGGTGTGACCAGCCCTCGGCTTCGACCCGGTCGAGGGCCTCGGACAGATCCGGCGCCTGCGCGGACAGCACCGCCAAGACCTCGTCGTGGTAGCGGTAGGAGGTGGCCCGGGACAGCCCGAACCCGGCGCCGAGCTGGGGGATGTCCACGCCGCGGTTACGGAACCAGACAAGGCCGAACACCGCCTGCCGCCAGCAGGTGAGCAGTCGGGTCTTCCTGCGTGTGCCCAGCGACCGCCGGTGGGCGCGTAGCAGACTCGCCACGTAGGAGACGAGTTCCCTCGGGACGTCGAGTGTGGCACGATAAGTGATCACGTGGGGTCCTCTTGGTGACGGATTCTTGTGGTGAGACCGGTTTATCGGAGGACCTCACGTCCCACAAGAATCGTCGCTATTGCCCCTTATGTGCGTGTCGCACCATTCAACGAACCATTCGTTGTTGAGAAAACTTCATTGAAGACGGGATTATGAGTCACGCATGGCGCGGCGGGCGAGCGTAGGCGCGAGACGGTGGATGGCCCGCAGCAGCCGGACCTTGCCGATCGTGATCTCGGTGCGGTCGCGTTCGAGTCCCGCGACGATGGCTGCGGCGACCGATTGTGGTTGACCACGGCTGATGCCGGCACGGCCGCCAGGGCCGGCAGACAGAGACTGGTGAGCTGGATGAGGCCGGTGAGGTTCGTGCCGACCTCGAACGCCGACGCGGCCAGCGCCTCGTCGGTGGCTTCGGCGAACAGGCTCCGCTCGTGCTGCACGGCGGCGTTGTTCACCAGGATGCTCAGCCCACCGGGTAGGTCCATCGCGGCGCTCGCGATCCGGCGCACGTCCTCCGGCCGGGACAGGTCACCCGCGACCGTACGCAGGTCGGGGACCAACCCGGCGGCCCGGTTCAGCTTGTCGGGGTCCCGCCCACAGACGAGCACCTCCTTGTCGGGGTCCCGCCCACAGACGAGCACCTCGCAGCCGGCTTGGCGCGACAGCGTGGCCAGCGCCAAGCCGATGCCGGTGCTCCCGCCGGTGACCAAGGCCCGGTGACCGGCGAGCCTCATCGGGTCACGTCCCGGTGCCCCTCGACGAGGCCCGGCAGGATCCGCTCGACCCGGAAGTACGGCACTGTGAACATCGGCGTGTCGCGCATCCGCTCCCACAGCCGGTTCCAGCTCAGCAGGTCGGGTGTCTGCGCGAGCAGCACATCGCTGCAGCTGGCCGTAAAGGACTCCACGTCGATCCAGTGAACGTCGACCTCCGGCGCCGACGCGAGCACCGGGTGGACCACGCGTTCCACGATGGACTCGCGCGCGGAACGGTCAAGAGTCAGCCAAGCCGGCAGTGCCGTCAGCTCGACGATGACTACCCACCGAGCAGTTCTTGTAGCAAGTGCTTCAGGCATGCTGACGACAATAACTGTAGCGAGTGGTACAGTCAAACCCGTGTCCCGACCTGCCGATGTCGCCCGACGCGCCGAACTGCTGCGCCAGACCTTCGACTACCTCGTCGAACACGGTCTCGCCGACCTGTCCCTGCGACCGCTCGCGGCGGCGCTGGGCACCAGCTCGCGCATGCTCGTGCACTACTTCGGGACCAAGGAGCAACTCGTCACGCAGGCGCTGGCCGCCGTGCGCCCGGACGTCGAGGCGCTGATGGATTTGGCGGGCGAAGGTGCAGAGTCACTGCCTGCGCTCGCCCGCATGGTCTGGCAGGACATGTGCGGCGGCGAGCAGGAGGCACGGGTGCGGCTGCTGCTCGAGGTGATGGGCCTGGCGCTGACCCAACCGGACCAGTACGGCGCTCTGGCCGCCGACGCCATCCACGCATGGGTCAAACCGGTGGCCCACGCCCTGCGACGGGCCGGTTTCAGCACCGCCCAGGCCCGGGTCCGCGCCACCGCCCTGGTCAGCGGGCTGCGCGGGATCGCCCACGACCGATACCTCACCGGTGACCGTGCCCGCACCGACGCCGCGGCCGAGCTGATCATCGCTTTGGTCGTACCCCGCGGGCCAGGTAGTTCCGCCGGACCGGCCACAGGCCACGAGGATTCACCTCACCGGGACCCGACGTAGGCGCTCGCCAACGTCGCCGCGCAGGCCCAGTAGACGCAGTCATCCCTCGTCGTCCTGCGCTGCCAGGTAGGGCAGGAAAGGCGAAGGGGGCTGCCTGCCGTTTCGGCAGGTCGGACCCCTGTTGATCTCGCGTGCCCGAAGGGACTCGAATCCCCAACCGTCTGATCCGTATCAACGAGTACCACCGAGCCGCCTGAACGATCTTCAAAATCCCAGCTCACGACCCTGAACGCAGGGTCGGCGTCGGACGGCCGATCAGACAGCTCAACTACTCGTGGCGCAAGTCGCGTCACTCATTGCTGTTGCCGGCGATGATTGATAGCCTAACCTCTAGCACTTTGAAACATTGCCATATATTGATCTTCTGGGTTATGGCGGTGACCTGCCTTGTCTCCTGTCGCATGCTCAGCCGTCGGTCGATTCCGGTCAGCGGCGGAGCGGTGGCCGGACACGCCGCCGACGGCGATGGGGCGGTCATGACCACGTTGATCATCGGCAACAGCCGGACCTCGGAGATGGCCGGTGATCTCGCGGCGCTGACCCCGGCCCAGCTCCGCAGCGGTGGCTGTGTCGCCCAGCGGATGCTCTGGTTTGCCCGGGACGGCGACGTGCTGGTCCTTCCGTTCGCCCCGCCGCCGGAGTACGTGAGTTACGTCACCGGCCTGACCGGTACCGATGCCGCCTCGCTCACCCTGATGGTCCCCCCGCCCGGCGGCCTCGGCTCGGATCTACTCACCCCGGACCGGCTCACCGATCCCGGCTTCCTGGCGGCGCTCCGCCGCGCCCTCGGAGACGGGCCACCGGGTGAGATCCTCGCCGTCTACAAGGATCTCTCCGTCACCGGGCTCGCCCGGGCGTTGGCCGCCGAGGCGGCCCTGCCCGGGTACCCGTTCAGTGCCCAGGCCGGCGACGCGCTGGTGAACAGCAAGGCCGGGTTCCGGGCGCTGGCCGCCGGAGCCGGCGTACCGATCGCCCCGGGCACCGTCGTCAGCGGCCTGGAACAGGCGCTCGAGGCGATCACCGGTCTGTTCGACCGGGGCCACAGCGTAATGGTGAAGTTGGAGTTCAACGGCGGTGGTCTCGGCAACGAGATCCTCAGCTGCACCGATGGTGTGGTGCCGGCGGGAGCGCCCCGCGTGGTGGTGCTGCCGGACCGTTCCGCCGTGCTCTCCTATCTGGAGCGGCGCTGGGAGTGGCTCACCGCAGGCCGTGCGCACCGGCTGGTGGTGGAGCGCTTCTTTCCCGGTTCCACCACCGTCTACGCGGAGTTCCTCGTCGGAGACGAAGGTGCCCAGCTGATCGGCGTGGGTGAGCTGCTGATGGAGCCGGTGGCGGTCGGTTCGGTGCTGCCGGCGCAGACGATCGAGCCGGAGACCAGAGCGGAGTTGCTCGACGGCGCCCAGCGGCTGGTCGACTCCCTGCGGGTACTCGGTTACCGGGGGGTGGTCAGCGCCGACGCCATCCACACCCAGGACGGGCAGGTGCTCTTCACCGAGACCAACTGCCGCCTCACCGGCTCCACCCACGTGCACCTGGTGCTTGACGGCCGCGTGGTGGACGCCGGCTACCAGGAGAAACGTGTCTTTCTGGAACGCGGTGGCTGGATCGTGCCGTCGTTCGGGGCGGCCGTCGACCGGCTCGCCGCGGCCAGTCTGGGCTACGACCCGACCAGCCGTACCGGGGTCGTGATCACCTCGAACGAGGTCGACGGGGACGGCACTGTCGCCTGCTGTGCGATCGCCGAGGACCTGGCCACAGCGGAGGAGATGCACCGCGGGCTGGGCCGCCTCTTCGTGGACGGCACCGGTTCCCGGCGGCTGCGGTGAGCAGGCAGATGCGGGCGGCGGTCCTGCGTCGTCCCGGGGGCCCGGAAGTGCTACGTGTCGAACGGATACCCGAACCGCTGTCCGGCCCGGGGGAGAGCCTGATCGATGTGACCCTGACCGGGGTCAACTTCGACGACCTGGAGCAGCGTGCTGGTGCCCACCCCCACCTGCGGCTGCCCGCGGTGCTCGGAGTGGAGGCGGCCGGCCACCGGCGGACCGACGGCCGGCGGGTGGTCGCGCTGCTGCGTCAGGGGGGCGGGTACGCCGAGGTGGTGGCGGCGCGGGACGCGTACACAGTGGAGATCCCAGCGGGCATCGACGATGCGCAGGCGGTCGGCCTGTTCGAACAGGGCGGCACCGCCTACGGGGCGCTGCTGCTGGCCGGGCGGCTGCGGGCAGGGGAGAGCGTGGCGGTCTCCGCGGCGGCCGGCGGGGTGGGCCACCTCGCGGTGCAGCTCGCCGTGGCGCTCGGCGCCTCCCCGGTGATCGGGCTCGCCTCCACCGCGGCCAAGCGACAGTTCGTCAAACGGCTCGGCGCGGACGTGGCGTTGGACCCGGCGGACCCGGAACTGGCCGGCCGGCTGCGGGAGGCGGCCGGCGGTGCCGGGTTGGACCTGTTCGTTGACTCGGTGGGCGGCACAGTAGCCCGGGCAGGGCTGGCTGGCCTGGTACCGTTCGGGCGGCTGGTCTGCCTTGGCTGGCGCCCCGGATCCGCCGCCGCCGACACCAGTGTCGTCGCCAGCGGCGCTGATGCTGACGCCGGCGTCGTCGCGCTGACCACCGCCCAGCTGGCGCAGGATTCGATCGGCTGCGCCGGGTTCTGGATGCGGCACGTAATCGACCACCGCGAGCTGTTGTGCGGCATCGCCGACCGGCTGTTCGACCTGGCGGTACAGGGCCGGCTCGCGGTGCACGTCGACCGGACGGTGACGCTGCCCGAGGCCGGCGCGGCGCACGCGGCGGTCGCCGCCCGAGCCACCACGGGCAAAGTTCTCATCGACGTACGCCGGGAGGTGTGATGTTCACCCGGTACTGCCGTTCCGTGCTCTGCACCCCGGCGACCGCGTCCGACCGGTACGCCAACTGTCACCGTTCCGGGGCCGACATCTGCCTGGTCGACCTGGAGGACTCGGTGCCGGCCCCGGCAAAGGCCGATGCCCGGGTCCGGGCGACAGCCTTCTTCACCGGCGAGAGCTCGGCCGGTCGCCGGTGCGCCGTCCGGGTCAACGCGATCACCGAGCCGGACGGCGTGCGGGACCTGCTCGCCCTACGGGAGTATCCGGTCAAGCCGGCCATCGTGCTGGTGCCCAAGGTGGAGTCGCCCCGGGACATCGAGATCGTGGCGCGGCTGCTCCGGCCGGTCCGTCCGGACCTGGAACTGTTCGCGGTGATCGAGACGCCACGCGGGGTGGAGAACGTTGCCGCGATCGCGGCGACCTCGCCCCGACCGCGTGCGCTGATCTTCGGGTCTGCGGACTACGCGTCCGCCCTCGGCATCCAGCTGCGCTGGGAGCCGCTGGTGTACGCCCGCACCCGTGTGGTGAACGCCGCCCGGGCGGCCGAGGTCGAGGCGATCGACTCACCGACCTTCCACCTACAGGACCTGACCACGCTGCGACGGGAGGCCATCCTGGCGCAGGACCTCGGATTCAGCGGCAAGATCGCCCTGCATCCCCGCCAGGTGGCCATTATCAACAAAGCCTTCTCGCCGGATGCGGAATCGCTGGAGGCGGCCCGCCGTGTGGTGGCTGCCGCGCAGCACAGCAGCCAGGGCATCACCACCGTCGAGGGGGTGATGGTGGGTCGGCCCTTCTTCGAGGCGTCCCAGCGGCTGCTCGACGAGTTCGACCCGCCTGGCTGACCGTCGGGACACCAGCCGTCCGGCCCATCGACAAGGGGTGAGGGAGATGACGACCACAGACGAGGAACAGAACATCATCGGGCCGCACCAGTACCGCAACGCGGAGAAGATGATCCGGACCGCCGACCCGGTGTGGCAGGCAGCGGCCGACCATGGTCTGACCGGGATCAGAGTCGACGTGCCCTCGGGCGACGCGAACAACCGGCTCGTCGACCGGGAGACCGGCCATGAGTTCGTCAACATGTGTTCCTGTGGGTACCTGGGACTCAATCACCACCCTGCGGTGATCGAGGGAGCCGTGGCGGCGCTGCGCGAGGCCGGCGCGACCTCGCTGGTCACCTCCACTACCCGCATCCGGCACCAGTTGCTGGCCCGCCTTGAGGAGGAACTGAGCGACCTGTTTGGCACCCAGGTGCTTCCAGGCAGCTCGTGCAGCGCCCTCACCGCCGGCATTCTCCCCCTGGTCGCCTCCGGGCACCTTGCCCCGGGCGGCCCCCGGGTGATGGTCTTCGACCGGTTCTGCCACTTCTGCATGTCGTACGTGAAGCCCATCTGTGCCGAGGAGAGCCTGGTCCTCACCTGCGGCCACAACGACCTGGACTACCTGGAGGACGTCTGCCGGCGGTATCCGAGCGTGGCGTACGTCGCCGACGGCGCGTACTCGATGGGAGGTGCGGCGGCCCTGGACGGCCTGCTGGACCTCCAGGACCGGTACGGGCTGTTCCTGTTCATCGACGATTCGCATTCGCTGTCGATCGTCGGCGAGCGGGGCGAGGGTTTTGTCCGCTCCCGGCTGGCCATGAACCCGCTCACCCTCATCGTCACCAGCCTCGGCAAGGGCTTCGGCACCGGCGGCGGCGTGGCCATGCTCGGCGACCCGAAGACGTACGGCTTTCTGACCCGGCACGCCGGGCCGGTGGGCTGGTCGCAGAACATGGCCGTGCCTCTGGTGGGCGCCTCGTTGGCGAGCGCCGCTATCCACCGCTCATCCGAGCTGCGCGAGTTGCAGCGCCGGCTGCACGACAACGTCGCGTACTTCGACGAGCTTCTGCCCACCTCGTACGCGGGCAACGGCCTACCGGTACGCCGGATCACCGTGGGCGACGCCGACCGGGCCGTCCGGCTCTCCGCGGAGCTGTACCGGCGGGGCTTCTACAGCTCCGCCGTGTTCTTCCCGATCGTGCCGCAGGGACAGGCCGGGCTGCGGATCATGATCCGCGCGGACATTGACCAGGAGGTTCTGGCCACCTTCGCCGACCACGTGCGGGAGCTCACCGATGCCCTCTGAACCGGCACGGAGGCCGATCGCGGATCGGCCCCATCCGACCGGGTACCGCAAGGTGGGGGAGAACCGGTACCGCGAACAGGTCGGCTTCTACTACGACGAGATCGTCGTCGGCACGGTGTTCGAGCACCGCCCCGGCCGTACCGTGACCGAGATGGACAACGTGCTGATGAGCATGTTGAGCATGAATGCGTCACCGCTGCACATCGACGGCGCGTACGCAGCCCAGGGCCGGTGGGGCAGGCCTCTCGTCTCCAGCCTGGTGACGCTGAGCATCATCGGCGGGATGACCGCCCGCAGCACCAGCGGCCGGGCGATCGCGAACCTCGGCTGGGACCGGATCCGCCTGTCCCACCCGGTCTACGTCGGCGACACCCTCTACGCCCAGAGCGAGGTGACCAGCAAGCGGCTCTCCACCAGCCGTCCGGGCGAGGGCATCGTGAGTTGCCGCACCACCGGGATCAAGGCCACCGGCGAGGTGGTGCTCACCTTCGACCGCAGTTTCCTGGTGCCAACCCAGGAAACCAGCATCGACGACAGAACAGGATACTGACAGTGACCGCTGACCAGATGGTCACCAGGCCAGCCTTGTCCACCATCCCCGACCGTTCCGGTCTGCCGGCGGTCAGCTCCTGGGACGAGTTCACCACCCTCCGTGAGATCGTCGTCGGGCACGCCACGCACATCCGCATTCCCGAGCAGGACGACCCGTCCGCGTGGCTCACCTGCTACCCGAAACTGACCCGGGCGGAGCTGGGCAAGCTCGAGGTGGGTGAGATGCCGGCGCACATCGTCGAGGAGACGAACGAGGACCTGGCCCTGTTCGTCGCCACCTTGCGTGGGCTAGGTGTGACCGTGCACCAGCCCGCAGTCGTCGACCACGGCGTGCAGTTCGCCACCCCCCAATGGCGCAGCGCCGGATTCAAGTCGTACTGCCCCCGAGACCTCACCCTGATCGTCGGCTCCACCATCATCGAGACCCCCAGCCCGACCCGGGCCCGCTACTTCGAGCTGTTCGGGCTGCGTCCGCTCTTCCAGGACTACCTGCTGCGCGGCGCCACTTGGCTGGCCGCGCCCCGGCCGCAGCTACCCGACGAGCTGTACCTGGTCGACGCCGACGGCCTGCCCGACCTGGGGGAGGCCGAGCCGGTTTTCGACGCCGCCAACGTGCTCCGTCTCGGGCGGGACCTGTTCTACCAGGTGTCCCGCAGCGGCAACGAGCTCGGACTGCGCTGGCTGGAATCCACCGTTCGGCTGCTCGGGGACATCCGGATCCATCCGCTGCGCGGGATCTACGGCTACACCCACATCGACAGCACCATCTCTTTCCTGCGTCCCGGCCTGGTGCTGCTCAACCCGGGCCGGATCAAGCCGGACATGGTCCCGGAACCACTGCGCGGCTGGGACGTGCTGTGGTGTCCGCCGCTGCGCCAGCCCGCGATCTGGCAACCCACTCTGAGCGAACACTGGATCAGCATGAACCTGCTGATGGTGGACGAGGAGCACGCGATCGTCGACGCCGACCAGCCGGAACTGATCCGCGCATTGGAAGATCGCGGCATCACCGTGCTGCCGCACCGGCTGCGTCACGCCCGGGCGCTCGGCGGCGGCTTCCACTGCGTCACGCTGGACACCGTCCGCACCGGCGGGCCGGAGAACTACCTGGACTGAGCGGCCGCGTCCGGTCCGCTCGAGGAGGACGATGACCACCTCCGTCGACCTGGTGGTGGCCGGGTCAACCGTGCGGGTCCTGGTGGACCCGGCACATCCCACGGCACCCGGCGTCCCCACCCTCGGCCCCAGTATCGGCGAGTACCCGTGCTACGACGCGGTGTCATATGCGCGGATGACCGACGACGAGGAGCGCAACCAGCGGTTCCGTGCCGCGCTGGCCCGGTTGGCCGCCGGCCGGGTGGTGCTCGACATCGGCACCGGCGCGGACCTGCTCTGGGCGCGGGAGAGCGTGCGCTACGGCGCGCGCCAGGTCTTCGCGATGGAGGCGATGGAGGAGTCGTTCCAGCGGGCTGGGGCGTGGCTGGCGGAGCCGGGCCTCAGCGAGCGGATCACTCTGCTGCGTGGGGTCTCCACCGAGCTCGACATCTCCCCGAAGGCGGAAGTCTGCGTCGCCGAGATCATCGGATCGCTGGCCGGGGCCGAGGGTGTCGCCGCGGTGCTCACCGATGCCCGGCGCCGGCACCTCACCGCGGAGGCTGTGGTCGTTCCGGCCCGGTGCGTCACACTCGCCGCGCCGGTTGCCTTCCGGCGGCTCTTCGCTGGCGGGCACGTGGCTTTCGCGGCGGACTCGCTCGGCTACCTGAGGACCATCTTCGAGTGGCACGGAGCCCCGTTCGATGTACGCCTGCGCATCAAGCACCCGGCCCGCGACGCGTTGCTCGCCGACGGTCAGGTCGTGGAAGTGCTCGACCTCAACGGCCACCTGCCGCTGGAGCAGCGGCGGTCGGTCCGCCTCACCATCGAACGACCGGGCATGGTGGACGGGGTGCTGACCTGGCTGCGGCTCTGGGGCCTGCCCGACGGGGAGCCACTGGACGCGCTGCGGGTAGCGAGCAACTGGGCGTGCATCTACTTTCCGCTGTTCGACTCGGAGCATGTTGTCGAAGCGGGCGACGTGCTCGATCTGACTGTCACGTCGACCCTGTGCGAGGACGGCGTGCACCCGGACTACCACCTCGCTGCGGTGCTGCGCACCGCGGCGGCCGGTACTCGCTCGGCCAGTCACCGTTCCCCGTACCGCGGTGGGACGTTCCGCCACCACCCCATCCACCGCCACCTCTTCCCGTAGTCGTCGGTCCCCGCCCCGGACCCCGCAGGCCAGCTGCTCCATCGAACGCTGGGGACGCAGCCTCCGCGACGAGTGCACCGACCACATGGTGATCTACAACGAGCGCCACGCGCAGTCCGTGGTCGGCGAGTACGTCGACCACTTCAACGACCACCGGCCGCACCAACGGCGCCAGCAGCGGCCACCCCACCATGACCCGTCCGTCGTCATCCCCATCGACAAGCCCATACGCCGCTGACAACGACTCGGCGGAGTGATCAACGAGTACCACCGAGCAGCCCTGACACGATCTTCAAAACGCCAGGTCACGGCCGGAAAACAGGTTCTGGCACGGTACACGGCGGCTCGGCGGACGCGATGTCCGTCGATGTAGGGATCAATGTGAATCAGACACGATCCCGGGGTGAAATGCGTCGAGGCCGGGCGGGCCTGCGGCTGCCGGTATGGTCCCTTTCTGGATCGGATCGGGCATCTTGCCCTGCTGGGGTCGGTACGTGAATCGGCCGCTACTGGCGCAAAGATGAAGCAAACGTCCAGTGAGGGGGCCCCGGCGCAGCAACGCGCCGGGGCTACCCGACGAGATCTTCTTCGAGATCATCACCCGCCAGGCCATCCGCCGTGGCACCTTCACCTCCGTGCCCGACCTGACCGCCGCGATCCGTGGTTCATCGACGGCTATGACCAGCGATGCAAACCCTTCGCCTGGACCAAAACCGCCGACCAGATCCTCACCAAAGCCAACCGCAAAAAGACTTCAGACACGGCAGACTAGACCCTGCCCGCCGTTCAGAACAGCGAGGCCGCCTCTCCACGCCAGGCGCGCAGGACCGACACCAGCGTGTCGGGTTTGGGCTGCCCGGCCCAGGCTGCGTGGCCGTCGGGGCGGACGAGGACGGCCTCCGGCCTCGCCTCCGGGTGCGGAAGGAACACGACTTTGTCGCTCCAAGCGGGAAGTTCGGGGCCGCCGAGCAGGACGAACCTGCCGCCGCGCAGGCGTTCGTAGAGGCGGGTGCCGTCGCCGAGGACCCGATCTGGGACCCGTCTGCCGACGATCGCCGGTTCACCAGGGCGGCGACCATAGTCGATGCCGAGGCCCGAGATCTGCAAGGTGGCCCTCCGGGCTATGGCGCCCGAGCCGAGCACGAGCGGGGCGACGACGCCGCGCAGCGCCACGGCTAGGCGTGAGCGGACGGTGGCGATCCTTGCCATGCGGCCGCTGGACCGCACGACGTCGGTGCCGACCGGGTGGCGCTCGGCGTGATAGCCGTCGAGCAGACCGGGGTCGGCGCCGCGGGCGACGGACGCGAGCCGCCACGAGAGGTTGGCCGCGTCCTGGAGCCCGGTGTTCATGCCCTGCCCCCCGGCGGGGGTGTGGCAGTGGGCGGCGTCGCCAGCGAGGAAGACGTGGCCGATCCGATAGTCCGGGACCTGCCGCTCGTCGGAGTGGAAGCGGGAGATCCAGCGCGGCGAGTGCATCTCATAGGCGGTGCCAAGCGCCTGTCGGGTGGCGGCCGCGATCTGGTCCAGGCTCAGCGGGGCGCGGTCGTCAACCTGGTCGTGGCGGTTCCAGGCGGTGATGCGCCAGTAGCCGTCGCCGAATGGGGCGATGAACGCGAAGCCGTCGCGGTTGGTATGCACGGTGGGCTTAGCGGGCGGGTCGGCCAGCTCCACGTCAGCGAGCATGATCGACTTCAGGACCGGACCGCCGGGAAAGGGAACGCCGAGCAGGCCGCGGACGGTGGAGTGGACGCCGTCGCAGCCGACGACATAGTCGGCACGGAGCTGGACGATCTCGCCGCTGGGTCCGGCGGCGGTCACCGACACACCTTCGGCGTCCTGGTCGAGCCCGGTGACCTTGGTGTCATGGCGTAGCTCCACGCCGAGTTCCTCAAGCCGCTCAAGCAGAACCCGCTCCACGTTGGTCTGGGAGCACAACAGAAGGTAAGGGTAGGCGGTGGGCAGCCCGGACAAGTCGAGCGCGGCGTTGCCGAACGCGGCGATCCTGTCCATCTTGTAGGAATCCTTGGAGAGCAGGCGTTCGGCCAGATCGCGCATGTCGAGCATCTCCATGGTGCGCGCGTGAACGCCGAAGGCGCGCGAGAGGTTCGACAATCCGCGCGGCCGCCGTTCGAGGATGGTGACGTCGAGCCCGGCCTCGGCGAGGTCGCCTGCCAGGAGCAGTCCGGTGGGTCCGGCGCCGACGACGATGATCGAGGTCATGTTGGTCTCCTCAGGTATCGGTCAGAAGGAGTGGGGGCCAAAGCGCCCCCAGGCGACGAACGCGGCCAGGCAGAGTAGGACGGCGTTGACGACGATGAAGCGGGTCTCGCCGCGACGCAGGTGGACTGCGATCGCACCCGCCATCAGGAGTGCGAGTCCGGCTGCGGCCCAGGCGGTCAGGACGGGGGCGATGCCGAGCAGGGCTGGGAGCACGAGTCCGGTCGCGGCTGCGACCTCGAAGGCGCCGATGGCCTTGACGGTCGCCGCATGGTGGTCCTTGACCCATCCCATGCCGTTCTGGGTGCCGAGCGCGGGCTTGGGGCGGGCGAGCTTTACCAGACCGGCGGCCGCGAAGAGGAAGGAGAGGAGGCCGGCGACGGCCCACAGTGCGATGTTCATCGGGGTCCTTTCGGATTAGCGACCCACTTTGGTTGCCATGGCAACCAGTACATCGCAAACTGGTTGCCATGGCAACCTGCTTGTTAGGGTAGACACGTGGAGAAGCCATCCGTACTCGACGAACGGGAGCGGAGGACCTGGGAAGCCTTCGTGACGATGCGCCGCGACCTGGAGGCCGCCCTGGCGTACGGTCTCGCACGAGACGGGCTCTCGGTCAGCGACTTCGAAGTCCTCGCCCGACTCTCGCAGGCCCCAGCCGGCCGGATGCGGGCGCGAGACCTTGCCGAGGCCATTGGTTGGGACAAGGCGCGGCTATCCAAACATGTCACCCGGATGTCCACCCGGGGACTGGTGGAGCGGCGCGAGGCCGCCTCGGACGGGCGCGGCCAGGTCGTGGCCCTCACCGAACGCGGCGAGCGGGTCATGGCGGCCGCCGTCCCCAACCACGTCGCCACCGTGCGGCGGCACTTCTTCGACCTCATTGAGCCCGAAGAGTTGGACGCGCTCGACCGCGTCATGACGAAGGTGAACGCGCGGGCCGCTGGCCACCGATGAGGCACGAACGGCGCGTCTGAAGCGCAAGCTCACCGCGAAGGGGAGCCCTGTTGACGCTTGCCGCCCCCTTTCACGTACGCAGGCGCGACAAGGGTCTCACTGCGGGCGGCACAGCAGAACTGCGGTGAACTGCTGGATGCTGCCCCAGGGCGTCACGTGGTCCTCTCCGCTGGTTGCTAGCAGCTCGTAGGTCGGGAACTGGGCGGCGAGTTCCTGGTGCGTGTAGCGCACAATCGGTAGTCCGCTGCAGGTTTTGGGTCCGTCCGGCCCGAAGGTGGCCACGATTACCCGGCCACCGGGGTCTAGGCAGCGTTCGAGGGAGCTGAGGTAGTCGGCGCGTTCCTCGGGTTCGATGAGGAAGTGGAAGACGGCCCGGTCGTGCCAGAGCGCGTAGGTCCGGTTCGGGTGCAGGTCGAGGACGTCGGCGACCTGGAGGACGACGTGGTCGCCGGCGGAACCAAGGCGGTCACGGACCGTGTTGAGTGCGGTCGCGGACAGGTCGATGGCCGTGAGGTCGCGGTACTGACGATCGACGAGGTAGTCGACAAGGGTGGACCATCCGGCGCCGACGTCGATGATCGGATCGTCGTGGCCGACCCCGGCGGTGTCCACGAGTCCGAGCGACAACTCGGGCACTGATTGCCACCAGGACACGGCGTCGACGTCCTTGGACTCGTGTACACCCTCCCAGTAGTCCCTGCGGGAGTTCGGGTCGGCGGGTCGGGCTGGTTCTGACATGCAAGACACGCTAGTCCAGGGGTGGTTGCGGCCCAACCACAAGCTCACAGAATCGTAAGATCTGTTCGCGTTCCGCCTGTCTAGGGTGAGGGAATGCCTCACGCCGACCCCTCTTCGAGGTCATCGACTCCGGCCGGAGCTGTCGCCACCATCGTGGACGGCGGCGACATGGACTGCGGCAGCGGCCTGTTGCTGCTCATCACGCGGGCGATGCGCCGTCTGGAGCCAGGGCAACTACTAGGTGTACGCAGTGCGGAACCCAGCGTGGTCGTCGATCTGCCGGTCTGGGCCGAGTTGGTGGGCCACGACGTCGACGCGCAGGTGAGTGAGACGCCGGACGGGCCGTGGTGGTTCGCGGTGCGCAAGGCCGGATCGGCCGCCGCGTCGGCGACGACGTTCAGCCAGGGAGAGCGTACGCCGGTGGGACGGCGGCTCTGGGCATATACGAACTTCGACTGCAATCTGGCCTGCGCGTACTGCTGTGCCGAGTCATCTCCACGCGCTGCGGCCCGGCGACTGGAGCCCGACGTGGCCCGAGACGTCTTTGCCGAGTTTCGCTCGCTGGGCGGCCGTGAGCTGCTCCTGACCGGCGGGGAGCCGTTCATGCACCCAGAGCTGGGCGAGCTCGTGGACGCCGCAGCGGGGTTGGAGCGCACCATCCTGACCAACGCCATGATCTTCGGCCGTGGTCGGCGACGTGAGCTGCTGGAGTCGCTGGACCGGTCCGTGACGATGCAGGTCAGTCTCGACTCGGCAACGCCGGATCTGCACGACCGCCAGCGTGCTGCAGGGTCCTGGGCGCGGGCGCTGGACGGAATCGGGCTCGCCAGCACGCTCGGTTTCCGGGTCCGGGTTGCGGCGACGCTGTACGAGGAGGATGCCGCAGGCGTGGCGGCCCTGCACCGCAGGCTGGATGCAGAAGGCATCGCACGGGACGACCGCCTGATCCGACCGGTCGCCCGGGAAGGCTTTGCCGACACCGGGGTTCATGTGTCGATCGACACCCTGGAGCCCGAGCCCACGATTACCGCTGACGGCGCCTGGTGGCATCCGGTGGCGGTGACCAATTCCCACATGCGCATCGCGGACGCGCCCCTGCCGCTCACGGAGGTCTTCGGCGTGGTGCGCGACACGTTGGCTGTGCAGGACGCGGCGGCCCGATCGGGTCGTGAAGTGTTCCGCTGCGCCTGAGGCCGCGCCCACGCGACCGCCGCCGCGACGCGCGGCCACACGATCCGATTCCCACCAACGATCTCCCTTGGGAGGCCCCATGCCCGCCGTCGATCGCCGTAGCCTGTTCGTCGGGTCCGCTGGTCTACTCCTGCTCGCCGCCTGCGGCGACGGGGGCGGCGAGCAGCCAGGTGGTGAGGCTGCCGCAGGTCCCTTGAACATCTCCGCGATCCCCGATCAGGATCCCGAGCTGCTGAACCGCCTGTACCCGTCGCTCGCGGAACGGTTCGCGAGCGCCACGGGGCACACGGTGGTATACCGTCCGGTCACCGACTACACCGCGGTCGTGCGGGCCTTCGAGGTTGGTGACATCCACCTCGCCTGGATGGGCGGCCTGACCGGGGTGCAGGCCCGCAACCGGGTCGACGGGGCGACCGCCATCGCCCAGCGCGACATCGACCAGGACTTCCACAGTCTGTTCATCGCGACCACGGCGTCGGGTCTGGCGCCGTTCGAGGATGTCGCGGGGCTGCGTGCCCTCGCCGGTCACACCCTGACCTTCGGCAGCGAGACCTCCACCTCGGGTCGGCTGATGCCGCAGCATTTCATGCGGGAGGGTGGCCTCGACCAGGCCGAGCTCAAGGGCAAGCCAGGGTTCTCCGGCTCCCACGACGCCACGATTGAGGCCGTCGCCTCCGGCAGCTTCGAAGTGGGCACGGTCAATGAGCAGGTTTGGAAGGCCACGAACGAGGCGGGAGAGGTCGACCTCGGCGACGTCGTGGTGCTGTGGCGCACGCCCGGATACGCCGACTACCACTGGCTGGCGCGTCCCGACCTCGACGCCCAGTTCGGTACGGGTACGACACAGTCGATCACCGACATGCTCCTGGGCCTTGACGTGTCCGAGCCGGAGGACGCGGACATCCTACGTCTCTTCGGCGCCGAGTCCTTCGTCGCGACGACAGACGCGAACTACGACCAGATCGAGTCCGTCGCCCGCGAGCTGGGGCTGTTGGCATGACCATGCCGCCTCCTGTCGTCGTCCTCCGTGGGGCAGGTCGGCGGTTCGCCTCGCACGACGCGGTAGCCGATATCGACCTGACGGTCCGCGCAGGCGAGCGGCTGGCGATCCTCGGTGCCAGCGGTGCCGGCAAGAGCACCCTCCTGTCGTTGCTCAACGGATCAATTCCCGCCACGTCCGGTGAGGTCGAGGTGCTGGACACGCGGCTGGCCGGCGTGCCGCCGGCGCGGCTGCGCTCGGTCCAGCGGCGCATCGGCACGGTCTCCCAACGCCTGGATCTGGTGGATCAGGTCAGGGTGTTGCACAACGTGAACGGAGGACGGCTCGGCCGATGGAGCAGCCTGCGCGCGTTGGCCGCGCTGGCCTGGCCGCGCGCCGACGCAGCAGCCCTGCAGGCACTGGACCGGGTTGGGCTCTCGTGGGCGGTCCACGAACGCACCGAACGGCTCTCGGGCGGTGAACGACAGCGCGTCGCCGTAGCCCGGCTGCTGCTGCAGGAGCCTGAGCTCGTGGTCGCCGACGAACCGGTCTCGAGCCTGGACCCCACCCTGGCCGCTGGGATCCTGGGGCTGCTGTGCGCCCCGGACCGGCCGGTCACACTCGTGGTCAGCCTGCACCAGCCCGAGCTGGCCCGACGACACTGCACCCGGGCGGTCGGGCTGCGCGGCGGTCGGCTGGTCTTCGACCTGCCCACCGACCGCCTCGACGACCGCGTCCTCGACGACCTTTACACGCTGACGTGACGCTCCAGGTCGATGCCATCCGCGAGCCTGTCCGGACCGCTGCTGCGCCAGCACGCCGGGTGACCGGCCGGACGGTCGCCACCCGGCGGCTGGCGGGACTGCTGCTGGTGGTGGTACCGCTCGTCTGGTCTTGGCGGCAGGCGGTGCCCGCCGGCACCGAGGTGGTGAACCGGGGCGGGCTTTCCCTCGTCGGGGACCTGCTCGCCGCAGCGCTGCACCCGCAGTTGTCTGTGGACTTCCTCGCCGTGGTGCTCGACGCCGCCGTGGTGACCCTGATCTTCGCGGCGCTCGGTACCGCCGGGGCGCTGGTGATCGGCCTGCCCGGCGGGCTCGTGCTCAGCGACGCCGCGTGGAACGGGCGTCCCCCGCCTGCAGCGCGGTTGTTGCGCCTACTGGTACGGGGAGTGCTCGTAGCGGCCCGCTCCGTCCACGAACTGGTCTGGGCGTTGCTGCTCGTCAGCGTGCTCGGCCTCGACCCGCTGGCCGCTGTCTTGGCGATCGCCATTCCGTTCGGCGCCCAGACCGCGAAGGTCTTCGCGGAAACCTTTGACGGCGTGCCGTCCGGTCCGCTGCTCGCCCTGCGCAACGCGGGAGCCCGGCCGGCGCCGGCCCTGGCGTACGGTCTGTTTCCGGCAGCGGCACCGCTGCTGCTGTCCTATTCCTTCTACCGTTTCGAGTGCGCCATCCGTTCGGCGGTGATCCTCGGCGTGGTCGGGGTCGGCGGGCTCGGCCAGGAGCTGGTGGTCAGCCTCCAGTCGCGCAACTGGGACGAGGTGTGGACCCTCGTCGGGGTCGTCCTGCTGCTGTCGGCGGCCGCGGACCTGTGGAGCACCCGGCTGCGCCGCGATCGGGCCGTGGTCACCTGCTCCGACTGGTCCGCAGGCCTGGGAAGCGGACGGCGCGGCTCCGCCCGACCTGCCCGGTCCCGATGGGCCCGGTGGTCCGCCGCCGTGGTGGTCCCGGGGTTGATCGTCGCCTGGCTGGCCTCAGAGGTGTCGCTGTCGGGTCTGACCTCACCGCGCACCCGGGAACTGACCGGCCGGCTGCTGGACGACATGTGGCCCCCGGCGCTCCCGCCCGGCGGGTGGCCGGCGCTGGGCGACGCCGTACCGGACACCGTGGCGATGGCCATACTGGCGATGGCCGTGGCCGTGGTCATCACGATGGCGGCCGGCCCGTGGGCAATGCGCGCCCGGCACGCCGCCATGGACGAGCACGCCCGGCCCGTCCGCCGGCTCCTGCGCGGCGCGCTCTGGTGGGCCGCCCGCGCGCTGCTGCTGGTCCTGCGTTCCGTACCGCCGACGGTGTGGGCCGTGATAGCGCTGCTCGTGTTCTTCCCCGGTGTGCTACCCGGCGCGCTGGCCCTGGGCCTCTATACCGGCGGCATCCTGGGACGACTGGTCGCTGAGGCGTGGGAAAGCGTGGACACCCGCCCCAGCCACGCCCTGCGCGCCATCGGGACGCCAGGATGGCTCGCCTCGGTAGCGGCCGTCGTCCCGCCGTCAGCACACCACCTGGCCACGTACACCCTCTATCGATTTGAAGTCTGTATCCGGGAAACCGCCGTCGTCGGCGTCGTCGGCGCCGCCGGTCTCGGACGCCTGCTCGCCGAGAACCTCGCGGCGTTCCGCTTTCCTGCGGTCACGACGCTGCTCATCGTCTCGTTCGCCCTGAGCGTCGCCAGCGAACTCTTCGGGCGTCGCCTTCGCCGCGCGCTGCGGGCGTCATGACCGCGATGGTCAGCAGTCTGTAAGCATTTCGCGCTGTTACACCAGCTCGTAACGGTGTTTGCTGAGCGGACAGACAACGATCAGATTGTGGAGGGGTCATCATGGTTGCCGATGCAGCAGCCGGAACGCCGCTGCCCCAGACGGGCGAGCCGCCCAGTCCGTTGGCGGCGTCTCGGCTGAGTCGAGGTGTGATAGCGGTGGTGCGCATCGCGGTTGGACTGCTGTGGATCCAGAACGCCGGGTGGAAGCGGCCGCCACACTTTGGCGAGGGAGACTCACCCACTGGCCTGTACCTGTGGACCTCCTACGCGGTCGAGTTCCCTGTGTTTCCGCCGTACTCGTGGCTGGTGGAGCATGTGGTGCTGCCCAACTTCGCGCCGTTCGGCTGGTTGGTACTGGTGACCGAGGCATCGCTCGGCGCTTTCCTGCTGATCGGGCTGGCCACCCGGTTCTGGGCGCTGGTCGGCATCGCGCAGACAATCGCGATCATGTTGTCGGCGCTGAACGCGCCGCACGAGTGGGTATGGTCGTACCTGCTCATGATCCTGGTTCACGCGACCCTGTTCGCCGCTGCGGCTGGCCGGTTCGCCGGGGTCGACGGCGTGCTGCGGCCCCGGTGGGTCACATCGCCCGGTCGGTGGGCCCGCCTCTTGGGGCGTGCGTCATGAGCGGGCGGGTGGCCGGCGGCGGTGGTGCGGGCGTGGACCGTGCCGCCGTGGCGCTGGGAGCGGTGTCCCTGCTCAGCGTCGGGCTCGCCCAGGCCCACGGTAGATACGCGGTGATCGAGCTGCGTCCCTGGTCGTTGAGCCTTGCGGCGGCGATCGGCCTAGGCCTGGTTGCGATCGTCGCTGGCCTGACCCGTCGCCGGTTGGCCGCGGCGGCCACCGGGGCGGTCTTTGTGGCCGCTGCGGTCGTCCAGGTTCCGGTCTGGGGGAGTGGGAACAACTGGCTGGGCGGTAACGGCGCCACCGCGTCGTTGTGGCTGGGGCTGGGGCTCGGTCTCATGGCGGTGGGGCTGGCCGACCGGCTCTGGGCGGACCGGTGGGCGACAGAGAGCTGACCGTCGATCCTTGTGTACCGACTCGGGCTAGGCCAGGGCTGCGGCGAGGCCCGCTTGGAGGGCGAGGAGCAGGTTGGCGTGGACGCGGGCGCCTCGTTGTCGTATCTCGGCGGTGGTCCTGCTGCGGGCAGCAGTCAGTGGTCTGGCTAGGCGGGGAGCCTTGCCGTGCGGCTCAGCGGCACCGGCCATACGAGGACCGTACCGATTCGTGGTTTCTTATCCACGGTTTTCCGGCATGTGCAGCCTTGGTTGGTGACCGGAGTCCGTCGGGAGGAGTCGAAATCTCGTGGCTACGGCTGCCGGGAGAGGCTCCCGCCGGTGTCATTCGTCGCTTTGGTCGCTGTTGGTGTGGGTCGGTGTGGGTCGGTGTGGGTGCGTCGCCGTTGGCGGGGGGTGTGGGTAGTGGGGTGGTCAGGGCGGTGAGCCCGACCGCCACCGGTAGGGCGGCGCAGCCGAGCAGGGCGGCCTGGTAGCTGCCGGTGGCGTCGTGGACGAGGGCGAACAGCAGCGGACCGAAGGCGGTGGAGCCGACGTTGATCGCGGTGAGCGCGCCCCGGATGGCGCCGAGGTGGCTGGTGCCGAACAGCCGGGGCGTGAGCGCGGTCTCCACCGTACGGATGGCGGCGGAGGCGGCCCCGATGGTGACGCCGAAGCCGATCGCGGACCAGCCTGGCGTGACCAGCGTCGCCCAGGTCAGCGCCGTGCCGAGGCCGGCCATCGCGATCGCGAGCAGGGCGCGCGGGTGCCGGCCGTCGACGAGCGGGCCGACCAGCAGGGTGGCGGCGAGTCCGGCGACGGTCTGCGGCAGGAAGTTCGCGGCTGCGGCGGTGGTGCTCAGTCCTCGTTCGGTGAGCAGGCTGATCTGGTGGAAGCCGACGGCGGTGGTGAGCATGCCGGCGGTGGCGACCGCTGCGGCGAGGATCCAGAAGTACGGCGTCCGCAGCGCCCTGGCCCGGGTAACGCCGACCGGTCCGCTGTCCCCGCCGGCCCTGGTGGGTGGCTGGCCGTCGACGAACTGGCCAACGTCGGCGGGCCGGTCGCGGATGCCGAGCAGGGCGATGGGGATGACGACGGCCCAGACCACCAGCCCTTCGATCAGCCACGCGGTGCGCCAGCCCTGGAGTGCGATGAGGCGTTCGAGGAGGAGCGGTGCCAGGGAGATACCGGTGGTGCCGACGGCGGAGACGATGGCGAGGGCGGTGCCGCGTCGGCGTAGGAACCAGTGCGCGGTGACGGTGGTGGCGGCGATGCCGAGGGCGCCTTGGCCGGCGAGGCGGATGCCGACGAATCCGGCGGTCAGGCCGACGATCCCGGTGACGAGTGAGAGAGCGATGAGTACGGTGCCGAACACCGCGCCGATGACCGCCATGCAGCGGCGGACGCCGTAGCGGTCGATCAGGATGCCGATGCCGGGCAGTGCGGCGGCACCGGCGAGGGTGCCGACCAGGTAGGCCGTGGAGACGGTGGACCGGGTCATTCCCAGGTCGGCGATCATCGGGTCGATGAACGCCGACACGGCGAGGGTCTGGCCGGGGGCGGTCATCGCGAGCGCGACGCTGGCGTACCCGACGATGCGCCAGCCGTGGAAGCGCACCGGCGGCGCGGTGGTCGACGTCGGCGCAGGGGTGGTGCGGTTGCTGGTCACGGGTCCATTCCTCGGTCGGGAACACCGGATGTCGGGGTGTCCGGCCCTGCGGCTCCGAGGCCAACGTGCGATACCGGTCGCCAGCGGTCGGGCTCTGCGGTCAGCTTCCCGAACCTAACGCGTGGGTAGTTTTCGGCATGAGACCCAGTGGCGCGGTTAACATGTCGCGGGCCGCGCCCACGTGGCCCACCGCCGGGCAGACTCTACCTTTGCGTGAGGGTAGGATGGTGTGGTGGCGTATCGGAAGGAGAGGTCGGTGTCGCGAGTGACACCGACCGGTGGGGCGGATCCGTCCGCCGTCGGGCCGGACCCTTGGTTGCTGCGGGTCCGGGGCGCGGTCCTTCTCGCCGCCTGCGCCGACGCGTTGGGCGCTCCGTTCGAGGGCCTGGCCGCGGTGGACGTGGCCGCAGTGGATCATCTGCTGGAGACGCCGCCCCCGCTGCGGTGGACCGACGACACCGCGTTGACCCTGGCGCTGGCCGAACACCTGGTGCGCCGTGGTGGGGACGTCGACCAGGACGAGTTGGCTTCGGCGTTCGCGGCCGAGTGGGCCGCCGGTCCCGATCTCGGGTATGGCGCCGGGGTGGCCGCGCAGTTTGCCCGTATCGTCGCCGGCGAGTCCTGGGTGGCGACGTCTCAGGAGGCTTTCGGCGGCACCGGCTCCTACGGTAACGGTGCAGCGATGCGGGTGGCCCCGGTCGGGCTGCTGCCGGGTCTGCCACTGGCCGAGGTGGCGCGTCGAGCCCGGCGGTCCGCCCAGATCACGCACGCTCATCCGTTGGCCCAGGACGGTGCCGTCGCGCAGGCGGTGGCGGTCGCGGTTGCGGCCAGATCGCGCCAGGACACGCCGATCGATACCGACCTGTTCCTCGCCGCGGTCGCCACGCGGCTGCGGACACCGCAGTTCCGGTCCGCGTTGTCCATCGTGCGGGTACTGGCCCGGCGGCGGGCGACGCCAGGGCAGATCGCCGAGGCGGTCGGCAACGGGGTCGCGGCCGTCGAGTCCGTGCCGGCGGCGCTGGCCGTGTTCCTGGCCGACCCGCAGCGGCCGCACGACGTCGTCCGATCGGCCATCCAGGTCGGCGGGGACACCGACACGATCGCGGCCATGGCGGCGGCGATGTGCGGTGCCCGATGCGGGGAGCAGGGCCTGCCGGTGCTGTGGGGATTGCGGTTGGCGGACACCCGAAGGCTGTGGCAGGTGTCGAGCGCGCTGGCGGCGGTCGACTCCGACCGGTCCGGTGGCCGCCGGCCGAGTACCCGCACTGACCAACACTGACGTGAGGGTAGATTCTTCGAGTGGATATCAGCTCCGGCGGCCCCAGCCCTTACCAGACCGACCCCGACGACTGGGCCCGGCGGGTCCGTGGCAGCCTGCTGATGGCGGCGTGCGCGGACGCGCTTGGTGCTAGCGGCGCGACCCGTCCGGCGCGGCCGGACGAACCTTACCGGCCGCCGATGCGATTCGGGATCACCACGGCGCGTTCCCTTGCCCTGACCCACCACCTTGTCGGACACCGTGGCACCGTCGACGAGCCTACCTTCCCGGCCGACGTGTCGGTGGTGCCTGAGCTCGCCGTACCATCGCCGGACCGGCGAGACGACCTCGTGACTGCGGCGGCACCGCCCGCGTGGATCGCACCGATCGGGCTCCTTCCCGACCTGGGGCACTCCGCCGTCGCCGACCTGGCCCGCCGCGCTGCGGCCGCCGCGACCGACGACGGCGCGTTGGTGGCGGCCGCCGCCGTGCAGGCGGTCGCCGTGGCGCTGGCCGCGCGGTCGCCGGCCATGGTTCGGCTGCGACCAGCCGCGTTCGTCCAGACGCTGCGGCAGCATGCCGGTCATCCCGGCTGTGCCGAGATCGTCCGGATGGCGGCCCGGGCGGCACGCCATGATCCGCTGGTCGACGCTCTCTCGGAGCAGTTCAGCGACGCCGATCCCGCACTGACCGCGACCGGGATCGCGGTCGCCGTCTTCCTGACACATCACGACGACCCGGTCGCGGCGATCGCCGCCGCCCTGCTCGCCCCGGCCACCGGTGACGTGGCCGCGGTGATGGCCGCCGCGATGTGCGGCGCCAGCCTCGGCGAGCGCCGTACTCCTGCCCGGTGGGGTTCCCGGCTGCAGTCGTCCTGGCTGATCTGGACGGCGGCCAACCGGCTCGCGACGCTGAGCCGCGCTGCACCTGGGCCCGGCGAACGGTGACGGTGCCTCCCGCCAGCGGCGCGACGCCGCGCCCGACGGCCTCAGGTCCAGGAACCCGTGAAGGAGTGGCGTGCGACGGTACGTCGTGACATTGACGAACGGCATGACACGGACGGTCACGGCCGATCGGCACCGCTACGTCGACGGATCGGTCGTGTTCGAGATACGCCGTTACGACGACAGCCTGCCCTGCTCTCGCCGCTGGCAGGAGATCTGGGTGGTACCGGAGGCCGAACTCGCTGTTCTCGATCCTCCCGACCGCGAACCGACATCGATGTGACTGACGTACGCCCTGCCGGCCGGAGGACGCGATCGCAGCCACCGCACCACGCCCGCGTTCATCGCACGGCGTCGCCGGCCGCCCTACCCCGAATGGCGGATCCCTTCGTGACTGTTCCCCTCAGTATCGACCACCCCGTGCCTGCCATCGCCGCGGTGCCCCCGCCGTCTGGCGCCTCCCGCCCGCGGCTGACCTTCCTTGGTACCGGCTATCTGGGTGCGACGTACGCCATCTGTTTCGCCGAGTTGGGGTACGAGGTGATCGGCTTCGACGTCGACGCTGACAAGATCGCGAAGTTGTCCGCTGGTGAGGTGCCGTTCCACGAGCCGGGTCTGGACGAGTTGCTCAAGCGGAGTCTGGCGGCCGGGCGGTTGCGGTTCACCACCGACATGGCGGAGACCGCCGGGTTCGGTGATGTGCATTTCATCTGCGTCGGTACTCCGCAGCGGGCCGACGGGATGGGCGCGGACCTGTCGTACGTCGAGGCGGCGGTGACCAGCCTGGCGCAGCATCTGTCCCGCAAGGCGTTGATCGTGGGCAAGTCGACGGTGCCGGTCGGCACCGCGGAGTGGATCGAGCAGTTGGTCAGCAAGCACGCGCCGGACGATCTCGGGGTCGAGGTGGTGTGGAGTCCGGAGTTCCTGCAGGAGGGCTTCGCCGTCGAGGACGTGCTGCGGCCGAACCGGATCGTCGTCGGGGTACGCAGCGAGTGGGCCAACGGGATGCTGTTCGCGGCGCACAAGGGGGTGTTCGACCTGGCCGCTACCGAGGACCGGGAGGTGCCGTTGGTGGTGACCGACTTCGCCACCGCAGAGTTGGTGAAGGTCGCCGCGAACGCGTTCCTGGCCACGAAGATCTCGTTCATCAACGCGATGGCCGAGGTGTGTGAGGTCGCCGGTGGTGACGTCACCCAGTTGGCGCGGGCGATCGGGTACGACCCGCGGATCGGCAACCGGTTCCTGCAGGCCGGCGTCGGGTTCGGCGGGGGTTGCCTGCCGAAGGACATCCGGGCGTTCCAGGCGAGGGCGCAGGAGTTGGGCGCCGGTGAGGCGTTGCGGTTCCTGCACGAGGTCGATCTGATCAACCAGCGGCGGCGGACCCGGGTGGTGCAGCTGGCGGCCGAGCTGCTGGGCCGCCGGGCCGGGCCGGCCGGACCGGACCTGTCCGGCACCACGGTGGCGGTGCTCGGTGCCACGTTCAAGCCGAACTCCGACGACGTACGGGACGCGCCGTCGTTGGCGGTGGCGGCGATGCTGGCCAAGACCGGCGCGCAGGTGCGGGTTTTCGACCCGGAGGGTACGGACAACGCCCGCCGCGCCCAGCCGGATCTGGACTATGTGCCGTCGATCGTCGACGCGGTGCGCGACGCCGACCTGGTGTGTGTGCTGACGGAGTGGGCTGATTTCCGTAACGCCGACCCGGTGGCGTTGGGTGAGCTGGTCGCCGGCCGCCGGGTCATCGACGGCCGCAACTGCCTGGACTCGACGTTGTGGACCAGCGCCGGTTGGCAGTACCGCGGCATGGGCCGCCCGCCGGGTGCCGAACGTCAACCATGATGACGCTCGTCAGGTGCGACGCTCGACATCGCTACCAGGATGCGTTCGACCCGTCGTACGTCCTGACGTGGCAGGGCCAGGACCTGCCGCCAGGGTGAGCCCTCGACAATGCCCCGCACCTGGTCGTGGACCTCGAATACGTCGTAGTCGTCGAACCGGCGGTGCCGGTCGGCGCAGATCAGCAGGAGAGTGCGGTCGGCCAGCACGACCGCGTAACGCCTCGCCAGCACCGTGACCCCCGCCTGTCGCCCGCCGTGCCGATGCCGGATCGGTAATCGGCCACCCGGACCAGACTCTACCTGAACGTGAAGGTAGGCTGGCGCGTACGCCATTGCGACCGGCGCGCTGGTTCCCGGGCTGTCGAGCTGTCCTACCCTCGCCGGCCCGGGGATCGTCACCAGAGCCACGATGCGGGGCATAACCTAGCTATCCCCGCCGGCCGGAACCCGTCGGTCACCGCCAGCAGCCGGATCGAGCCGTCGACGGCTCAGGTGGCGCTCACGGTGCCGGTGGCGAGCAGCGCCAGCAGCACGGTACCGAGTACCACCCGGTAGATGATGAAGACAGCGAAGCTGTGGCGCGCGACGTAGCGCAGGAGCCACGCCACGGCCAGGTACCCCACCACGAAGCTGACCGCCGTCGCTACCAGGGTCGCGGGCCAACCCACCCCGTCCGTGATCTGTTGGTGTTTGTCGACCACTTGCAGTACTCCGGCGGCTGACAGCGCCGGAATGGACAGGAAGAACGACATGCGGGTGACGGTTACCCGGTCCAGGTCCCGCAGGAGTCCGGCGGACATCGTCGCCCCGGACCGCGACACACCGGGAATCAGCGCCAGGCACTGGGCGAGACCGATGATCAGCGTGTCCCGCCAGGTCACCTCGGCTTGTCCGCGCGACTGGGTCGCGCGGCGGTCGGCGAACCACATCACCCCGCTCCATGCCACCAGCGCGGCTCCGACGTACCACAAGCTCCGCAGCGTCGTCTCGATCTGATCCTTGAACAACAGACCCACCAGCCCGATCGGGATCGAGCCAAGCAGCACCGCCCAGCCGAAGCGGTAGTTGGGGCGGCGGCGGTGCTCACGGGAGATTAGCCCCAGGAGCCACGCGGTGCTGACCCGCCACAGGTCCCGCCGGAGGTAGACGATCGTCGCCGCCACGGCACCACTCTGGATGATCGCCGTGAAGGCGGTGATGTCCGGATCGTCGGTCGTGTACCCCAGTGCCTTCTCGACGATGGTGAGATGGCCGGTGCTCGACACGGGGAGGAACTCGGTGAACCCCTCGATCGCCCCGAGCAGCACGGCTTCCCAAATCTCCATGGCGCCGCCTCGTGGTTACGACATCGCCGTTTCCGCCCGGATCAGCCTGCCTGGGCGTCACTCGCGCGGTTACGGATCTCTGCGGGACCGGCGCGGCTGTCCGCCGGTGTTCGAAGGCTCGTCGGCGAATCGCAGGAAGCGTGAGACGGGCCCGTGGTGGGTCAGGTGGAGTTCGTGCATGGCTCTGGTGCAGGCGATGTAGAGCATGCTCCTGTCCATGTCGTTGGCGTAGTTCCCGTCGTCGACGTCGGGGACGATGACGCAGTCGAACTCCAGCCCTTTCGAGATGTGTGCTGTGGTGATGACCTTACCGGCAGCGAACTCCGTGCTGTCGTAGTCGAGGAATGTCAGATCGACGCCGGCTTCCGACAGGGTGCGGCGGAGGGCCCTCGCCTGGTTCATGGTCTTGCAGATGATGCCGAGGGACCGGTGCGTGCTGCGTCGGTGCTGCTCGACGAGGGTCAGTATCCGTGAGACTTCGTCATCGTTGTCCACGCAGTTGATGATCTGGGGTGGAAGCCCGTGGCGTTCGATAGGGACGATCTTGTCGTTTCGGGAGATGTGCTGGGCGAAGTCCGTGATCTCGGTCGTGGACCGGTAGCTTTTGCGTAGCTCCAAGAGGTCGGCTTCCGGAAATATGCTGTGAATTGTCGAGGGCGTCGAGGAGCTGAACGGGTTCACCGACTGGTTGGAATCCCCCAGGATCGTCATCCTGCAGGAGAACAACTCGCGGAGGACGGCGTACTGAATAGGAGTGTAATCCTGCATCTCGTCGACCACGAGATGCAGGATTCGCCCGTAATTCTCCTGGCGAGATGTCTTGATCATGGTGTAGATGAGCGGAAAAACGTCGGCGTACTCGATCTTTTTCCGGCCGAGTGGCTTGAAGAACTCGCGCCGCGCCGGGTCGGAGTAGAACGCCTTGTAGAGGGCCAGTGCGTCCTTGTGGGGAAACATGGCGCGGACCTGCTTGCGGACGCTGGCCGTGTCGGCGGCTGTCCACTTTCCGCTTCTGTCCAGCGCCTTCCGCTTGAGCTGATGAATGGCGCTGTTGGTCAGCAGGTCGAGCCGCGTGAAGAGCGGAAGCGTCGGTGAATCCTCGAAGGTGGCCGCGACCCAGCTCGTCGAGAGTCTTTCGTTGCGCTGCTCGATCTCGCTCGGTGTGAAATCCTCCTTGGCGCGCGCGTCGATCCACGTCGCGAGATCGGTGACGAACTCCGGCGTCGCCTTGTAGCGCATGCGCTCGGCGGCCGCGTCGTCGACGTGCTCGAGCAGGTTGGTCACCTGATCGCTGAACGTCTCGTATTCTGTCACCTTGGCGAGGAATTTGTCGGCGATCGTCCCGAAGTCAATTTCGGCTACCTGCTCTTCCCCCAACTCGGGAAGCACATTGGCGATGTAGTCGCCGAAGACCTTGTTGGGGGAGAGGATCATCACGTTCTCGGATGAGAGGGTATCCTTGAACCGGTAGAGTAGGAAAGCGACCCGGTGCAGGGCGATCGACGTCTTTCCGGACCCGGCCACGCCCTGCAGGATCAACACCTTGGCAGTCTCGTTGCGGATCACCGCGTTCTGCTCACGCTGAATGGTGGCAACGATGTTCTTCATCTTGTCGTCGGCGGACTGACTGAGCTCCCGCTGCAAGACGTCGTCACCGATGTTCAGGGCGCTCTCGAACATGTACTCGAGGTGCCCGTCCCGGATCTTGTACTGGCGCTTGCCGGTGATCTCGCCGTGGATGGTCCCCTGGGGGGCGTCGAAGTGCGCGTCGCCGGACTCGAAATCGTAGTAGAGGCTGGACACGGGGGCGCGCCAGTCGTGGACGACGATCTCCTGTGTGCTCGGGTCCGTCAGATTGTGCACTCCGATGTAATGGGCGCTGGCGTTCGCCTCGCCCCTCGGGTGGAAGTCGACCCGCCCGAAATAGGGGGAGGCCAGTAGCCGCTGGATGCGCCTTCGCGCCCGTACCGCATGCTCGGCCAGGGCGACCGATGTGTTCACCTCGACGCGGACGTTGGCCTTCTCCGCACCGTCCATGTCCCGCCAGGCCGCCCACATCTGCTCCTTCTGCGCCTGGATGGCGCTGGCGGAGTTGCCGATGCTGGTGGCGAATCGCTCCAGCTCCGTTGTGAGCAGGCGCACCGTCTCGGCCAGATGCTGGCGCTCGTGTTCTTCGTCTCGTGCCTGTGCGTCCGTCAAACCCATCTCCGGATCAGCTTCTCGGGTGCAACGACTCCGACGTCCTACACCGAAACGGGGTGAATGACCGCTTCGGGCTCACGCGCCGAGTGGGACGTCGGGCAGGTCCTCCCACAGCTGCCGCAGTCGGGCGTACCGGTTCTGCTCCGGCAGTTCGGCGAGCAAGGTGACCAGCTCTGCGCGGGCGCCGGATGCCTGCGCGACGCGGGCCAGGTCGGTGCCGCCGACCGGCCCGGCGTCGAACGCGGTGTCGAGGAAATCCGCGATCTCCACCCGGGTGACCGGGCGGTGGGAACGCTGGTTCGATGTGGTTTCGGTCAAGGTCATGGTGCTCCATTCTGACGCCCGGCTAGCCGGGACCGTGTGGGTGCCTGGCGGCCAGTTTGGCGCGCCAGGATGCCTGGGTGGCCAGGCAGTTGCCTGGATCGGCGGGGCCAGCAGGCGCGTCGGTGGGACTGCCCAGCCGGGGTCGGCGGCGACGATCCGCCTGCGGACAGGATACCCTGACGTCAGGGTAGGGTGCGGGTGGCCACTCGACGACAGGTGTGTGGCACCGAGGAAGCCGCCTGCCTGTTGTGTCGCGGCGAGTGGTGAGCGGGACGCTACCGACCCGAGATCCTACCCTTACGCGACGGTAGAGTGCTCCGTTGGTAGAGCGTGGCTCGCGGCAGCCAACACCACAGGAGGCAACGGATGGTCGATCTTCCGCTGAACACGGTCGCTGGCGCCGGCAGGACCGATGACCAGGGCGTCTCAGCGGTTTCTCCACCTGTGTTGCCCGATGGCGCGCTGCGGGTCGTGGCCCTCGGCGGCCTCGGTGAGGTCGGGCGCAACATGACCGTCTTCGAACACGACGGGCGCCTGCTCGTCATCGACTGCGGAGTGCTGTTTCCCGACGATCAGCAACATGGCATCGATCTGGTCCTGCCCGACTTTTCCATGCTCGCCGGGCGGTTCGACCGGATCGACGCGGTGGTCCTCACCCACGGGCATGAGGACCACATCGGTGCCGTTCCCTACCTGCTGCGCCATCGCGGTGACGTCCCGATCGTCGGATCCCGGCTGACCCTTGCCTTGTTGACCGCAAAACTGGCCGAGCACCGGATCCAACCGGTGACCCGCCGCGTCGCCGAAGGCGACCGGATCCCACTCGGCCCGTTCGACTGCGAGTTCCTCGCCGTCAACCACTCGATCCCCGACGGCCTCGCCGTCGCCGTACGCACCGGAGCGGGCCTGGTCCTGCACACCGGTGACTTCAAGATGGACCAGTCGCCCCTCGACCACCGCCTGACCGACCTGCAGGGCTTCGCCCGTCTTGGACATGAGGGAGTCGACCTGCTCCTGATCGATTCCACCAACGCCGAGAACGCCGGGTTCACCCCCGCCGAACGCGACATCACCCCCGCCATCGACCGGGTCTTCGCCACCGCCAGCCAACGGATCGTGGTGGCCAGCTTCGCCAGCCACGTCCACCGGATTCAGCAGATCGCGACCGCCGCCGCACGGCACGGCCGGAAGGTGGCCTTCGTCGGCCGATCCATGATCCGCAACATGGGCATCGCCCGCGACCTCGGCTACCTGGACGCCCCCGCAGACCTGATCATCGACGCCAACGACGCCCGGGACCACCCCGCCGACAAGGTGGTCCTGGTCTGTACCGGCTCACAGGGCGAACCGATGTCGGCGCTGTCCCGGATGGCCGCCCGCACCCATCCCATCCGCATCGGCGCGGGCGACACCGTCCTGCTCGCCAGCTCCCTCATCCCGGGCAACGAAAACGCCGTCAACCGGGTCATCAACGGCCTCACCCGCTGGGGAGCCCGGGTGGTGCACAGCGGCAACGCGCTCGTCCACGTGTCCGGCCACGCCAGCGCGGGCGAACTCCTGCACTGCTACAACATCCTGCGGCCTCGCCACGTTCTGCCGGTGCACGGCGAGATCCGTCACCTCACCGCCAACGCGGAGTTGGCTGCCTCGACCGGCGTGGACTATGACCGAATTCTGCTCGCGGACAACGGCACTGTCATCGACCTGCGCGACGGCCGCGCCTCCGTCACTGGGAGACTCCCCGCCGGGAATGTGTATGTCGACGGCAGCCACATCGGCGACCTGGGTGGCTCACTCGAAGACCGGCGGATCCTCGCCGAGGAAGGCTTCGTGTCGATCGTGGTCATCGTGGAGGCCGCCACCGGGCAGCTCAACGGCAACCCCGAGATCCACGCCCGTGGCTCTGTCCGCGCCCTGGAGCCGTTCGACGAACTGAGCGGACTCGTCGTGACCGCCGTCGCACTCGCCGCAGAGGAGAAGGTGACCGACACCCACGACCTGGAACAACGGTTGCGCCGCACCGCCGGCCGGTGGTTCAACCGCCGCCGCCGCAGGCCGATGATCATCCCGGTCGTCGTCGCCATCTGAGCCAACGGGCGATGTGTGGCACCATCAGGTCGGTGAGGACCTCGCTGGCAGCGAAGCGCCCGGTCTCCCATGCCGTAGCACGGGCCATAGCGACACGCTGGCAGCACATGGGAGAACCAGGCAGGTCAGCAACGACCTCTATCTACAGCAGCCGGGGGTTGACCTGAGTCGGCGTCACGCTGCCGCTTTGCGGCCCGGTCGGCGCGGGATCAGCAGGACGGCGCCGGTGTCGGCCGGCCGACGTATCGGTTGAAGCCAGCGCCGCGCTGACCGCCGAGCCTACTGGTCGCGGCAGCCGGGAATGGCAGTCGCTCGCCGTAGCAGACGGTCGATCCGACGTTCGTGAGGTAGCAAGTCCGCGGACACCGTCTTGCTGGCGTGGGCAGGGACGATGAATGGCTGTGGCTCGGGGCCACGTCACCCATGGCGGTGCGGGGGGTTCACCCTGAGTGGCCTAGCGAGGATCCAGCGCCACCCGCTCGGCTCGTTGACCCGTCGCTGTACCCGTTCCACCTGCTCGGTCGGCACAGTCAGTACGTCTTGCCACTGCTGCCCGACCTGCTTCTCGAAGTAGACGTAGGTGCCGTCGCTGACAACCCGCGTCGCTTGGACCAACTGGTCCTGACCGTCCTGCTGCCAGAGGCGGTAGGTCGGCATGCCTCATCCTCCCTCGTGGTGCCCCGGCTGGCAGGTCGGCGGCTCCCGCGACACCCCAGCCCGGCACGTGCAGAATACTCTAACGTGAGGGTAGATTAGCCGAGTGGATATCGGACCCCGCAAGCCCCTGTCCCATCCGATCAAACCTGACGACTGGGCCGCCCAAGTACGCGGATCTTTGCTGATGGCGGCGTGCGCCGACGCGCTCGGCGGCGGCGCACAGGCGGCGACGCCCCGACGCGGCGAGGTGTACCGGCCGCCGATGCGGTTCGGCATCGCGACGGTCCGGTTGCTGGCGCTGACCCGCCACCTGGCCGAGCGGCAGGGCGCCGTCGACGAGCAGGTGCTCTCCGCTGAGATGTCGGCCGTTCCGGAGCTGGCGACGCCGTCGAGTCGGGTCGACCGTATCGCCCCGTCGGGCGCGCCGCCGTCATGGATCGCGCCCATCGGTCTGATTCCTGGTCTCGGTCTGACAGCGGTCGCTGACTCGGCCCGCCGGGCCGCCAGGGCAGCGATCGACAACGACGAGGTGGTCGCCGCTGCTGTGGTGCAGGCTGTGGGTGTGGCGTTGGCGGCGCGCTCGTCGGCGGTCGGGCGACTTCGGCCTGTCGAATTCGTGCGGGTGCTGCAGATGCACGCCCGTCACCCGACGTGCGCGCAAGGGTTGGGTGCTGCGGCCGAGGCAGCCGAGGCGGCCAACGACGGCCTGGTGGACAACCTGACAAGGCAGTTCGCGGATGGAGATCCGGTGCTGTCCGTCACGGGTGTCGCCGTCGCGGCATTCCTCGCGCACCACGACAACCCGATCGCTGCGATCGCCGCCGCCCTGCTCGCCCAAGGGTCCAACAGCGATGCGGGAATGATGACGGCGGCGATGTGCGGAGCAAGGCTCGGTGATCAGCGAACGCCACCTCGATGGGCGACCCGTTTGCAGTCGTCGTGGCTGGTGTGGACGGCGTCGAACCACCTCGCGGCGTTGGGACGCCCTGTCGGGCGTAGGCAGTCCGACCGGTGATGACTTCCGCGAAGCCCCAGGGCTGAGTGAACGCTCGCCCGCCGATAGCCGGACGGCCTCGTCTCGGTGGGAGGACTCAGCAACAGTCGCCCGGGACAAATCTACCGTAACGCGAGAGTATGCTGACGTCGCTACGTGGACGCCGCTCCCAGAACCTCCGTCGGCCGCCGCAGTCATCGTCATCCTTGGGCCGACGCCGAGCCAGACTGCCGCCGCTTTGGTCGGACCCGGGGTTGCACAGGAGTCAGGATCTATTCGTCAGACGCTCGTGAGGAGTGACGTGCGCCGCTATTCCGTGACGTTGACGGACGGCACCACACGGTCGATCAGCGCTGATCGGCATCGGTATGACACCGATGCGATCATCTTCGAGATCCGCCGCTACGACGACAGCCTGCCATCGGCACGGCATTGGCAGGAGGTCTGGGCGCTGCCGCTCGGTGAACTCGTCGCGCTCGATCCACCTGATCCCAACGCTCCGCCCGGGACCTGAGCCGGCGCCAACAGCCGACGAGTCACGGCCGGTCGTCGGCTGTTGGCGCCGGCGACGTTCAGTGGTTGACGGTCCCCACGTACGGGCCGCTGGTGTACCACCCTGGCGGGTGCCGTGCTGGGGTAGTTGGTGCTCATCCGGATTCGGATCGGCGGCGTGCGGCGACGGCACTCGGCAACGGCGTCAGCAGAGCGGCGATGGCGACAGCGACGGGCAGCAGGATCCCACCGAGCAGAGCGAAGGCGTAGCTGCCGGTGACATCGCGAACGGTGGCGAACGCCAGCGGGCCGAACGCCGTTGATCCAATGTTCAGCGCGCTCACGACAGCGCGGATGGAACCGAGGTGGGCAGTGCCGAACAATCGTGGAGTGGAAGCCGCCTCAATGGCGCGGGCGGCGTTCGCAGCCGCGCCGATGACGAGGCCGAATCCAATGGCGGACCACCCGGGTGTCACGACTGTCGCCCATGCGAGACCGGCGGCGAGACCAGCCATGGCTGACACGATCATGAACCGAGGAGAGTACCGGTCGATGAGGAAGCCGACCAGGAGTGTGGCTGCGATTCCGGCAGCGGTCTGGGGGAGAAAGTTGGCTGCGGCAGCCGTCGCCGTGAGACCACGTTCAGAGAGGAGATCGATCTGGTGGAAAGCAACTCCCGTGGTCAGGAGTCCGCTACTGGCCACACCAACCGAAAGAACCCAGAAGTAGGGTGTCCGTAAAGCTTGAGCCCGACTGAGGCTGAGCCTCGATCCACCGATGAAGGTTTGACCGGCAGGACCCCGGCTACAGAAAGTGCCCTCTGAACTGGAAGGATAGGAGTTCTGACGCTTCTATCACTCGGTTCGAGAGGGCACCTCGCAGGTGAGAATACGCCAGGACGCGCCGGTGGTGCGCGCGACGTTCGACGATCCGAATCTGGTGTCGTGTGCCGGTCTCGTTCCGGTGATGCGCCTTGCCGAGCAGGCCGGTCTGCACGACGCGGTCGCAGACCGGGTCAGGCTACCGACGGACAAGGGCGCGAACCCGGCCGGCAAGGTCGCCACGATCGTGGCCGGGATGCTCGCGGGCGCGGACAGCATCGACGACCTCGACATCGCCCGGCACGGCGGCATGCGGTCGCTGTTCGGCGGCGTGTACGCGCCGTCGACACTCGGGTCGTTCCTGCGTACGTTCACCCACGGGCACGTACGGCAGTTACAGGCCGCCGCCCGCGACACCCTGATCGGTCTGACCGGCCGGGCACCGATCCTGACCGGCGCCGACACCCTGTGCTTCGTGGACATCGACTCCATGCTGCGGCGGGTGTACGGCAAGCAGAAGCAGGGCATCGGGTTCGGCCACGCCAAGGTCGGCGGCTACAACGTCTACCTGCGCGGCTACAACCCCCTGGTCGCGACGCTGTCCACCCCGCTGTCCGCGCCGGTGATCGCCGCCACGAGGCTGCGGTCGGGTAACGCCGGCTCGGCCCGGGGCGCCGCCACCATGATCGCCGAGGCCATCACGACCGCCCGGGCATGCGGCGCTTCGGGGGAGATCATGGTGCGAGCGGACTCGGCGTTCTACGCCAAGACGGTGATCAGCGGCTGCCGGCGTCGTGGCGTGCGGTTCTCGGTCACCTGCCGCATCGACCCGAAGATCCGCGCCGCGTGCGACGGCATCGCCGCCGACCAGTGGGTCGACATCACCTATCCGCAGGCCGTCTGGGACGAAGACGCCGGCCGGTGGATCTCCGACGCGCAGATCGCCGAAACCACGTACACCGCGTTCGCCGGCACCCGACACGAGGCGACCGCCCGGCTGATCGTGCGCCGCGTCCGCCGCGACGACCCGCAACAGATCCCCGGCCAGGACGAACTCCTGCCGACCTACCGGTACCACGCCGTGTTCACCGACAGCCCGTACACCCTCGTCCAGGCCGAAGCCCAGCACCGGCAACACGCGATCATCGAGCACGTCAACGCCGACCTGATCACCGGGCCCCTCGCCCACCTGCCCTCCGGACACTTCAGCGCCAACGACGCCTGGCTGACCTGCGCCGCGATCACGCACAACCTCACCCGCGCCGCCGGACACCTCGCCGCGGGCACCTGGTCGACCGCCAGACCCGCCACCATCCGGACCCGGATCATCACCGTCGCGGCCCGCCTCGCCCACCGGGCCCGCACCATCCACCTACACCTGCCCGAGTACTGGCCCTGGCAGGCGGCGTTCGACAACCTGTTCACCGCCGTCCAGCCGGCACCCGGCTGACCACACCCCACCAGCCGAAACCAGGCGGCCCGACCACAGGCCACAATCCCCGTTCCACCTCGAACCCTCACCCTCGGAGCAAGCCGATCACGTGATCGGCGACTCCCTCACGCCCGCCCCACCACCCCAATACAGAAATGTTCAACCAACATTTAGCGGCAACCGCGTCGGTGGATCGAGGCTGAGCTCTACCGCCGGTCCGGCGCTATCGGCCCCACCGGGATCGCCATCAACGTGTTGGCCGATGTCGGCCGGCCGGTCACGGATGCCGAATACGGCGATCGGAACTACGACGGCCCACACGACGAGTCCGGCCACGAGCCATCCGATGCGCCAGTCGGATTGCGCGATCAGACGCTCCAGCGCGATGGGCGCGAGCGAGATACCGGCAGCCCCGGAAGCGGAGACAACCGCCATGGCCGCGCCCCGGCGGCGGTAGAACCAGTGGGCGGTGACCGTAGTGGCGGCGAGACCAAGCGCGCCTTGACCGGCCAACCGGATGCCAACGAACCCTGCGGTCAGCCCGACGATCCCCGAGGCCAGTGACAACGCGACGAGCACCGAGCCGAACACTGCGCCAATGGCGACCATGCAGCGACGGACACCGTGGCGGTCGATGATTCGACCAATGGTCGGTAGCGCGAGGGCACCGACCAGGGTGCCGGCAAGATAGGCGGCGGAAACCGCTGATCGTGACATCCCCAGATCCGCAATCATAGGGTCAATAAATGCGGATACGGCCACCGTCTGACCGGGTGCTGTCATTGCGAGGGCGACACTCGCGTATCCTGCGATACGCCAGCCGTGAAATCTTTGTGCGGCTGGCTGTGTGCGATCTGGTGCGGCGACGTCAGCGTGGTTTGTCAACGTTCGAAGACCCTGCTTGCGGTAGATCCTGCGATGGCAACGGAAAAACCCACTGCCTCCCGGCGTGGCCACGTTTATCTGGTGGTCTGGAGGCTGCGGTAGAACCGCGCGCTGCGGCTGTGCCGATCAGCCCTTTCGTGCCGGGGGCGACCCGAGAAGGGGCTCGGGGCGTCCTACCCGCACGGTCAGGACGAACCAGCTCTACCTGAAGCTAACCTAACGTAAGAGTTAACAGGGCAAGAAATTTTGCCGGAGTGATCAATAACACGACCAACCCTCGGCTCATTCGACGCGTCCGGCGGAACGCGGGGCCTGGCTCGAAGCCCTTGGTGTGCCTGCCGGCCATCTCCACCCGATGATCATCGAGTCGACCGCGCGGGTCATGACGTCTGGGGTAGATCGGTTCACCGGTGGGCGGTGCGGAAGGCTCGCCGGTCCGCTACCCTACTCTCTCGTGAGAGTATTGTCGTGACGGGAGTACGGTTTGACGACGTCGGCAGCGTGGAACGCGCGGACCGCGTGGATGGATCGAGTACGTGGATGCCTGCTGGTGTCGGCATCCGCCGAAGCGCTCGCACGGGCGGCCGCAGCGGAAGGGGCTGCCGATGCCCTACGCATCCCACAGGAGCCGCCGCAGGCGCTGCGGTTCGGTCCGGCGACGGCGCAGCTGCTGGTGATCGCCGACCACTTGACCAGGCGTCGTGGCACGGTTGACGAGGCGGAGCTTGCTGCGGAGCTGGTGGCGGAGTGGTCGCGAGACCGCGGCCGGGGCTACGGGCCGGTGAGCGCTGAGGCATTTGCCCGCATCGACGCCGGGGTCCCGTGGCAGGTGGTGGCGCAGCAGCGCCACCGGGCGGCGGGCGACGACTGCGACGAGCCGGCGGCGCGGGTCGCTCCGGTGGGTTTGGTCCAGGGAGTGGGGCTTACCGCGGTGGCGGGTCGGGCCCGTCGGACGGCGGCGGTGACCCACGCACATCCGCTGGCCGCCGACGCGGCGGCCGTGATCGCGGTCGCAGTGGCGATCGCGGCGCGGACATCGCAGGCGCGATCCCTGTGTCCGGACGACGTCCTGGCTGCGCTGGCGCCACACGCCCGCAGCGCGGAGTTCCGGTCGGTGCTACAGCGACTCACCGTGCTGGTACGCCGGGGCGCTGAACCAGCTGAGGTGGCCGCCGCAGGGAACAGCGACGGACCTGTCGTGTTGCCGGCGGTGGCAGTGGCGCTGGCCGCCTTCCTGAACCACCCCGACGACGCCTCTGAGGCCCTTCGCTTCGCGATCGCCGGAGTTGGTGGCAGCATGCCCTGCGCCGCGATGGCCGGCGCGTTGTGCGGGGCACTGCAGGGCGAACAGGCGCTCGCTGTGCAGTGGGGACTGCGGCTGTCGGCAGCTTCACGGCTGTTGACTACAGCTGGCGCGCTGTCCGCCTTGGCCACCCAGGACTTTGACTGACCAAGGAAGTTCGATGACGAGCGGGCCACGGCCTGACCGGTGACGCTCGTGCCGGCACTGACGACCAAACTCACGGTGCCGCCGGCCGCTCTACCCTGAATGTGGAGAACCCCCAGTGATCGCATCCCTGACCCCTGACCACCCCGTGCCGGCCATCGCTGCGGTCACGCCGCCGTCTGGGGCTTCCCGGCCGCGCCTGACCTTCCTTGGTACCGGCTATCTGGGTGCGACGTACGCCATCTGTTTCGCCGAGTTGGGGTACGAGGTGATCGGCTTCGACGTCGACGCTGACAAGATCGCGAAGCTGTCTGCGGGTGAGGTGCCGTTCCACGAGCCCGGGCTGGACGAGTTGCTCAAGCGGAGCCTCCCTCTTGGTCAAGATGGTGTGAGACACCCCGTGTGAGTGGGGTGCTGACCTGAGGACGGGGATCGGAGATCCTTGTGTACGTGTCCACTTCATCTGGCAAGCAGTCGGCCTCCGGCGGCGGGGCTGACCCGGCGCCGAAGCCGTCGCGGCGGGTCTTCAGCCCGGAGTACAAGCTCGCGATGGTCGCCGAGTACGAGAACGCCCCGAACGGAGAGAAAGGCGCGATCCTGCGCCGGGAAGGCCTGTACTCGTCGCACATCATCGAGTGGACACGGGCCCGCGACGCCGGACACCTCGGCCACGTCGACGGCGGCGGGAAGACGGATACCGCCACCCCCGCCTCGGCCGGGTCGCGGGTGAAGAAGTCCGCGGAACAGATCGAGTTGGAGAAGCTGCGCCGGCAGAACGAGAAACTGCAGGCGGATCTGACCAAGACCCGGATGGCGTTGGACATCATGGGAAAAGCACACGCGCTCTTGGAAGAACTCTCCGGGAGCGCGGACAACGACAACCCGCCGAGGAGATCCTGACCGCCGCGTTCGGCGAGCTGCGCGACGCGGGCGTCGCGGTGCAGCGGGCGTGCGCGCTGACCGGGACCTCGCGGGCGACCTACTACCGGCGGGCGCGGCCGGTCGGTCCGCGACACGGGCCGTGGCTGCCCCGGACCCCGCCACCGTGGACGCTCAGCGGCGCCGAACGTGACCGGGTCCTCGCGGTGTTGAACTCGCCCGCCTACGCCGATCTGGCGATCCCCCAGGTGTGGGCGCGGGAACTCGACGCGGGCCGCTACCACTGCTCCATGTCCACGAGGTACCGCATCGCCCGCGCGGCCGGTCAGAGCAGGGAACGACGCCGGCTGGCGACCCACCCGCCCCGGGTGCGGCCGGAGTTGGTCGCGACCGGACCCGGTCAGGTGTGGTCCTGGGACATCACCGCGTTGAAGGGACCTGCCAAGGGCGTCTGGTACCGGTGTTACGTCGTCATCGACATCTACTCCCGCTACGTCGTCGGCTGGCTCGTCGCGGCCGCCGAGGACGCCGTCGTGGCCCGGGACTTCCTCGCCGACGCGATCGCCCGGAACGGGATCGAGCCGCACACCATCCACGCCGACCGTGGCGGCGCGATGGTGTCGAAGCCGGTGTCGGAGATGCTCGTCGACCTCGGTGTCCTCCGGTCGCATTCCCGACCTCGGACGTCGAATGACAACCCGTACTCGGAGGCGCAGTTCAAGACGATGAAGTACGTGCCGGACTTCCCGGCCAGGTTCGGGTCCCTCGCTGACGCGAGAGCTTTCTGCGACGGGTTCTTCACCGCCTACAATCACGAGCATCGGCATTCCGGGATCGGCTGGCACACCCCGGCGTCGGTGCACTACGGAACCGCCGAGCAGATCCGTGAGCACCGCCAACGCGCCCTCGACGCCGCCCACGCCGCCCACGCCGCCCATCCGGACCGGTTCACCCGCCGGCTGCGGGCACCACGGCTACCCGAGCAGGCCTGGATCAACCAGCCAACCCAGCAGGCACAAACCGTCTCAATTTGACTTGACAACTACCGCCTGGCGGCCGGGCGGTTGCGGTTCACCACCGACATGGCGGAGACCGCCGGGTTCGGTGATGTGCATTTCATCTGCGTCGGTACTCCGCAGCGCGCCGACGGGATGGGCGCGGACCTGTCGTACGTCGAGGCGGCGGTGACCAGCCTGGCGCAGCATCTGTCCCGCAAGGCGTTGATCGTGGGCAAGTCGACGGTGCCGGTCGGCACCGCGGAGTGGATCGAGCAGTTGGTCAGCAAACACGCCCCGGACGATCTCGGGGTCGAGGTGGTGTGGAGTCCGGAGTTCCTGCAGGAGGGCTTCGCCGTCGAGGACGTGCTGCGGCCGAACCGGATCGTCGTCGGGGTACGCAGCGAGTGGGCCAACGGGATGCTGTTCGCGGCGCACAAGGGGGTGTTCGACCTGGCCGCTACCGAGGACCGGGAGGTGCCGTTGGTGGTGACCGACTTCGCCACCGCAGAGTTGGTGAAGGTCGCCGCGAACGCGTTCCTGGCCACGAAGATCTCGTTCATCAACGCGATGGCCGAGGTGTGTGAGGTGGCTGGCGGCGATGCTGGCCAAGACCGGGGCGCGGGTGCGGGTCTTCGATCCGAAGGGTACGGAGAACGCCCGCCGCGCCCAGCCGGATCTGGACTATGTGCCGTCGATCGTCGACGCGGTGCGCGACGCCGATCTGGTGTGTGTGCTGACGGAGTGGGCTGATTTCCGCAACGCTGACCCGGTCGCGTTGGGTGAGCTGGTCGCCGACCGGCCCGGGTCATCGACAGCCGCAACTGCCTCGACCCGACGCTGCGGGCCAGCGCCGGCTGGCAGTACCGCGGCGTGGGCCGCACTCGACCCCGCGCCTACCGCGGGGGACGTCTGTAGTTGGCGTCCCCAGCATCGGTTCCCGGCATCTGCACCCAGAATCGCTCGATCCGTACGACATCACGTCGTGGCAGCTCCAGCACCTGCCGCCACACCGAACACGCAACGCCGACCTGGGCTTGGTCGCAGACCTCGAATACGTCACGTTCGTCGAACCGGCGGTGCCGGTCGGCGCAGATTAGCATGAGCGTATGGTCGGCCAGGGCTACCACATAGCGTTTTGCCTGCAACTCGGCTCTCCGGTCCACTCTTCAGCATCCGCTTGACGCGGTAGCGTCTCGGGAATCGTACCTTCACGTGAGGGTAAGATGCTCGACGGGAGGTGCAGGATGGGATCCCGCTGACCGGTGCGCCCGATTCCGGCGGGGGCGGCTGCTGGGCGTCGGGCGACTCACACCCCGCACACGAGCGCGATGTCGTTCGGCCAGCGTCAGCACCCGGGCCCAGAGCAACAGCAGCACTGTCGCTGAACTACCTGAGTTGATGAAGGAGGCGGGCCTGCGGCAATGGGTTCCCGTGAGCTGATGCAGATCGGCGAGGTGGCCGAGCGGACGGGTTTGAGTTTGCGGACGATCCGCTACTACGAGGAGGTCGGTGTGGTGGTGCCGTCGGCTCGTAGCCAGGGCGGTTTTCGGCTCTACACGGACGCTGACGTGGACCGACTCCAACTGGTCAAGCGGATGAGACTGATCGATTGCACGCTGGAACAGACACGCGACCTCCTGGACCTCCTCGACCAACTGGCCCGGCCAAGCGTCCGGCTCAGCGAAACTGAGCGAGTGACGCTGGCGGCACAGCTTCGGGCATTCCATGCAGTAGCGCAGGACCGAACGGACGCGCTGGCAGCACAACTCAAGACCATAAAGGAGTTCAGCAACGATCTCGCGGAGCATCTGAAGACCATCGACACCCGGCCAGTCGGACAGCCCTTCAGCGCAGAGCCTGACCTCGTTCCGGAGCACTCGCTGGATGAGGCAGGCCGCTGACCCCATCCGGTCTCGGCGATCTACAGCAGCCGGGGGTCGACCTGAGTCGGCGTCACGCTGCCGGTCTGCGGGCGTGGTCGGCGCAGGATCAGCAGCCGGTGGGCCCGTGACGGCAGGCGCCGGGTGAGGGCGTAGAACGGCAGCCGCTCGCCGTAGCAGATGGTCGATTCGACGGCGAGACCAGATGGCCGGACGAAGGATTCCGCCAGCGTGGCTGGCGAGTAGTGCCGTTGGAACGGCTGTAGCCCGTGCAGTTCGATCATGCTGCCCCGGCTGCGGAACGGCACGGTCACCACCGCGCGCCCGCCCGGCCGCAGCACCCGGTGTACCTCTCGAAGGGCGACGGCGTCATCCTCACCGTCGGTGAGGTGTTCCAGCGCGGAGACCGCCAGCACTCCGTCGAGGGACGCGTCCGGCATCGGTAGCGTCCGGGCGTCGCCCCGTACCCAGTGCACCTGGCCCGCCGCGACGAGTCCGTGACGGCAGGCCCGGCGTCCCCGGTCGATCTGTTCGGCGAGCCGGTCGGTGCGATCCAGCCCGATGACGCGTAGCTGGTTGCGGTGCGCGAACGCGTACGGCATGACGCTGTGCGCGCCGGCACCGACGTCCAACCACGTCTGGCCTGGGCAGGTGCGGGTGAGGGCGAGGATCAGTGCGTACTCGTACCCGAGCCAGTAGTGCAGCCCACGGGTCCGCTCCGACGGCCCGAGGGTCCGGTTGAATTGCCACAGTCGCCGTAGCTCGCGCCGCGCTGCTGCCTGCACCTCGCCGGGCGGGTGCTCGGGGCGGATCGGAAACCCGGTCGTCACCTGCGGTCCGCCACCGTGACGTCGGGCTGGTCGGTAGGTGCCGAGCCGGGCTGGTGGCGCGGTGCGTCGGTGACGCCGGGAGCGGGCTCATCTGCGCTGCCGGCGTCGTCGCCGCCTGCGTCGGTGACCGAGTGGCCGCCGAATTCGCGCCGTAGCGCGGCGACGAGTTTCATCGCGGGCTGGTCGTCCTGCCTGCTGGCGAACCGCGCGTACAACGCGGCGCTGATCGCCGGCACGGGTACGGCCAGGTCCACCGCCGCCTCGACCGTCCAGCGACCTTCGCCCGAGTCCTCGGCGTACCCCTTGATCTGTGACAGCGCCGCGTCGTCGCGCAGCGCGCGGACGGCGAGGTCGAGCAGCCAGGACCGGATGACGGTGCCGTTCGTCCAGGAGTCCAGCACGCCGGGGACGTCGGTGACCAGGTCCGAGGCGCGCAGCAGCTCGAAGCCCTCGGCGTAGGACTGCATCAGTCCGTACTCGATACCGTTGTGCACCATCTTGGCGAAGTGCCCGGAGCCGACCGCGCCGGCGTGCACGAAGCCGCCGTCCCCCGGTGGCTTGAGCGTGTCGAACGCCGGCCTCATCCGTCGCACCTGCTCGGCGGGTCCGCCGACCATCAACGCGTACCCGTTGTCGAGGCCCCAGATCCCGCCGGACACCCCACAGTCCAGATAGCCGATGCCCCGTTCGGCCAGTCGGCGCGCCCGCGGCCCGTCGTCGGTCCACCGCGAATTGCCGCCCTCGACGATCAGGTCGCCCACGTCGAGCACACCGGCGAGCTTGTCGATGGTCTGTTCGATCGGCGGGCCCAGCGGCAGCATCAACCAGATGTGCCGGGGCGGCGCGAGCGCCGACACCAACTCGTCCAGAGATCCCACATCGCTCAACTCGGGGTCGATGTCATAGCCGATCACCTCATGCCCGCCCGCCCGCAGGCGTTGCACCATGTTCGCGCCCATCTTGCCCAGACCCACGAAACCCAGCTGCACGTCGCACTCCTCACCTGGCCGAAATCCCGGCACCGGCCGCCTGGCAGCTTCCGTCAGCGGCATCGGCGGCCGGCCTTCACACCGGCGTACCCGTCTCGCCAGGGCGCCAACCCGTCTCGACTCTAACTTTACGTTCAGGTACTGTTTGGCTTTCGCGTTCGACGAAACATCCGTCCGAGCGCGGGGATGGTCGTCGCCGCCGGTCCGCTCCGCCGGTGGCCCGGGCGGTCTCGCGGTGCCGGTCTTCCCCCGGTGCCTGGCACCGCGAGATCCACTGCCCGCACTGGATTGACAGATGATCCGCTGGCGGCGAGCCCGGCCCGCCCCCGGTCGGCGGCCGCCGCGATATCGGCTACGGCGAGGAAGCGGCGACCTCGACGTAGCCGGGGTCCCGAGTGAGTAACGGCTTGTGCCGAGGTCGCCGCTGCGCCGAGAGAGTGCCGTGGCGCACAGACACTCTACCCTCACGTCCCAGTAGTTTTACTGGTGGGTCAGCTCTCGGCGTCGGCGAGCAGCGGTTCGAGCACCAGGTCAGGGTCGCGGTTGCGGACGGTGGACAGCCGCCACTTGTCCGGGAACAGCGCGAGCAGCTCACCGTCGCGGACCCGGGTCATCACCTCGACGCCGGGTGCGGCGTTGAGCGCGGCCGCGCTGCCCGCGTCGGTGCGCCGGGCCAGGGTGTACGGCAGGTGGTCGATCGCGGTCGGCACCCCGAACTCGGCGGCGAGGCGGTGGGTGGCGACCTCGAACTGCATCGGCCCGACCGCCGCCAGCACCGGCGACTGCTCGCCCCGGCGGTCCGAGCGCAGCACCTGCACCACGCCCTCACCGTCGAGCTGCTCGATGCCCCGGCGGAACCGCTTGAACTTCGACGCGTCGGTGGCCCGGATCGCGACGAAGTGCTCGGGGGCGAACGACGGCAGCGGCGGGAACGTCACCGCTGGGCCGGCGGCGTACAGGCTGTCGCCGATGCCCAGCGCGGTGGCGTTGACCAGGCCGACCACGTCACCCGGGAAGGCCTCGTCGATGGTGTCCCGGTCACGGCCGAAGACCTGCTGGGCGTACTTGGTGGCGAACGGGCGGCCGGTGCCCGCGTGGGTGACCACCATGCCGCGTTCGAACCGGCCCGAGCACACCCGGACGAACGCCACCTGGTCGCGGTGCGCCGGATTCATGTTGGCCTGGGTCTTGAACACGAACCCCGAAAACGGGGCGTCCAGCTCACGCGGCGCTCCCGAGACGTCCGGCCGGGCCGTCGGCGCGGGCGCGGTGTCCACCAGCACATCCAACAACTGCCGCACCCCGGCGTTGGTGACCGCCGCCCCGAAGAGCACCGGAGTGGTGGTCGCCGCCACAAAAGCGGCTGGGTCATGCTCGGCACCGGTAGCGGTGAGCAGGTCCAACTCCTCGACCGCGCGCACCCAGTCCTCGCCGTAGCGGGCGGCGGCGGCGTCCGCCGGCAGCTCCTCCTCGATCACCGCGGTCGCCCCTCCGGGTGTACGGGTGAACGCGACCATCTGACCGGTGCGTTGATCGGCCACCCCGTGGAACTGACCGGCGATCCCGACCGGCCAGGTCAACGGCGTGCAGCGCAACCCGATCCGCTGCTCGACCTCGTCCAGCAACTCGAGGGGCTCCAACCCGGGGCGGTCCCACTTGTTGATGAAGGTGATCACCGGCACTCGACGGTGTCGACACACCTCGAACAGCTTCAACGTCTGCGGCTCCAGGCCCTTCGCCGCGTCGAGCAGCATCACCGCGCAGTCGACCGCCGTCAACACCCGGTAGGTGTCCTCGGAGAAGTCCGCGTGCCCCGGCGTGTCGACCAGATTGATGACCACGTCCCGGTAGGTGAACTGCAGCGCGGCCGAGGTGATCGAGATCCCCCGCTGCTGCTCCATCGCCATCCAGTCCGACACCACGCCACGCCGGTCACCCTTGCCGTGCACCGCACCGGCCGAGTTGATCGCCCGCGCGTGCAACGCCAACGCCTCGGTGATCGTCGACTTGCCCGCGTCCGGATGCGAGATCACCGCGAAGGTACGCCGCCGCGCCGCTTCGGCCAGGACCGGTTGAAGAGTCTGGGTGACTCCCGACATGTTGGCGAACCTCCGGACGACCGCCCCGCAGCACTGATCTTTCGACCCTAACGTAAGAGCCGAGTTGCGGTGGGGTCGGTCAGCTCGTAGTGGCGCCGCTCGTGCGTGGGCGGACCGGGACCGTGTCGAGCGCGTCGAGGTGGGTCGACAGGTCGGCGCTGAGTTCCCTGATGGTGGCCAGTTGCGCCTTCAGTGCCGCGGCCCGCGCCTGTGCCGCCGTGTGGTACTCCCGTAGCTTGGTGAGCAGAACGGCCCGGTCCACCTCATCCGGCTGGTCACCGTGATCCGCTAGCCGGTCGAGGATGCCCAGTAGCTCGCGGGTCTGTTCGAGGGTGAACTCCAGTGGCTTCATCCGTTTGACGACCTGTAGCCGGTCCACGTCGTCATCGGTGTACAGCCGGAATCCGCCCTGGCTGCGCGCGGACGGCTCGACGATGCCCACCTCTTCGTAGTAGCGGATGGTTCGCAGGCTCAGCCCGGTCCGCTCCGCTACCTCGCCGATCTGCATCAGCTCACGGGAACTCATCGCCGCAGGCCCGCCTCCTCCGTTGCCGCCACGAATGTGATCCGACAAGGATATCGCTGCCCTGGTCCGCTCAGCGCGGAGTCGCGGCCCCGCCGCTACTACCACCCACCACCGGGCTGGCAGTTCACCATGCGCGAATGGTGACGATTGCCACTCTGCGTAGTTCATACCCTCCCGTGACGGTAGATTCCTCCCTGCTGCCAGTGCTGGTTGACCAGCGTGGTGGGGGATGGTTTCCGAGGCGACGGCGCCCGGAAACAACCAGGTCATCTTCTCGGGTCATCGTGGGTGTGACGGATCGTGCCGTCACGATCACCGGGATCGGTGCTGGTCCGCGAATCCCGACACGAGACCCTGCGCGCTGCCGCGCGCCCTGATCGGAAAAGGCTGTATGTCTGCGTTCTCCCCTGCGGTGTTCCGGCCGCGTCTGTCCCGCCCGTCGTGGTTGTCGCCGAAGGTGTTCCGGACCGAGGTTCTGGCCGGTCTGGTGGTCGCCCTCGCGTTGATCCCGGAGGCGATCTCGTTCTCGATCCTGGCCGGGGTCGACCCCCGGGTGGGGCTGTTCGCCTCGTTCACGATGGCGGTCACCATCTCGATCTGCGGTGGTCGGCCGGCGATGATCTCGGCCGCGACCGGGGCGATCGCGTTGATCGTCGCCCCGTTGGCCCGTGATCACGGGCTCGGCTATCTGTTGGCGGCGGTGATCCTCGGCGGGGCACTGCAGGTGCTGCTCGCGGTGCTCGGGGTGGCCAAGCTGATGCGGTTCATTCCGCGTAGCGTGATGGTCGGTTTCGTCAACGCGCTCGCGATTCTGATCTTCTCCGCTCAGGTGCCGTATCTGATGGGTGTGCCGTGGCTGGTCTACCCGATGGTCGTCGTCGCGTTGGTGATCATGGTCGGGCTGCCGCGGCTGACGAAGGCGGTACCGGCGCCGTTGGTGGCGATCGTGGTGCTGACGGTGGTGACCGTGGTCGCCGGGTTCGCGGTGCCGACGGTCGGGGATCAGGGTTCGTTGCCGGACAGTCTGCCGTTCCTCGCGCTGCCGGAGATCCCCTACACCGTGGCGACTCTGCAGTTGATCGCCCCGTACGCGTTCGGTGTGGCTCTGGTGGGGTTGATGGAGTCGTTGATGACCGCGAAGTTGGTTGATGATGTCACCGACACGCATTCCAACAAGACCCGTGAGTCGTGGGGTCAGGGGGTGGCGAACATCGTGACCGGTTTCTTCGGCGGCATGGGTGGCTGCGCGATGATCGGCCAGACGATGATCAACGTCAAGGCTGCGGGTGCCCGGACGCGGTTGTCGACGTTCCTGTCCGGCGTGTTCCTGCTGATCCTGGTGGTCTCCCTCGGTGACATCGTCGCCCGGATCCCGATGGCCGCCCTGGTCGCCGTGATGATCATCGTCGCGGTCTCGACGTTCGACTGGCACAGCGTCGCCCCCGCCACCTTGAAGCGGATGCCGTGGGGCGAACTCGCGGTGATGACCTTCACCGTCGCCGCGGTGCTGATCACCCACAACCTGGCCATCGGTGTCATCTTCGGCGTGCTGACCGCGATGGTCATCTTCGCCCGTCGGGTGGCCCACATGGTCCAGGTGACCAGTGTGCTCGACCCGGACGAGACCACCCGGATCTACTCGGTGCACGGTGAGCTCTTCTTCGCCTCCAGCAACGACCTCGTCTACCAGTTCGACTACGCCGGTGACCCGGACCGGGTGATCATCGACATGACCCACGCCCACGTCTGGGACGCCTCGTCCGTCGCCGCCCTGGATGCGATCACCACCAAGTACGCCAGCCGGGGCAAGACCGTCGAGATCATCGAACTCAACCAGTCCAGCGCCCGCATCCACGGCACCCTCGCCGGCCAGCTCGGGGTCGGCCACTGATACTGGTCAGCTCGGGGACGCGTCCCGTGCGGCGCTGTCGCGTGGGCCTGGAACCGGGGGCGGTGTCCGCCGCGCCGTGCCGTCAGGCGGCCCGTCGCCAGGTGCGGCGGGTCGCCGGCTCGCCGGCCATTCGGGATCGGGAAGCCGCAGCAGGGCGATGAACATGAGCGTGGTGCCAGCGGCGGCGGTCAACGCACCGACGGTGATGGACGTGGCTTCGATGAGGGGCCCGAACACCAGCGGTGAGACGAACTGGCCACCGAACAACGCACTGCCCTGCAGCGAGGTGGCGGTGCCGCGCCGCCCAGGCGGCGCGGTGTGATCGATCAGGACAGTCAGCGTGGGCATGGCCAGACCGGAGCCGAGACCGGTGAGGGCCGGCACGAGCAGCAGCGGCACCGGATGGTCCGCGACGGCGAAAGCGACGAACGCGGCTGTCCAGCACAGCACCGCGCCGCGTAGCAGCGCCGGATAGGACAGCCGGGTACGTAGCCGCGCGTACGCCAGGCCGGCCAGGCTGGCGGCGGCTCCGGACACCACCATCGAGTAGACCGCGACGAGCACGGTGTCCTGGATGCCGAGTTGGTCCAGCCGGCGTGGCAGGAAGACCGCGAGGACCATCATCAGCCCGGCGGTGGCGACCCAGATCCCACACAGGCCGAGCAGCAGCGGACGGTCCCGCAGCAACCGCACGGCGCCACGGCGGCCGGTAGGTGAGGACCCAGCGCCCTGATCCGGGCGGATCGAGGCCGCAGTGCCCGCCGGGATGATGAGCAGGGTGGCCACCCCGAGCGGTACGCCGACGAGATAGATCGCGAACGGGGCGTGCCAGGACACGTGTCCGAGCACCCCGGCCGCCAGAGGGTAGGCGAACCCGCCGACGGTGACGGCGGTCGTCCGCCAGCCCATCACCCGGTCCCGGTCGGGACCCTGGTACAGCGCCAGCATCGCGACGGTCGAGCAGGTGAACACGGCGGCCGCGCCGGCGCCGAGGACCAGCCGGGTGGCGAGCAGCGTCGGCAGCGTCGAGGTGAGCATGCCCGCGCCACCACCAACGCCGTAAAGGACCAGCCCACCCGCCAGCGGTACGCGGATGCCGAACCGGTCCGCCGCCCGCCCAGCGAGCGGACTGAGCACGGCGATGGCCAGGCTGTGCGAGGTGAGGATCAGGCCGGCCTCGGTGCCGCCGACCGCGAGATCCTGCCGGATGACCTCGATGATCGGGGCGATCGTCGCTCCACCCATCACCCCGAGAGTGGACGCCAGCAGCAGCACGACGAGAACAGGTCGGCCCGGACGGGGCTGGACGCCGACAGGCATGACCGCGGGAACCTCCAGCGCACATGGCGACAGGAAAACGACCAGAAAACGAGACTGAGTTCTATATTGTCCTGGGTAGCGTTAGGCATCAAGTGTGATATGCGTCTCGGACTTGTTTCGTTATGATCTGTCGGTGCCTGCCGAACTCGCCGAACCTGCCGAACACGGATCCCTGCCGCTGCGCGAGCGCAAGAAACAGCGCACCCGCCGTGCACTAGCCGACGTCGCGTTACGCCTGTTCAGCGACCGCGGCTTCGACCGGGTCACCCTGGAAGAGCTCACCGCCCACGTCGAAGTCGCCCGCAGCACGTTCTTCCGCTACTACCCGAGCAAAGAAGACGTAGCGATGGCCGCCGAAGGCGAACTCTGGCAGGCGTACATCACCCACTTCCAGGACCACGACGAGCCCGGACCCGCCCTACCCGCCCTGCGCGCCAGCCTGGTCGCGGCGATCCACGGCATGCCCGACGACTGGGAACGCCGGTTCCTGGCCACCCGCCGGCTCGCGGCCGGCACCCCTGTCCTGCGCGACCACAGCATCCTGTCGTCGATGAAAGTGCAGCAACGCCTCGTCGAGATCCTCGAAACACGACTGAACACCGACAGCCGCTACGACGTACGCCTGCGACTGCTCGGCGAGTTCGCCCTCAGCGCCTGGCGGTGCGGTGCCCGCAACTGGGTCGCCGGACGCGGCAACGGCAAACCCGGCCAGGAACACCAGATCGGCTACGGCGGACTCCCGATGCTCGCCAGCCTCGTCGAAGACGCCTTCGACGCCATCCCGGCCAGTCTCACCCTGGAGCTACCGTGACCACCACCCGACGTCCAGCCGCCGACACGCCGTCTCTTGGCACCGACGGCGAATTCTGCTGGATGGACATCAAGACCCGCGACATCGCTGGCACCGCCCGGTTCTTCTCCGCCACGCTGGGCTGGCACTTCGCCGTCGACGACAACGACTGGCGCCGCGCCACGACGATCACCGTCGGCTCGCACCGCATCGGCACAGTCAGCGACCTGGCCGCCCCGATCTATCCACCCGGCACCCCACCACACATCGCCTACTACCTCGCCGTCGACGATGTCGACCGCCGCGTAGCGGCAGCCACCACCGCCGGCGCCCAACTCATCGTCGCACCCTTCGACATCGACCAGGGGCGTATCGCCACCCTGATCGACCCCTTCGGTGCGCCCGTATCGCTGTGGCACCGCAAGGACAGCCACGGCTGGCGACATCCGGCAGGCGTCATCACCGCCCCACACCGGATGATTCTCGGCTGCCCACGACCCGACGAAACCCGCCGCTTCTACCAGGAGACACTCGGCACCAACCTGCACAACGCCGACCTGATCCGGGTTCGCGGCGCAGCGGTCGCCACCCAGTGGCAACTCGTCGTCACCGTTGACGGGGACCTCGACGGCCTCGGCGAGCGTGCCACCCGATCTGGCGGCGACCTCGCACCGCCAATCACAATCCCACAGCCACCACATTCCATCCGACGCCTGTCCACCAGCGAAGGAGTCACCATCTATACAACGGCGGTTACGACGACCCCAGCGACTCTTCCCCCCTTCGGATTGGCAGCCCAGGCCACCCGAGCCGTCTCCGCCGGCACCAACCAACCCGAACCCCGCCCCATCGACATCCCGCTACCCCAACACCAAGAGTCCCTCAACTCTGGCAGCGACGCGCCACCCCGGTCACAGAGTCAAGATCACCAACAGCATCCAGAATGTGTGCCAGAACCAAATTTCAAATGTCGTTGACAGGGTCTCCGTCTTGCTCTTCACCGGGCTGGGACACCTTGATGGTGCGTTCCCGGCTGGAAGCCGGCAGGTAGGTAGAGCACTTCGAGCCCCAGGATCACTGAGGGTGGTCGGCGACGGTAGCTGTTGAACAACAGGGAGTCGGTCCGGCCCTCGGCAGTGTTACACGATGAGCAGAGCAGGCCACGGATTAGCCCGCTTGGATGATCATGGTCTCTCACTAGCCTGCCGACGGCATGGCCATGCCCGCAAACCGCGCAGCGGCCCTCGTGCCAACGCTCCATCTCGGCGTAAGCAGCCCGTTGATGCGGCAGCACGTTGACGTCGACGCTGACCGGGGCGACTCCGGCTGCCACCGTAGGGACGTCCGAGAGTAAAGGCCACGCCCAGCACGCCGGTCGACCCTCGGGTGCGGCCAGGTCGAGGTCAGGTAGTCGAGGCTTACACGCACCGCAGAGTCGGCTCTTCACCGTCGCGACGCCGTCCCGCGCCATCATCGCGACTACCTCCGACGAGCTGATCTGACGCGCTCCACGGGACGCTTGCCCAGCAAGAAAGTTGAAGACTTGTTCCAGATCGCCACTATGTTCTCCGAAAAGTACCGCGAAGGTGTGCAGGTCCTCGGGAAACCGTGGCGGTACCGGGCGGGGCGGGCGCCGGCAGCTCGACCTGTGGATCTTGCCCTTGTTCAGGAGGTAGGGGAAGCTGTCAGAATCTAGCTGCTGGTCTTCTTCCCACCGCCGGGAAGCCGCCTCATGGCGGTGGCGTGCCTCCGGGAAGTGTGACATCGCCAGATCGCAAGAGCTACAGCAGGCGCTGTCCCACTCCGTTGCCTGAAGAAGGTCGTCTCGGATCTCTCGCGCATCTCCTTCGCCAGCAGCGACCCTTTCCAGGATCCAAAGCACTGTTGGGAGGTCCAGGGACCAGGTCTCTTTTCCGTCGAATTGATTGCAGCAGGTCAGGGTGGAGCCTTCGAGGGAATGGTCGCCGAGACGTATGTCTAATTTGAAGCTGTAACTTTGCATGGGAACTCCCGCACGGGATCTATAACCTTCGCAGTGCCGGCAGAGTAGCCGATCGGTCCGACATCTCGAAGCGAGCGGGAAACTCGGAACGGGCCGTCAGCGCCAGTGGCGGGTACGGCTTGAGGTGCAGGGCTGCCCTCGTACGGGTGGACACCCGATGCCGAGTCGATCCGTCACGGTGGTGGACGCCGGACCGTGCTCGCCGTTTTGGTCGTTCGTCAGAGCCCGTGAAGCCTGCGCCACAGCCGTCTGTCGGTGCGTTTCCACAGGCTTTGGGTGTGATGGTCGTACCCGTCGCCGAGCCCGAGGGTAAGCCTCAGAAGCCCTTGCGGCGGGTGTTCCGGGCGACGTTTCAGCTCGACCACCTGGTAAGCGGTGACGCTCTGGACGTTGAGCGACTTCAGCCGCTTGAGCGCTTGATCGTGCTCCCGTCTCGTCTGCGTGGCGGCCGGGTCGCCCTCGGCAAGGAGTCTGGGGGTGAAGCGCCGTGGCTCGATGTGGGGTCGAAGCACCTCGTGGACCGCTGGGAGCACGTCGAGGGCGAGGTTGTCGAGGTCCTTTCCCTGCTGCGGAGGCACCACCAACATGGTGACCTTGATGGGGACGACTAGGTTTTTCAGGATGGGCCACTTACCTCGAAAGTCCTCCATGCTGAGGTATAGGGCGTCGCGGAAGGTGCGTCGATCGGCGGTGTTTTCCGGAAGGCTTGGTAGCGGCAGCGTCAATGGGAACGACAGCAGGTCCTGCCACGGCTCGGTTTCGTGCTGCTCGACCAGATCGAGCAGCTCGGGCCGCCGCCGGGTCCCGTCGCCGTCGCTTGCGCCCGACGCCGAGATCTGGTAGGGCGCGGACCACATCGCGCCATCCACCAGTCGGTCCATCGCGATCAGTAACCGCTTCTGGGCAAGCTCAAGATTCTGGTAGGTACTCCACGCCAGCAGGGACTTGTTGAACCGGTCCCGTGCAGGATCACCAGTCGGCTGCGGTACCTCCGTGTCCCACTCCTCCGGCGGGCCGATGCGCGGGTAATCGTCTTCCTCGTCCTCCCCGAACACGTCTCGGTCCATGAAGTGCCGCTGTCCGACTGTCGACAACTCGTGGGACACGCGTAGGTCCTCGACAGCGTCTCGCAGTGGCTGAGCATGGATGATCGTCTTGGGGCCCTCGGGTCCGGGCCGGTGCCCATCTCCTGGCCAAGCCTGGTCAAGAGAGACGTGCAGCAGCTTGACCTGACGGTCGTTGCGATACACCAGCGGCCGGCGATCGGCGCTCAGCGCGACGGTAGGACCGGGCTGTTCAAGGACATCGAGTGCCCACTTCGCCATCCGGTGAATCGCGGGCGGTGTCGGCCGCGTCGAGACGAACCGAAGTTCCAACGCGACTGGCCCGGTCATCGCTCGGTGGCCGGCAGCTCGCTGTTGTGCGGCCACCTGCCGCTGGAACTCCTGGGCCGCTCGGCGGCCCCGCTCGCCCTTACCCTCGGGCTCCCCGCCCACGTCGATGCGCCTGACACGCCGGCGGCGTACGAACGATCGGTACCGCCATGCCTCAGGCGAAGACCAGAATCCGGAACCGGCCGATGGGCGCATCGTCACCATGAACATGCTAGGGAAGGCTCGGGCACGAATTCGAGGGTAACCACCGCCTGTCAGTTCGCCGTCCAAGCGGTTCAAGCCCAGGCTTGCCCGACGGCGCGATGTGGAGGCCTTCGTATGGTGTGCGAAGAACCGGTGCGTCGCGGTTCGGCCGCACCTGATGCGGAACGCGGCGGCCCGCGATCTGCCCGCGGTCGAGGCCATGAAACTGCGGCGCTGAGGCTGGGGTGTCAGGCTCGTGCCCTGGCGTCTCGGGTGTTCTGGACAACCATGAACGGCACCGCATCCCGTTGAAGGCAGGACGTTACGGCGGGCACTTGCAGGTCGGCGGTAACCAGGATGAGAAGGCGCTGGGCGCGGGATGCGCCGACGTACAGCACCCGCCGGCTTTCGCCGGGATCGCCCTTGCTCCAGAGCCCGACCCCGTCGGCGGAGGTGGCGCGTCTCGGCAGCGGCGGGATCGCGACTGCGGTGACCGTTGCCTGGAGGCCCTTGAAGCCGTGGACCGTCGACCAGTCGAGCGCATCGGGTTCGTCAATCATGAGGACGGGCCAGGTGTCGCCGTTCGGGGAGCGGAGGCCGCCGGTGTTGATCCAGCCGTCCCACCCCAACGCCTTGATGCCGTTGCGCATCTCGGCGCGGAACGCGCTGGGTGGGCCGTCGAAGGGCGAGGCCCTGCTGACGAGCCGCAGGCAACCGTCCCGGAACGTGCGTGGGGTGAGTCCGACGGAGCCGAGGAACTCGGCGTCGGCGAGCACACGGTCGTCGTCGCGGCCGAGCCCGCGGAGGATGCCTTCGATCGTCTGCATGGCCTGGGCCCGGGCCCGGGCCCAGGCGCTGGCGCGCAGATCTTGAAGGGTCGCTGCGGCCTGGGCGAGCTGGACGAGTTTGCCGCCGCTTTTGTCGCCCGGCGGTGAGGCGCCGGCGCACTCGCGGGCGTCCTTCTCACCGTAGGCGAGCACCCTGATTTCCTCGTGGGTGAAGCCCATCGACCCGGCGACCTCGATGATCTTCGAGCGAGCGTGGTCGAACCCGCTCACGGGCAGGACCACGACGGGGTACTGGTCGTCCTTCCATTTCCCGAGCGGGATGTCGCTGCCTGTATCGGCGCGCAAGCTGTTGACGACGGCGCAGATCGCCGGGGAGCTTCGGTAGTTGCCGTCGAACCGGCTTCCTTCGGGGACTCGGCCGACGAGGTTCTGGACCGCCTCGATGGTGGAGCCGCGGAAGCCGTAGATGGACTGGTCGAGGTCGCCCACCATGACGGTCTCGATGCCGAAGTCCAGCAGGAAGTTGATGAGGAAGATGTCGCTGCTGTCGCAGTCCTGTACCTCGTCGACGATGACCGACCCGAACCGGGCGCTCATCAGCTGGCCCAACCGGGCCCGGTTGGTCGGGTCGGTGAGGTAGTGCTCCATCAGCACCCGCGTCGCCGCGCAGTCCATCACCCCATTCGCGAGGAACCGGCGAGCCAGGCGTGAGGCATTGGTGTTGGCCGTATTCCGCTGCCAGTCCGAGAGGTTGGTGACGATGCTGCGCTGGGCGTACGGGACCTGGTGGCTGACCAGCCGGGCGTTGCCGCCGTCGTGGTCGAAGGCGAACCAGCCGAGCTGGAACTCCAGCGGCACCCCAGCCACCCCGAACGTGGTGCCCTGGACGGTGTGCCACGAGTCCTTGAACGTGGGGACCGTGCCCGTCAACGCCTTGTACAGGGGCGTGACGATGAACCGGTTGATGAAGCCGTCGATGGTGCCGACGTAGTTCGGGGCCGTGAGGAGGTCTGGCCGCTGGGCGCACCGCTGACGCGCCTCGTTGATCGCCGCGTTGGTGAACGACAACAGGGCGACGCCCTGCCGGGCGGGAACGCCGGGGCGCTGGGTGAAGCGCTCGACGATGCTCTGAGTCTTCCCGGCGCCCGGGCACGCCGGGACGAAGACGCTGCCCGGCTTGTCGATGAGGGCGCGCTGCGCCGGCGAGAAGTCGATCTCGTCCATGCCCGCCTACCGCATCGCCGACTGGATGGCCTGTGCGAGGTAGGCGGGGCACTTGAGCGTGCCGCCGCTCTGGATCAGCTCGGCGACGTCATGAGCGAACTCGCCCTTGCCGATGTACCGCTTGGTGGTGCGCAGTTTGCGGTAGAAGACCTCCGCCGGGTTCGTGCTCATCGCGAGCGTGTTCCAGAATCTGCCCGACCTGGGCTTCTGTCGCTTGAACGCGGTCTCCAGCAGCGGGCCGTTGACCGTGAACGGGTTCATCAGGTCGGCCTCGAGGGTGAACTCGGCGGCGAAAACGGCGAGGATTGAGTCGGCGCCCAGTTGGGTGGCGATCTCTTCCAGCCGGTCCTTGCGGCTGAGTGTGGCGGCCGGCTCGTCCTCCGTCTCCGGCTCGACGGCCTCGGGCTCATCGTCGAGACCGTCGTCTTGGTCGACCTCGTCATCGATGTCGGGGTCGCCGTCGGTGATGACCACCAGCCGGTCGACGAGCCGAACGCCGTTGACCTGCTGTAGGAGGAGCTTAAGGTAGGGGCCGAAGTCGACGCTGCCGATGCTGATGATCGACACAGCCCGGAATTCGCGGCACTTCGCCCCGTAGTCGGCCGCCGCCCTGTCGAAGACGCAGTGGCGTGCGAGCGGCGGCAGGATGACGGCCTCGGAGACACCCTCCACAAGGATCGCGCGCCGGGTGAACAGCAACTCGGCGCGGCTGACGTCGAGATACTGGTCGATCTTGCGGCGTTCCTCGTCGGTCAGGTCGATGTCGCACAGGGCAATCGCGGCGGTGCCGCGCTGGACGCCGGTCGGCGCTTCCTCGGCCTCAGCTACCGGGGACCCTTTGGTGGTCTGGGTCTCCTGGGTACGCAGGACCACGATACTGCGGATGCCCACCGCGCTGGCCAGGTTCGGCGAGTGGGTCGTGGCGACCACCTGGATGCGACCCGCCGGGCCGTCGGTGTCGTCGCGCAGCGACTTGGCGGACTGCTCTTGGAGGTAGTCCAGGAGCACGGCCTGCAGTTGCGGGTGGAGGTGGGCCTCCGGCTCCTCCACGAGGAAGAGCGTGAGCTCGGCGTCCTGGGCGTTACGTAGCTCGATGATGACCGACGCCATGTAGAGCAGGTTGGCGTAGCCGAGGCCCGAGTCCTCGATGTCGGCGAGGTCGACGCCGTGCTCGGCCATCTTCAGGCGAAGGCCACGGGCGAGCCGCTGCAGCCGGACATCGCGGAAGCTCAGACCGATGACCTGTCCCCGGACCGGATCGGTGAGGTCGCTGACGTGCTCCTGCAGCCGCTTCTGGGTGCCGGTGATGACGTCGTGTTCCTCGAGCTTGCGCAGTCCGTCGATCGCCTGGTCGAGGAAGTCCGTGCGGGACGCCTCGCTCGTCAGGTACTTGATGATGAGCGCCATGCGGTTGCCGGTGGCGGAGTCCAGCTCACGCTTGGCGTCGCGCAGCGGCGCCAGGTAGACGTGCCTGATCTGGTCCCGCTTCTCGGGTTCGGCGTCGGACCCGGCGGCCCGGCCGACTAGGTTTTCCACCTTGGACCGGCGGGGTACGTCCATGTCCGGCCGGAATCGGGTCATGTAGTACGCCTTGTTCGTCGCGAGATCGAGCGCGCCGATGTACTGGCCTTGCTGGAACCGCGTCAGGCCATCGAACTCGCCCACGATCTCGATGGGTCCGTCCGCGCCGGTGGAGACGTCGTCGGCCTCCAGGTAGCGGACCCGTCGCCCGCTCAGTGGCGTGGTGAGCAGCCGTATCGCGTCGATGACGTTGGATTTGCCGGAGTTGTTGTCGCCGACGAGTAGCGTCAGGCCGGGCTGGAGCTTGATCTCCACGTCGCGACACGAGCGAAAGTTCGTGAGCCGCAGGCCGGCGAGATACATGCCGTCCCCCGTGGTCGGCGCGCTGAGCGCGGTCGGCGCTGTGGACATGGTGGCCGGAACTCCCGCCTAAAATGGGATATAGTTTGCATGAGCGTCAGACGAGCGCAATGCGGAAGAGGGCAATGCCTTGCCGACCCGTCGTGTTTGCGCCCGGTCTACTGCGGGGTACGCGATCAGTACGGGTTCGCGATGAGGCGTACATGTTCGCGGGCATGTCCCGATCGAGGACACCTGACCGCAGGCCGAACGGCACGGCCGGACGAGCGGGTTCGCCACCCGTACTCGACGAGCAACATGCCATGCGGTGACCGCGAGGATGGATAAGGTGCGGAGCCTGGTTTGGTCCTCATCGCTGTTTGCCGCCTTTCCCGTTCTGTCGGCTCAGCGCGCTTCCCTCCGTTCGCCGCGCAGGTAGGTGTTGACCCTGTTGCCGAGCGCGGTCAGGCGGTCGATGGTGTGGCGGAGCCGCTGCCCCTCAATCCGCATCTGCTCGCGCAGGTCGTCGTCGGGGACCCGCTCGTGCAGGATGGCCTGGACGTCGCCTTCCAACGTTTCGGCGACGAAGGTGAGCAGCTCGTTGTGCGCGTCGAACAGGCCTACGGCGTCGTCGTCATGCTTGGCCTCCACGGCCTGCCAGTACGGGCAGAAGGCTCTGGTCCGGTCCGGCACCTGCGCGTCCTCGGCCACGATGACCGCGCCGAGTTCGACGCCGGCCGCGGGCCGCAGCCCACCTTGGTGCTCTCCAACGTGCGCCGTAGGGCCGCCGTTCTGGGGCACGAGGACGGGAAGGGCTGTCGCCACGGCGGCGGCTCGGTCCTCCACCTCGTCGAGCGTCAGGTCGCGATCGATGCGGGCGTGGGTGGCCACGCTGATCGGAGTCTCCGCCGGCAGCCTCGCCATCAGCGCCGCCAGTCCCCCGGCGGTTCGGATCTCAACCTGCGCGCCACCCAGAACGGACTCGACCGCCGCAACCGCCTCGGCCTGATCCTCACGATCGTCGCGGTCGGCCCCGCCGTCGTACGGGCTGTTGACCATCAGCCGGTCCTCCACACGGTGTCGCTTCAATCCGCATTCGGCTCGGGATCGAACTGGCTGAGCCACTCCACCTCGCCGTTCGCCTGTGTAGCGACCATGCCCGCCACGAGCCACACCAACGCGGGCAGGAACGCGTCGCCCAACCGCTTGAAAGCTTCATCGAACGTGGTATTCGGGGCGAGAGGACTGCCCAGGAGGCCGGCGAGTTGGAAGGCATAGTCGGCCGCCTCGCCTCCCAGATGCTCCCGGATCCACTCCATCGCCGGACCAGCCAGGTCGCCGTTCGCCCTCTCCTTCGCGCCGGTCAGCCACATCATCAGCACCGCGATCATGGTGCTGGCTGCCAGGCCTGCGGCCTCCGGGTCGTCGGCGGCTTCGAGCGCCTCCGGGATCCGCCAGGCGGGCTCGTCGGACGGAGTGCTGATTGTCTCGTTGACGAGTTCACGGAGGCCCTCGGCGCCGAACTCGACGCTGTCGAAGAAGTCGATCTCATCGTCATCGTCGTCTTGGTGTCGGGCGACGGCGTCGTGGTAGGCCTGTACCTCGGTCGCGCTGAACAGGTGCTCGTTTTCGCTGGTGACGATGTAGCCGACCTCCCGCCAGGCGTGGATGAACGCCGGATCGACCCCGGTTTCCTCGGCGGCGGCGATCATCGCGGTCGGGTCCTCGTCCCAGTGCCGCTTGCCCATCGGGGTGGGCTCGTCCGCGTCCGGGTCGAAGAACACCGGATCTTCCGGTCCCGGGTCTCGGCCGAACTTCGCGCGGAACGCCTCGCGCTGGGCCTGGAACCCTTCGCGCATCTCCTGGCCCAGGCCGGATTCGCTGTCCCAGGTGAGAGTTGCGGTGCCGTCCGGGTGCCGTGTGCGCTGGACGAACCGGGGGTCTCCCTGGCGCTCCAGGATCTTCCGGGCGTGTTGCTCCCGGAACTCCTCCTGCCTGGCCAGTTCACGTCGTTGTAGACGTGCTCGCTGCTGGGCGGCGAGGCGCTGGCGAGGCGTGCGCTTTTTCGGCATGGGCCGGTCCTCTCGAGTCCTGCCGGTGGGTCCCCGTCGGACCCCGTCGAGCATTATCCTGGTCGACACCCCGAGCTACGGCCCCCCGCGCGGGGTGTCGACGATCGTCCTGATGCGAGGGGCGGCGGGACGGCCGACAAACCACAGACTGCCACCGGCGATCGTTTCCTCGACTCGGGATCGCGTGCGCCGGTGGACACTCAGAAGGGTGGAGCAGGTGCGTAAGCGTGCGCAGTTCCGGCAGATGGTCGAACGACTTCGAGATGAATGCCGGGCGCAGGGACTCACCCTGGCACCGGCCGCTGCGGAGGACGCTGTGGCCGACATGGTTCAGATCATGGCGAGTGGTCTCGGCGTGCGTGAGGAGACGATCGTACGCACCTACCTCGATACCATCGATGTCGCCGCTATGGTAAAGGACCTCGCGCGAGCAGACGAGGCGCAGAAACGAGAAGTTGCAGACGCTTCACCCGCAGTGATCAGCCTCGAAGCCACTGGTCAGCTCGTGGCGTCACTCGCCCAAGCGGTCCGCTGCGTAAGCCTGAACCACGAGCAGCTTATGCGCGGAGACAGCGACAAGTGGGATGCGATCGGAGTCCTCGACGATGCGAGCAACGGGCTGACCCTCGTCGGTGAGGCATTGGAGAAGCACCACCCGGCACCTCACGGTGTCTCCGTCCTCTGGAGCGACGAGAGCGTCGTCCACGCGCGACGCGCCCTGACACGAACCGTTGAGAACCTACGCAGCGGCGCGTGGTCGTTTGGGTTCGGAGCGGAAATGGACGCTGGCGTGGCCACCCGAATGACCACGGATCTACAGAAACTCCCGCAGGACTGACGCCCGGTACCAGTGCTGAAAGCCGCCGTACGCCCCAGTTGAGCCCTGAAGGACCGTCGCCAGGGCGTCTCCGCCTGTGCGCAGCGAAATCCCTTCCGCTCGCCACCCACACGGGCGCCGATTCGGTCAATTCGCCATGAGGCCGAGTAGGCGGTGCCAAGGGCTGCGGTGCGGAGGATGCGATGGTCGAGATGGCGTCCTTCGGGTAGCTCGACGTCGGCGGTAGCAACGTGGACCCATCGATCGCGGAGAAGCTGGATGACGAGGCGGCGTTCTTCAAGGTCGAGGGCTTGGGGCGGTGAGCAGAGCGACGATGTAGGCGAGCCGAAGTGTCTGTCGCCGTGTGCTTTGGCGAGACGCAGGGCGGTGACCAGGTGGTTGTCGCGCGACATCTCGTTCACCTCGGTGTGTGCCCACCACCTGCTGCCGTTCTCCGGGTATGCGATGTCCGGCACCTGCAGGAGGCAGTTCGCCTCGGTGATGGCTGCCAGTGGGGAGGAGCGTCAGCCCTTGGCTGGCTCGTCCTGCTCGTCGTAGCTGGGTGTCTGCCAGTCGAGGCAGGTGGGCCGTTGGCCGTTGGTGGTGAAGAACTCCTGCACGGCCTGCCGCGCGGTGGTCACGGGAATGGCCGAATTGTCGTAGGCGTCGGTGCGGGAACCGCCGAAGTTGTAGGCAAGATCGGCGGGCTGGTCGAGCGTGCCTTTGCTGGCGGCGATCTCGACGAACGTGTGATGCCAGACCAGGACGCTGAGGTCGTGCCGGCCTAGGCAGACTTCCAGGACGTGTTCCTTGTCGCTGGTCTCCAGTGACACCATGACGGGGAACCGCTGGTACTCGGGGGTGGCGGCTATCCGGTCGAGTAGCGTGTCGAGGTCGTCGAGCCGGTCGATGGCCACCGGCTCGGCGCGATCGTAGGAGACCGTGACCGGCTCGCTGCTCATGCCAACCCCTTTCCGTTGCCCTGGTACACGGTGACATACCGGTTCGGGCCGTAGACGGTGAGTGTCGTGTCTTTCGGCAGCACATACGGTAGAACCCGGTCACAGCCCATCGGTTCCACGCATGGCGTGTTGTTCAGGTACAGGGTGGCTGCTGTGAGGCCACGGGTGCGCATCAGCGCTGCCGCGTGGCCTTCGGCATGGTCGAGGGCGGACACGTAGTGCTTGAACGGCGGACGGAGGCCGGGGCCGCCCTTACCCGGCCCGCCCTTGCCGCTGTGCACATCACTGATCCTCTCGCCGTCCGTCGTGGTGATTACCCCGTTGGTCGGGGCGTCCGCCGACCGGCGCACGGGCAAGGATTCCAGGAACCCCGGCACGTATGGAGCCGGCGCGGCGTCACCCGCCGGTGTTGACTGGCCGGACGCAGTCTCAGCCGCCGCCCGCGGCTGCGGGCTGACCTCACGCCGGCTACCCGCTGCTTCAGGCCGCGTTGATGCCGCTGCCGCCGCCGGCGGTGCACTGTCCCGGGGCAGGGCGAGGACGACGCCGATGGCCTTCCCGTACTCGATGATCGCCATCGTTGCTTCGGCAAGGTGACGGTCTGCCTCACTCAGTCGCGTGGTGGAGGCTGCCGCCGCCGCGAGGGCCTGTCGTACGAGGATGTGATCGCTGCCGGCGGTGACGGCTTGTAGCCGGTTCGATGCGGCGTTGACCGAGGAAACGGTGGCGGCCAGGCAGGCGCGTTGCCGAGCGATCTGTTCGAGCACGGTCTGCAGCCCGGCAGCGACCTCGTCAAGACTCACCCTTACCGTCCTTCGCCACGTCCCACGAGGCCTTGCCGCAGCCCTGTCGGCAGGACGAGCGGTGCGTCTGCTGGATGCGTTGGTGGTGTTGGCGTTCCGTCGTCTGCCCGCTTGGCCGTCGCGTCTGCGGGGTTCGCGTGCCCACCTGGCGCCCTGCCTACCTTTGCAGGCTGGCCGCGATGTAGTCGACCAATGGGTCAAGGCCGAGTGCGGCTCGCCGCTGGTCAACCGTGTCGGAGTCGGCGATCGGGTATGCCGTCAGCCGGCCGTCTGGGCCGGGGCGCAGTTGGGTGCCGTAGATTTGCGGCTGGCCGGCGTGTGTGGCTACCCGGTCAGTCAGGTAGGCCAGGTCGACGGCGCTGGCCTCGTTCGCGGCTACGGCGGCGCGCATGAGGTCGAGGAAGCGCTTCTGCTGGTCCAGGTCGTGGTCGGCGTGTTGGGCCAGCAGCCAGGCGGCGTTGGCACCGTCGTCGCCGATAAGACTGCGGGTGGGCCACCCGTGCTCGCTGACGATCTCGGCCAACCGGGCGGTGTTACGTTCGTCGACCCGCGTCCACTCCCGGGCGAGGTCGTCGGGGATCTCCCCGCCGGGCCCTGCCCGCTCACCTGCGGCCTTCCGGACACGCTGGTCCTCATCCGCACGGGCTAGCAGCTCATGCCGCAGCTCGTCGTTCACCATGGTTCGCCCCAACAATCGTTGTGGTCGGCCCTCGTTCCGCTGAGTCACATTGTGCTACGGGTAGGGCAGTGGCGGCGGTGGGCTGGTCGCGGTGAGTCGCTGGCAGACACTGAGGATTTGGCCTGCGACATGGCCAGGTCGTCCGGGGGCGGACAGGGGCAGGCGGGTGGTGGGCCACTGTGAACCGGTTAGCGTCCACGTCGAGCCTCGATCAACCTGCGCGATCTCGACGACGACTACCTCGGCTTCATCGTCGGTTCACGCGCCGCCCGTCCGCACGATGGGTCACCTGCCTGCTGCGGTGGTGGCAGCGGCCTGGTCGGATTCGTGGGCGCAGCGCCGGCACCGCCGTGGGCATGGCGTCTGCGGTGTCACGGCGGTGAGGCCGCTGGCGTGCAGGATGGTGGTGACCGTTTGCTCGAAGGTGCTGGTTTCGCCGATGACCGTTTCGCCGGGGCCGCCGAGCAGGTCGCGATGGGCGTACCAGCGGCGCATCTCGTCAGGGGTCACGGGGATGGGCTCGGTGCGGTTGAGGTGGCGGCGGGCGGTTTCGTCGAATGAGACGTCCAGGTAGAACACGGCGACCGGTCCGGGATGACTGTCGATGAGTTGGAGCAGGACCGTGGCGTAGCGTTCGGTGTGCAGGATGCCTTCGAGGATGACGTGGTAGCCCAGGTCGAGGGCGGTGCGGGCGGTCGCGGTGATGAACGCTGGGGCGACCGGCTGGATGTGGGTGCTGTCGTGCTCCCTCAGGATGGTTCTGCGTAGGTAGTCCTGTTCCAGCAGGGCGCAGCCGCGCCCGTAGCGGTGTCGTGCTTCTCGGGCTGCGGTCGTCTTTCCGCTTGCCGAGTTTCCGCGCACGATGACGATGGCCGGGAACTGGGGCGAGAGTCGTTCGACGTGCGGCGGGTCGGTGGTCATCGCGGGTTGCCTGGGGCGGGCCAGGTGACGGCGGTCGTGGCGTGGCGGCGGGTCACGAGCAGCTGGGGTCCATCGGGTTTCGGCGGGTGTGTGCCGGTGGGGTGCACGGTGATCGTCGGACCGGGGTGGTGCCGGTGGTCGTGTTCCCAGACCGTGATGAGGTCGAGCATGTCGGCGGTGAGGGTGTCGGCGTCGGGTCCGAAGCCGTGGACGCCGAACTGCCAGGTGGTGTCGTCGAGCTTGCGCATCGCGAGGTAGGCGAAGCTGTCGGCCGTGAGTAGGGTCGGGCAGAAGAACCGGTCTTGCGGGTCGACCAGGCCGGCGGCGCGTTCGCGGTCGACGGCGAGGGTGCCGAAGGGCCGGGGTTGGCTGGCCAGCCACAGGTGCAGTGACTCGAAGGATGAGCCTTCCTGCATCGTGATGGTGACCGGCGACCAGGTCTCCCGCCGCGGGGAGTGCAGCGCCGCGGCGAGTGCGTCCGGGTTCACCTCGGTGGTGGTGTCGTCCAGGATCAGGACGACGTCGTCGCCGTGCAGGGCCGGGCGGCAGGTGGGCTGGCGTCCGTTGCCCTGCATCGGTACGAACCCGCATTGCAGGGCCGCGGTGGCGAGAAGATGATCCTCGTGGCGTCGCAGGGTGAGGCACCGGGTCATGCCGCGTATCCGCAGCGGCACGATGAGAACACCCTCTGGGGTGAGTTGGTCGAGCCAGGCCGGGGGAAGGTCCGGTGTCTCCACGGTGACGATGATGGCGTCGTACGGGGCGCTGGGCTGGTGTGCGTACTCGCCGTCGCCGTGTACCACCGTCACCTGCGGGTAGCCGGCACGGTCCAAGCCGGTACGGGCGCGGTCGACGACGTCGGCGTCGATGTCGACGGTGACGACCGTGCCGTCCGGGCCGACGACGTCGGCGACCAGCGCGGCGTTGTAGCCGCCGGAGCCGACTTCAAGGACCCGGGCACCGGGTGCCAGCCTGGCTTGCTCCAGCATGTAGGCCTGCAGCCACGGCGCGGAGATCGAACTCGTCGCGCGTCCGTCCGGGCCGGGTCTGGTGACGACGACGTTATCGGCGTATGCGGCCTCGACGCTGACGCCGTCGGTCGCGAACAGATGTCGCGGCACCCGGCGAAACGCCGCCTCCACCGCCGGCGAACTGATCCACCCGTTGGCGATCAGCTGGTCGGCGAGCCGGGCACGGGCCTCATCCGCAGAGACGGTGTCAAGCGCGGAACCAACCATATGTTTTGACCCTCCGTGAGCAGGTGATGCGGATGCGTGGCGACGATATCGGGCGCATATGACAAAACGCGCCCCCTGGAGTCGCCTCGTGGGGAGGTCCTCGGACTCCCGCCCGTCGCCCTTCCGGGCAGTGGTTATGCAGGGTCGAGATTTGTCTTTTGGGCAAGTCCAAGGAGTGGTGGTGATCGGTATGTATCGACCATTTTGGTGCAAGGTCGACGCGATCGAGGTGACGTTGTGCAGGCGGTGGGCTATCATCGGCTTCGTCTGCCCACTTCGTGGCACGGCCGCACCGAACCCGAACGCCGCACCGCCATCAGCACCGCGCGTGCAGCAGGCCGTGTGGACCGAGGAGCACGCCCCGACCAAGGGCGGCAAGCTGCGGTCGAGGTGGCGGATCGCGTCGACGATGTCGCGGCGGGGTTGATGATTCGGCGGCCGCCAGATCCAGCCGGCGTACCTGCCGACGCAGGACCGCGACTTGGTGCCGCAGCACGAGCACCTCGACCGCGTTGGCGTGCCCGCCGCGATTCAACAGGATGATCAACCGCAGTGCCTGACGAAGAATCAGGTAGCCGAACGACAGGATCATGACCGTCAGCCTGACGCCATCCATCGATCCCACGCGGACAAAGTCGCACGTCACCGGGCGTGGCCGACTTTCCGAACGGTACACGCCGTGCTCGCCGTCTGTTGCGCGACATTCGGCGTCAGCGGGATGGCATCGAACGGGTTCGTTGCCGCCAACGCACGCGCTTGCTGTGCCAGTTTCGCGTTCAGCCGGCGGTCGTCGAGCCTGGGGCTCTGTCGGCCGCTGGGGCTACGCGGGACTTCGGAGTCCGTGTTGGTGACTGGCGTTTGTCGCGGACGTAGATGACGCCGGGCTTGCCGCCTCCGGGGTTGCGTCGCTCCGTGTCGAACAAGGTGGTCGCGGTGACAAGGTCGCTGAGTTTGCCGTAGCCGTAGCTTCGCGGGTCGAAGTCTGGGCGCTGCTTGAGGATGATGTTGCCGACGTTGGCCAAGGATGCCCAGCCGTCGTCGTCGGAGGCGGCCTCGACGGCGTTGCGCAGGAGAGCGACGAGTGCGGTGTCGTTCTTGGGTGGGGCGATGGTCGGGGCGGCTCTCGTCGGCGTGATGTCCTCTGGGGAGGGGTCGCCGGTGTAGTTCAGGTTCTCGGTGTAGACGAACTTGTCGCAGGCGGCGACGAACGGTTTCGGGGTCTTGCGTTCGCCGAAGCCGTACACGGTGAGCCCGGACTCACGCAGCCGGGACGCCAGGCGCGTGAAGTCGCTGTCGCTGGACACGATGCAGAATCCGTCGAAGCGCCCGGAGTACAGCAGGTCCATCGCGTCGATGATCAACGCCGAGTCGGTGGCGTTCTTGCCGGTGGTGTAGGCGAACTGCTGGATGGGTTGGATCGACTGGGCGAGCAGCAGTTCCTTCCAACCTCGAAGGCCGGTGCCGGTCCAGTCTCCGTAGGCGCGTTTGACGTGGGCGGTGCCGTATTTGGCGACCTCGGCCAGCAGCGCCTCGATCGCCGACGGTTGTGCGTTGTCCGCGTCGATCAAGACAGCGAGTTTGGCGGCGGTGTCCATCACGTCCTCTGTTCTGGAGACTCGTTGGGTCTGGCTACCACCCGCCCAACGCTCCCATCCTGGCAGATGGCTCGCCGACAGCGGCACCGACGTCGTGCTCAGCGGAGTCCGGATGCCCAGAATGAACTCGATCATGGGACGCTGGATCCAGGAGTGCCGCCACGAACCCTCGACCGGATCCTGATCTGGAACCAGGCTCACGGCGATCGACGCCGGAAGTCCGGTGCCGACTCCAGTGAGCTGCCCGAACATACGATCATGTCGCTTGACCAGCGACGGCAGGTGGGACCGAGCGAAGGCATCTGCGCGGAATTTTGAATGGCAGCTTGCAGAGTGGTAGTTGCGGACCTGGTTGCCTGGCATTCGCTTATACGAGCCGGTCAACTTCGGGACAAAGAAGCCATCCGCGGCGTAAGTATCTGCGCCACTCTGTTGAGGTGTGCACTCCTGGGCAGGTTTTCGGGCCAGCAGGGATCCTGCAAGAGTGGAATTTCCACCGCTGGCGCGGCGTGGACGGTTTGCGCCGGTACGAGTACCCGCGCATCCTGCGGGTGACGTCGAGAGCGTCGCGCTGTTCTGCTGCTGTGGCGCTGGCCATCGGTTGCCGCAGCTGCATACACTCGACGTATGTTCATCAGCGTCGATGATTTTCTGGTCGTGCCGCTGGTGGTGTTGACCTTGCGGTGTGATCTGTTGCTGCGGTCGGATCATGATAGGAGGAGTGGTGGTCGAGAGTAGCTGGAGGAAGAGTAAGGCGAGTATGGCGGGTGACAACAATTGTGTGGAGGTGTCGTCCGGGACGGGGCGTGTTCTCGTCCGTGACTCGAAGGATCCCGATGGGTGCCGGCTGAGTTTCCCGACAGCGGGGTGGGCATCGTTCGTCTCCTCGCTGAAGGCTGACATCAGCCCGAATGGCGCCTCTTGACAGTTCTGTGGGTGTTGTCGACGGTGCCCGCCCCGCCGCGGGAAGAGGGGTTCTCCTACGGTGCGATGGTGGGGTCACGGGCGGGCCTCGCCGGCTACGTGTTGTTACAGTTCTGATTGTGCGGCGGTAATCAGGCGGAGGGTGTCGTCTTCGCTGGCCGCGATGGTTTCGAGGGTGTCGAAGTCCTGTCTGTATCTGGCGATGTCCTCCGGGCTGTCTTTTGTGGCCAGGCTGCTCTGGCCGCTTTCGAGGAAGAGCAGGTCGTCGTCGGCGGGGTCGGGGAACTCCAGAATGACGAATGACCCTCGTAGTCCGGGGTGCACTCCGGCGCGCAGGAAGATCGCCCTGAGGTGGACGTGTTTGAGCGCGGCGATCTCTTCGAGGCGTCTGAGTTGCGATCTCATGACCTTGACGCCGCCGGCGGGTCGGCGGAGAGCGGACTCGTCGATGATGAAGTGTATCTGGGGCGGGTCGGGTCTCTCGATGATCTCCTGTCGTTTCATTCGGACCTCGACCTGTCGCTCGATCGTCTGAGCGGAGAGTTCAGCGCCACCGACGCCGGTGATGACGGCCCGGGCGTACTCCTCGGTCTGCAGGAGTCCAGGAAGGACCTGTGGCTCTCCCTGACGTATGACCGATGCTGATCCTTCGACGTTGAGGTAGGTCAGGAAGTCCGAGTTCAGGATGTCCCGGTATGGACCCCATTGCTGTCTGCGGCCGTCCTTGGCCATGGCCGCCAGTTCATTGACCGTGGCGGGGTCCGAGACGTTGTACTCCTCCAGGAGCGTGCGTAGGTCGCTGCGGGAGATGCCGACCTGCCCGGTTTCGATGCGGATCATCTTGGACAGCGACCATCCCAGCTGCTCCGCCACCTCCTTCTGGGTCAGTTGTCTGTCCAGCCTGAGCCGACGTAGCTCCACCCGCAGCCGTCGTCGCTGCACCGCGGGGTCCGTGCCTGTTGTCATTGGTGCCTCTTCCTCCCCGTTTCGCGAGTTCGTTCGGGGCACCCACTGCAATGACCAAAGGTGCAGGCGCGACCACTGTGGGTAGTTGTCTGCAACTTGCCATAAGCTAGTAGCTACCCCGGTAGGATCCCACGGTAACCTAGCTAGTCGCTCCTAGCGACGAGCAACTAGGTACCTGAGACGGCCATCTACGACGGGGAGTCGCCACCGCGCTGAGCCGTACCGAGGCAACGCCGCCTCCGCACCACCCCCCAGCACGCACAGCCCATACAGAAGGACGAGCTCGGTGCCCAGCAGCACGCCCCCCTCCGCAGACAACGGCGGGTCTCGGAGCACAACGACGGCAGCACCCACCACATCGGCGTCCCACCCGCACGGCCAGGCCACGGAGTCTGGCAACGACGACGCCGGCGACGCACACACAGGCGGCGACACCACCGACACCCTCACCGGCGCGGACCACTCCGCCACCGCGCCGGTCGACGAGCTCACGACCGGCTCCGCCCGACCCGCGCCGCAGCCACCCCCGCGACACCCAGACGCCCCCACCCGAGGTGGCGACAGCAACGTCCCTGCGATACGGCCACCGGCCACCCGCACCACAGACTCGGTGCCTCGCGGCCCCGCGCCCGTCGTCGCGATACTCGACTTCCTCGAACGCCTCATCACAAACGGGCACACCACCGAGGAGGCGGCGAAGCTCTACACCATGATCGTGAAGCCCTGGCAACGAACCGTCCTGGTCCTGGCCTGCCTGCTCGCGTTCATCGTGACGGCATGCCTCATCACGGTGGTCCTCGTCCCGAACATCGCCGTGCTGCTGGCGGTACCCGCAGGCGGCGCCCTGTTCGGACTTGCGCAGCGGATCCGAGCATGGTGGCGCAAGCGTCCACCGCGGGGATGAGCGTCGACGTTACAAGAAACAGGTGTGTCTACCGTTCATCCCGGACACGAACAAGCCGCTCGACGGCCGGACCCAGCACCGGCTGCAGCCACCAGCCGACCAACCCGGTCCCGACCACCGTCCCGACCAGGACAAGCACCACACGAACACCCAAACTCAGACCGTCGGCGAAGACCCGCACCAGCAAGGCCACCACGACCAGCAGCACGCTCGCCACGGCCATGCCCGCACCAACGACGACAACAACACCTACCACCCGTCGTCGTGCCGCCACACGGCCGCGCCGCCGCTCACCGCGATCCACGTCCATGTACTCACCCATCGCATCGTGATCGACGATCATCTTTGCGAGTTTGTGGCTTGAGGAGCCAGAACGCCTGCTCACGACCGATGATCCCCTAGCTTAACCCCGACCCTCATTCCAACACATCGACCAACGTGCAGGCCAGGGCAACACCTGCAAAGACGAGCACGACCCAGATGACCAGCGGTAGTCGATCTTCCTACCGCGCAGACACACCGACGAACAGTGGATCCCCTCGCCCGGACGGCCGACCGGAACAGCCCCGAGAGAACAAGGTCAGGCTCCGCACGCCAGCCCGCGACGCGCCCGCGACACCGATCCCGCCACAGCCTCGGGGTTTGAGGAACAGACCGGCCGCGCCTGGCTCGGCTGTCTGTGATCCTTGACCTATGACCGACTGGCTGGTGAATCCGCTGATCGCCACGAAGGTGCTGCTACGGTCGCCTGCGCCGGGTGATGAGCCGGCGCTGGTCGAGATGGCGACCGACCCTCGCGTCTGCCGGTATTTGAAAGGACCGGTTGAGCTGGGCGTCGCCGAGGAGCGTGCCCGCCGCAGGGTCGAAGCGCCGGAGTGGGGCAAGTTCGTCGTGGTTGCGTTGACCGGTGGGGAGGTGGCTGGCCAGGGAAGTATTGCGCGCAAGCGTGGGTCGTGGGAGGTGTCGTACAAACTACGGCACGCATACTGGGGGCTCGGGATGGCCAGTGAAGCAGTCACGCTGATCCGTACCTGGTTCTTCGAAAACATCGCGGAGGAGCCTTTGGTCGTTACGACGCAGCGCGCCAACGAACGTTCGCGGCGACTGCTGGCACGAGCGGGTGCGACGTTCACCGGCGCGTTCGAGCAATATGGGCTGGAGCAGGAGCGCTACGAGTTCTACGCGAATGAGCGTCCAGACTGACTCGACGCCACTACTCCAACTTCGATATCCTTTATTGTGCGTGAATCCGTAGAGTTGATATTGGCGCCAGCTTACGGATTGGCGAATCTGCAACTGACGCCGGTGGCCTTTCGACCGTGAATTTCGCTGTCGATCACCACGGCGGCGATCGACTCTTCGTGAAGGCGTACTCGCCCGGCAACGACCTGGCGGCTGAACGGGCGGCTATCGACGTGGCGCGCTTCGTGCATGCTGGTGGCATCGACACCGCGGCAGCGGTCGGGGACAACATCGGGGATTTCCTGCACGTCGCGGAAGGTGTAGACGAGACTGGTCGCGGGGAGCGGCTGGTCGTCCGCTCCGATGCATCGCCCCGACCACCGGGACCACCTCCGTCGCTGACGATCGCGGAGAGGCAGCCGTTGGCTGCGCAAAGGTGACGGTCATCGACCGGGCCGCCGGTTGACGGCGCGAAGCATGGTGGTGGATTGAGTCGCCCCGGCGCGTCGCTCCTGCTGTTCCGGCCAGGACGGGGTGCGGCCGTACGCTGTCTGGGTGGCGATGCATCTGATCACCGTCGGTACTCGATCCTCTCCGATGGCGCTCGCGCAGGCGGAGCAGGTCGCCGGGGTGTTGGCGCTGCTCGATCCTGCTGTGGAGATCCGGTTGGCACCGATGACGACCAGCGGCGACCGGTGGACCGGTGACCTCGCGGTCATCGGCGGCAAGGGCGCGTTCGTCCGCGAGTTGGACCGCGCCCAACTCGCCGGGGAGGTCACGATCGCCGTGCACTGCCTCAAGGACGTGCCCGGCGACGTCGCCCTGCCCGAGGGGTTGACGATCGCCGCCTACCTGCCACGCGAGGATGTGCACGACGCGGTGGTGTCCCGCCACGGCGGCACGCTCGACGACCTGCCCGCCGACGCGACCGTGGCGACCAGCTCGCCGCGCCGCCGCGCCCAACTCGCTACCCGCTGGCCCCACCTACAGGTGACCGCCGTACGCGGTAACACGAACACCAGACTGCGCAAACTCGACCAGGGCGAGTACGACGCGATGATCCTCGCCGTCGCCGGGCTCCGCCGCATCGGCCAGACCGCCCGGATCACCCAGGTGCTGCCGGTCGAGGACATGCTGCCCGCCGTCGGCGCCGGCACGATCGTGGTCACCACCCGCACCAGCGACACCACGACCACCCGCCTCGTCGCCCAGCTGAACGACCCGGCCACCGCGCTGGCGGCCACCGCCGAACGCGCCATGCTTCGCGCGCTCACCGGCCACTGCCACAGCCCGATCGGCGGGCTCGCCCAAGTCGAGACCGACACGGTACGACTGCACGGTGCCGTCTACAGCCCCGACGGCGCCAAGCAGGTCACCGCGACCATGCGAGGACCCCACTGCGACGCCGACGACCTGGGACGCCGAGTCGCCGACGCCCTGCTGCGGGCCGGGGCGCGTGACCTCATCGCCTCCGCGGCCAGCTGATACAGAAGCAGGACCACGAAATCTCTGCCCTGCGGGCCGCCTGGTCTGTCCACAGGACATGGGAAAGCAGGGCACGAACTACGGCACCGGGCAGGGCGGTGATCCCGCTCGCACGCACCCAGCCCGCCCCGTCGGACAGACGGCGGCCGCTCGCGAGGGCATGACCGTGCAGTCATCAGCGCCGGTTATCGGGGTAGGAACTACACCAGACTGGGCAGGTCAAGTCGAGCGACTACCGGAACGACGGTGGCGTGGTCGACCGGTGCGCCGGCCAGGATGATCAGGGCATCGCGGATACGCGCCGCTCCGCGCACCGGGCCGGTCAGGTTGATCGGCGTGGGTTCGGTCGCCTGCCCGGTGGCGGTGTCGAGGACCGTGATGAGGACGTGGCGATCGGCACCGACGATCAGGACGTGGCGCTCGTCGAGACGGATGAGGCCGTGCGGCCGGCCGACCGGGGTCTCGATCCACCGGTGCTCGCCGGTGTCGACGTCGGTGATCGCGCTGTGCCCGTCGCCGAGCACGAAGAACGTGCGGTCGTGCAGCCAGCACGCCGCCTGGCAGACGCCCGCCGGGAGCCCTGCGGGCCATCGCTGCTGGTCGCCGAGGTGGTCACCGACCTGCACCAGGCTGGCGTGCTCGGTGCCGGGCCAGCCGACCGTGTCGCGGTCCAGCAGCCACGGCTCGCCGTGTGGGCCGGGGACGATGATCGGCGGGCGGGTAAAGCCGCCTGCGGCCACTTCCAAGGCGTCCTGCCGGTGGCGCAGCACCCCGCCGTTGCGGACCACGAAGAGGTCACCATCGGTCGTGGCTAACGGGCTGCCGACGCAGTCGGTGAGTTCCAGACGCCGGCGAGGCTGGGCGCGGCGACCGACGGCGAGGTCCATGATGCCGTCGTCCACGGTGATGAGCAGTCGGCCGCGGTCGGCGGTGATGCCGGCGAGCGTCGCGCCGTAGGCAGTCACGGTGGGATCTACCGCGCCAGGTGCTGCGACGGCAGCCGGGGTGAAGCCATCGGGGACACCCAACCGTAGCGGTTCCGGGTCAGGGCGTCGTGGGCGCAGAAGCGCCGCCAACGGCAGGTTCGGGTGGCCGAACACCGACAGCGACCGGTTCACAGCGTCGATCAGTTCGGGTCCGGACACGGCACCGCTGATCAACGCTTCCAGGTGGGTGCGGTCGAGCAGTACGACGTCGCGGGATCGTTCGGCGCGGCGTAGCGCGCTGACGGCGAATCCCGACCACGAGGCAAGGATGCCCATGGTGCCCGGTCGCCGCTCGGTCAGCACATCCCTCAGGTGGCGTAGCGGCTCGTCGGTGATCGGGTCGGCGTACCACTTCGCCTCCAGCAGCCACCAGGTGCCGTCGTAACAGAACGCGACGTCGACTTCGCCGTGCGGCCCCCGCTGATCGGCCTCGGCGTCGATTCCGTCGCGAACCAGTGCGTCGGCGAGCAGGGTGTTGAACCGCATCCCGCGTACCGACTCAGTCATCCCGCCGACCTGCTTGCGCAGGTCGGCGTACCGGCTCACGAGACTGGTGTTCATCTGCGGTCCGGGATCGGTGGGCACCGCGTCAGTATCCCAGCCGCCGGGCACGGCCCCCTGACGGAGGAAGCCGCAAGACGCCCGCTGTCGGCGCCGTCCGCACCACCTGAGGCGACGGTGTCGTCCTGGCGGCCGCCGACGAGCGCGGCGCGGTGGGGCACCTGCGGGTGATGCCGGCCGTGGCAGAACGTGCACGTCCACCGGACTGCTGGTGGGCGGTCTGCTGACGAGGCCTGCATCGTCTATCCGTGACGAGCCACTCGCTGCATTCAGACGACACCTCGGTGGCGCCGCTGGCAATCTGGCCGACCGTTGGACCTCGCACCGTGACGATCTCCCGGCTACGTCCTGACCTCCCGAGCTACGAACGATCACTCGTATCGATCGACAGCACCCGAGATCGCGCAGTCGCGCGAGGTGAAGACCACCTCGTCGTGGCAGGATCATCAGGGCGGGAGAGACACGCTGACCTGAGCTACCAGCTACGGCACGTGAGTGGCTGCAGTGTGGATGGGTGACGATGAACCGCTTCGGTCGCGCGCAGTCCAGCCTTTCCGGCGAGGGTGATCCGGTTGAGGATTTCCGCGAGCCGGTGCTCATGTCGCTGAACCGGTCTACTACGACCTGATCTGGGTCGGCGAGAAGCGTCACGAGTTCCGGCGTCGGTTCCTGACGGGGCGTCGGTGCGCTGGTACGTCTACCTGTCCGCTCCGGTGGGCCGTCTCGGAGCGGTGATCGACCTTGGGCCTGCCATCGTGGACACGCCGCAGCGGATCGCCGACATCGCCGAGCGTGCGCGTGTCGGCAACGGTGCGTCGGTGTTGGAGTACGTGCAGGACCTGGAGCGGGCGTTCGCGATCCCGATTCAGCACGTCGAGGAGCACCCGGGGATGTCGTTGGAACAGCTCAGGGTCGAGCTGGGGGCGTTTCAGCCGCCGCAGGGATACACCAGGTTGCGTCAGCATCCCGAACTGTTGAGTCTCTGTGAGAAGGTCACGGCCGGCTCGCCGACCCGCGAGATGACCGTGGCTGGTCACTAGCGGCGATCGGCTGACACGGACTGGGGGTGAGTATCATCGCTCGTCGTCAGGCGCCTTCCGCGGGCGCCGTCGCCGTCGCGTCGGGCCCGCCTCGCGCCGGGGCGGACGCTGGAGAACAGCGTCGCGGTGATCGGCCGGCGTGCTACACGAGGTCTTCCACGGCCTGCACGATCTCCTGTGGTGAGGGCATGCGGTCGACTTCGGCGCGGACCTGTCGGGCACCGGCCCGGTGGGTGCCGCCGTCCAGGATCGCTGTGGCAGCGGCCCGGACGCGGCCAGGGCGGAGATGGTCGGGTCGGATGGTCAGGCCCATGCCGGCGGTCTCGCAGGCGTGCGCGTTGGCGGGGCGGTCGGCGCCAGCAGGTACGCATACGACCGGGACGCCGTGGGCGGCCGCGGCGATCACGGTGCCCCAACCGCCATGGCAGATGACCAGGTCACACGACGGCAGTAGCCGTGTCAGGGGAACGTAGGCGGTGACGGTGATCGACGGTGGTTGGGGTTCGACTCGGACCGGATCGCAGTTGCCGGTGGTGGCGACGACGTCGGCGTCGAGATCGCGCAGGTCGCGGAGGATGGCGTTCAGCACGTCGACGCGGCTGCTGACCGTTCCCAGGCTGACATGGATCAGCGGCCGTCCACGACGTCGCGCGGGCGGTGACGGGCCGGGTGTGCTGGTGTCGTCGAACGGGACGGGCCGCAGGGACCGGGTATGCGGTGGGCGTGGCCGCCGGGTGGGCAGATCCAGCGACGGCGGGCACACGTCCAGGTAGAGGTCGCCGTCGACCCAGTTCAGGTCGTCGCCGGTGAACCCTGAGCGTGACCACAGGCTACGCAGCCGGGCCGCCCCGGCGTCGACGACTTCCTCCACGTTGAGCCAGCGGCCGATCCCGTGGACCACGCACGGGACGCCGAGAATCGCCGCGGCGACGGCCCCTCCGAACTCCCAGATCTCACGCACAATGACGTCGGGCCGCCAACCGCTTGCCAGGCCGATGAGGTCTTCGGCCATGTGCTCTGCGGTGCCGCAGAAGATCTCGTCGAGGAAGAACCGTTTGCCGTCGTCGCCGACGACCGTGTGGAGCGCGGGAAATGCGGCTGTCGCCTCAGACTCCAGCCAGTCCAGACCCGCGCTGGCGGTGGGCAGGCCCGTCCGTTCCAGCTGAGGTTGGAAGGAGGCGGAGGAGACGAGAAGCACGTCGTGGCCGGCGTCTGCCATCGCCCGGGCCAGGGGGACCAGTGGATGCAGGTGACCAAGGGCGGGTTGGGTGGTCACCACGACACGCATCAGCTGTCTTACCTCCTCGCGTTCGTCGCCGACCTTGTCGATGGCCTCCGCGGCCATCGGCGTGCGGGTGGATCGGGTGCGGCAGGTCCGTCCTGGCTCGGCACGTACCTCATGTCCTTGCGTGCATCGTCGTCGTGCCAGGGTAGTAGCGCTGTCGCGGTGAGCAGGAGCGCCGCAGTAACGATCAAGGCGGTTCTGGCGGTGGTGGCGGCGGCGAGGAGACCGGCTGCGGCGATGAAGACCGGCTGGACCGTCTTGGACGTGATTGACCAGGCCATGACGACACGCGACATGTACTCGTCGGTGGTGGCGTTCATTCGGTAGGTCGCGAAGGTGGGGTTGAACAGGCCGACGAAGAGCAGCAGCATGAATTCGGACACGGCGATCAACGCCAGCCCGCCGAGGGTGGCTGGGGCGAACGGGATCAGTCCCAGCCACAGGCAGCGTCCGACGCCGGCAGCCAGCAGCACCGTGCGGTGGCCGAGGCGGTCGATGAGCGGCCTCGCCAGGAGCGAACCGACGACGCCGGCGAGCGCCGAGAAGCCGAGTACGAGCCCGTACTGCCACGGGGCGAAGCCGCGATCGCGCAGCATGAAGACCGTCAAAAGCGGGGATGCGGCCATGATGCAGCCGCCGAAGACCATCGCGTTGAAGAACAACGCCGTCAGGCCACGATGGCGCAGGATGTACCGCCAGCCGGCCAGAACGTCAGCGGACCAGTGATGCTCGGCGGCGCGCCGCGGCGGCGGACGTTCGGGAGCGGTCAGCCGGCGGATGCCGGCGGCGGAAGCGAGATAGCTGATCGCGTCGACCACCATCGCGGCCGGTACGCCGACCCAGGAGATGAGGAGGCCGCCGGCGGGCGGGCCGATGGCGTTCGCCGTCCACAGGGTGGCCTCGAAGCGGCTGTTCGCTTCGGCACGGTGTTCGCGTGGCACCAGCGCCTTGAGGTTGGCCACGCTCGCGCAGTTGAACGCCAGGGTGGCCACGGTGTGCACCACGGCCACCAGACACAGATGCCAGTAGGTGAGCCAGCCCAGATAGGCGGCAGCCGGCACCGACGCCACGGCGAGGAACCGCAGCAGATCCGTCCCGATCATGACCGGCCGCTTCGAGCGGTACTCGATCCACGGTCCGAGCGGCAGCGCGACCACGGCGGCGACCACACCGGACAGGACGGTCAGCATCGACACCCGCAGGTCCGAGGCATCCAGGAGCAGCACCGCGATGATCGACAGCGCCGAGTAGCCGACAGCCGTCCCCAGCTCGCTGGCACCGAACGCGGCCCACAGCCACCGGAAGTCACGACGCCAGATGCCGCCGGAAACCCGATCGGGAGACAGCGTGAAGCCTACCGACGCGGACGTTGACATCCGATGAGCGTGAAGGAGACGGCCGGCGGCAACAAGCAGCCACACCGCAGCGTCGGAGCATCCGCTCTATCGGGCAGGCATCCTTCAGCGCCACCCGTGACCTCGGACCCAGGACTGCAGGAACGGGGAGCGTGTTCGTCTACAGTGGTTTCCCATCATGGGGTTACGCGCCATGGGTGGAGTCGCATGTAGTGACTCTCGTCGTTGCGAGCCTCGCAGGAAGGCGGATCGATGGTTCCCATCAACTTCACCCACGTGGCTCCGACCAGGTCCGGCAGTACGGCTCGGTGGCGGTGCGACGCTTGCGTTTTCGGCAATTCGCCACCGGCTCCAAGTTTTGCCATCCGGATTATCCGTTCAAGGCTGTATGGCGAGGCACTAGACCCGCCGGCTTTGCTGTTCGATGTTGCATAGGTCGTCCATTATAAACTGATAGAGACTTCCGGGAGCGCGACAGACGAGGACCGGGATGGAGGGCATTCGGTTGCGGCTGTGGCTGTACAACCCGAGGACGGCGGTGTCGTCGAGTCGGTAGAAGGAGTACAGCCGATCGCCGGGTCGATAAAGGATCTCGACATCGGCCCCGTCTGGGCGGCGTAGGAGTTCGTAGTCGGCGCGCGTGGCCTCGATCCGCCTTCGCATCTCCTCGACGGTGATGGCGAACCGGTCGGCAAGCGTGGCGATGGTCGTATCGTCGGCGGGATCGGGCAGGAACACGCGGATCTTGCTGCCGGGGCGGGCGGCGAGGTCGTGAAGGTGGCGGGCGTGGAGGTTTCGCCAGGTCTGTCCGTAGGCCACGAAAATGTCGAGTTGGCGGACTCCGGCGAAGAGTTGCTCCCATTCCAGCTCGTTGAGGTAGTTGGTTCCGACTCGCAGTAGTCCGGCACCCGCTATGTCGGCCGCCAGTTTGGCGTCGAGGTCACGCCGATGGTCCGGCTCGACGTCGGCCTTGGCGCGCAGCCAGGCGATGTCCTCTCTGGCTGCGGCCCGCAGTTCTGCGGCGTCTCGTTCGGCGGCGGCGCGGATCGCGAGTGCTTCGTCGAGGATGCGCTGTGCGGACTCCTGTGTCGCCGCCTGCTGCCCGATCGGTTCGCTTGCCGGGCGGGGTGCGGTTCGTTGTTCCGCGAGCCGGGTCCACGCGGCGAGCCATCGCGGGTCGGTTCGCGGGTCGATGCCGCAGGCTCGTAGGTAGGTGAGGAGGACCTGTTTGCGCGGCAGGCGGCGGCCGGCGAATACGTCGGCCATCGTGCTGCGCGGCATGGGGGTGCCGTGGCGGCTGCCCCATTGTTCAAGGCCGCGATAGGAGATCTCTGCCTGGGCGCGAAGTCTGCTCAGGCAGGCGGCGAGTTCGGGGATCGAACCAGCGGTGGTCGGATTGATGTCCGTCTTGGGGAGCTGGGGGCGTCCGGCGATGTCCGGAAGTGTACCGGGCGCGGGCACGTCGCCGGGCCACCGTGACGGTCCGGAGCAGGGTTGTCGCCGTGGGCCGTGTCGGGAACGTCCGATGGGCTTGCCGGACAGTGGCCCGGTCGTTTCCCATGTCATTAGCAGCACGCGGCATTACCCGGCTAGTGGATCTCGGGCGTTCGGCGGAAGTGGAGGCGAGGATGTTCGTAACTGATGTGAGGTGGTCATCGCCGCGCGGCGCCCGTGGTCGCTACAGCCGCCGGGGGCCACGATGAGCGGGATGCTGGTCGAGTCGTTGCCGCAGCGCACGCTGGGGCGCACAGGCATCAAGGTGTCCGCATTGGGTGCGGGGTGCTGGCCTCTGGGTGGCCCGGACGAGAACCTGGGTATGCCGATGGGCTGGTCCGAGATCGATGACGCCAGCGCCCTCGCCGCTTTGGAGCGGGCCTTCCAGCGGGGAGTGACATTGTTCGACACGGCCGATGTTTACGGGCATGGCCGCTCTGAGCGGCGCCTAGCTGGCCTGGTCGCACAGGTTCCCCGCGAGGACGTGGTGTTGACGTCGAAGGTCGGATATTTCGCCGGGACGGCGGCGCACGCCTACGATCCGCTCCACATGCGTCATCAGTTGGAGCAGAGCATGCAGAACCTGGGCGTCGACTTCCTGGACATCTACTTTCTTCATCATCAGGACTTCGGGCCGGCCGATCGTTACCTGGAAGGCGCGGTCCAGGCCATGCGTGACTTCCAGGCCGAGGGCCTGGTGCGGGCGATCGGCATGCGCGGTCCGCACCGCTTCGCGTTGGACCGGCTCACCACAGAGCCGCACCTGCGTGGCGACAAGATCGCGCGCTTTCGCGGGTTGTTCCACGTCGTGAACCCAGAGGTACTCGCGGTGCGGGACAACCTGCTGACGCCGGCCGACCGGTCGGCCGGCATATTCGCGCTCGCCGATTCCCATGGCTGCGGGGTTCTGGTCAACAAGGCGTTGGGCCAGGGCCTGTTGACGGGCAGCTACCGGCCGGACCGGGAGCGCGCCTTCGGACGGGGTGATCACCGCAGCCGCAAACGCTGGTTCAGGCCGGAAGCGGCGGCGGTCATCGCCGCGGGAATCGATGAGCTACGCGAGGTGGCAGGCGCTCAGACTGCCGATCTGATCCGGATCGCGTTGTGGTCGTGCCTGAGCCGGTCCGCGCATGCCGCGGTCCTGGTGGGGTTCACCAGCTCCGAGCAGGCCGACATGAACTTCGGGTGCCTACGCGAACCGCCCGACGCCACGACGATCGCCGCCGCTAGAAAGATCATGTCGCGAGTGCAGTCGAGGCTCGACGCTGGCGGCGAGGTCTTCGTCGATGAGCTGGCACCCACGAAAACGGCACGATGATCGCCGCCGAGGTCCTGCCGTCGCAGCTACGCCGTAACGCCCCACGTGTGGAGCGAACTGCGGTGGGGGTGCTCACGTGGAACGTTCAGCACGCCAGTTCCGCCCGTGGCGTGCGGCAGGCTGCCTGGCTCGCCGAGCGGCCCGACGCGGACGTCGTCGTCCTGAGCGAGGTGGCGGGCGCAGCGTCCGGGGACAGCCTGGCGCAGTCGCTCGCCACCCACGGGTACCGCGTGCATCTCCCCGATTCCGGGGGCCGCGACTACCGGGTGTTGCTCGCCACCCGCGTCGGAGATCTCCAGGTGGTGTCCCTCGACGCTGCTCACCTGCCGCACCGCGCCGCAGGGGCGATGGTCAGTCATCCGGCGGGCTGGCAACTCGGTCTGGTGGGGCTGTACGTCCCGTCGCGCGGGCCCCGTGCACGGCGAAACGTCGACAAGCGGGCGTTTCAGGACGCGGTCACCGCGCTGCTGCCCAGCCTGTCGGCTGTCTTCCCGACCGACGTCCCGGTGATCATCGCCGGTGACCTCAACGTGGTGGAGCCTGGGCACCGGCCGCACCATGCGGTGTTCGGCAGGTGGGAGTACGAGTTCTATCGCAGCTTCGCCGCTGGCGGCTTTACCGACATCTTCCGTATTCACCACCCGCAGCGCACTGAGCATTCCTGGTTCGGACGCTCCGGAGCCGGTTACCGCTTCGACCATCTGTTCTGCACGACCGGTCACCACGTGACCGTGTCCGACTGCCGCTACGTGCACGACACGCGCAGCGCGGGCCTGTCCGACCACTCCGCCCTCTCCGCCGACCTCGTCTGGGCGGCACCGACCGCCTGATACCCGCACGCCACATCCGACGGCACCGCCACGGCGGTCCCGCCGTGCCCCCACACGCCCCGCCACATCTACGGAGAGCATCCTCGCCACCACTCTTGGCTGCTGCCGCGCTTCACTGAGGAGGTGTCCGCCATGCTGGCCACTACCACCATGACCGCTCACAGCAGGCTGCTGCAGGCGATCACACGCACGACCGCCCTGCACCCGGCCGCCGAGGTCGTCACCGGGCTGGCCCACCTGCCGATGACGGACCTGACCGCCGTTACTGCGGCGCTCACACCGCTGCTGCCGAGCCGGTTCGCGGTCACCGGCACTCTCGAACGCCGCCTGCTGATCGCCGAGAACCCCGCCGGTGGCGACTGGACTGTCGCGGATCTGTCCGGGCAGCCGCACGCCACCCGGCGGTGGCCGGTGTGGACGGACGACCGCATCACCGTGCACCGCCCGGAGCAGTGGCTGTCGTCCGCCACCTTGACCGACGACGCCGTCTCCCGGCTGCTTCGGCCGCGGCTGCTGCTGGTGGCGCTGTATCACCCCGAGTGGTTTCCCTTGCCCCGGTTCCCGCTGGCGATCTCCGACCTGGCCCGCGCTGCCCGTGCCAGCCTGCTGGGGCAAGTCCGTCTGATGGACATGCAACTCGGCGCCACGCTGCCCGATGTCCGGGCCACCGTCGAGTCCTGGCGACCCGACATCGTCGGCGTCTCCGCGACGTTCGGCCAGCACGATCTGATGACCGACCTCATCGACTACCTGAATGCCCTTCCCGCCCCGCCGTTAGTCATCGCCGGTGGCAGTCTGACCGCCCGCAACGAGGCACTGCTGCTGGAGCGGTACCCGCAGTTGATCGTGGCCCGGGGTGCCGGAGAACCGACGATCGCCGACGTACTTGCCCACTACCACGGCGACCTGCAGTTGCCGGAGATTCGCGGCATCGGCTACCGCGGGCCCCGCGGCGGTGGAATGGTGATCGCCCGGCGACGCACTGCTGGAGTCGCCAACCGGGTGCAGACCGACTTCCTTCCTGAGCTCGACCTTCTTGACGCGACCCTGGACCACCGTGGCGTCGCCCAGCTGGAGGCATCTCGTGGCTGTACCAACTTCTGCTCGTTCTGCCCGCGCGGGCACAAGGGAACGTGGGCGGGCGGCAGCCCGGACCGTCTTGACTGGATCTTGAAGGAGATGGGTCAGGTGTTCGACCGCCATCCCGGGATCTCCCGCACGCTGTATCTGGTCGACGAGGAAGCTGTCGGTGCCGGCCCGGACGCCGTCGCGCGCGTCCAGACGCTCGCCGAGACGATCCACGGGGCCGGGTTTCGGTGGGAATCCTCCTGCCGGGTGGACCAGGTCGCCGATCCCGCCCACGACCGGGGGTGGCACATCGAACGGGCCGGTATGTGGCGGCACCTGATCGACCACGGCCTGCGCCGCATGCTGTTCGGCGTCGAGTCGGGCGTGACCTCGATCCTGGAGCGGTTCAACAAGGAAACCACCGGCGGACAGAACGCCCTGGCCATCCGCACGCTGTCAGCGCTCGGGGTGCCGACCCGATTCACGTACATCACCTTCGACCAGTTGATGGACACCGGTGAGCTCGCCGCGACGCATCGGTTCCAGGCGCGCACCGACCTGCTGCTGCGGCCGTTGCCGCAGATGAGCGTCGCCGATATCGTCGATGGGGTCCGCGACGATGCGTTCGTCGCCGAGCACAGTACCGGGCGGCCGTTCTACACCGCGATCTCCTACATGCTGGTGTCGATGGAGTGCCTGACCGGCGCCGCCTACACCCGCAGGGTGCAGGCGGCCGGCCTGGCCGGCGCGGCGCGGCCCGCGCTCGGCCGTATCGACGCCCGGTTCGCCGACTGGCGCATCGGGGTCTGCTCCCGCAACGCCCAGTTATGGATCGACCGGCACTTCGCGCTCGACTACACCCTCAAGAGCCTCGAAAAGATCCTCGACGGCGCACCACGCCACCACATAAGGAGCGCCCGCGTCGTCCTGAAGGACGCCGCCTTCACCCTGCTGACCGCCATGCTCGGCCTCATCGACGCCACCGGCCCCGGCGACAGCCCCGACCAGTTCGAACACCAGCTCCGCGCAGTCATGGACGCGCAGGTCACCGCACTGGACAGCCGAATGGCTGGCACGGTCGAGGCGCTGCTGCCGCATTTGACGAGCGACTCCGCCGCAGTCCTGCGGCACGAGCTGGACCGCTGGCAGCACACCGAGGGCTGGCGGCTCATCAACGCCGCCGAAGCGTGCAGCACCTGAACCTGGACAACGACGACCGGAACGTGGAGGCACGGATGCAGGGAACGTTCATCGCGCTGGAGGGCCCGGACGGCGTCGGCAAGTCGACCCTCGCCGAACGACTCGGCGAGCTCGACTACCCCACCGCCGTTGCCCGCCTCAACGACGCCGATGCAGGCGGGCACGGGCTGGTGTTCGTCAGCCGTCGGCAGATCTCAGCGACCTCCAGCTACGCCGCCGGCATCATGGAGCAGTTGTCGAGCGTGCTCTGGCACAGCGGGGACGCCCTCGACCTGCCCGACGCGTTCTGGATCGGCGTACAGGCAGCCTGGTTCACCGCCCACGCCAGCACCGTTGTACAGCCGCTGCTGGCGGCCGGCTACGACGTGATCGTCGACGGCTGGACCTACAAGTTCCTTTCCAAGCTGCTGTTGCAGGGCTACCCCGACACCGACCTGCAGGCGATCTTCCGCCGGGTCCGCATGCCGGACGCAGTGGTGCTGCTGACCGCCGACATCGGCGCACTCTACGACCGGCGGCAGGCCCGCTTCCGACCTGCCGAGCTCGGCATGCACGCCGGCTACGCCGAACTCAGCCGCGACACGTTCATCGACTATCAGCAGCAGGGCCTCGACAACCTACGCCTCTACGCCGCCCGCCACGACTGGCACACCGTCGCGCTCGACCCCGGCGCCAGTGTCGACGACAGCGTCACCGCCCTCACCCCGGTCCTCGCCGCCGCCCGCCGACCGGCCACGAGCCGGTCCTGACCCTTCGCAGGAGGTAACCGTGTCCATCCTCGCCGCCCACGGCGGACCGCCCACGATCGACGTGCCCGGGCCGCACTACCAGTGGCCCACCATCGACGCCGACTTCGAGCAGGCCATCCTCGCGCAGACCCGGCGCTCACTGTCGGACCGCGACGCCTCCGGGGTGCTCGGCGAATTCGAGCAGGCGTTCGCCGCGTTCGTCGGCGCACCGCACGTGGTGTCGTTCGCCAGCGGCACCGCCGCCATCCACGCCATGAGCCGCATCGCCGGGCTGCGCCCCGGCGACGCCGTCATCGCACCCGCGTACACCTTCCCCGCGACCGCCACACCGTTCGCGTTCGAAGGCGTCGAGGTGCTGTTCGCCGACGCCGACGAATACGGCAATGTCACCGCCGACACTCTCGCCGCGCAGCTGCAACCGAACGTCCGCGCGGTCATCGTCACGCACATGTGGGGCAACCCGTGCGACATGACCGCCATCGCCGCGTTCTGCCGGGCGCGTGATCTGCTACTGCTGGAGGACTGTTCCCACGCCCACTTCGCGTCCTGGGCCGGGCAACATGTCGGCAGCCTCGCGGATATGGCGGTGTACTCGACCAACCAGAAGGCGATCACCACCGGTGAGGGCGGCATTCTCACCATGAACGACAACCGGTACCGCGAACTCGCCCTGTTGTTCGGCCACTACAACAAACGCTGCCAAGTTGAGATCGACCCAGGTGCTGACTACTACCCGTTCGCATACACCGGCATGGGCCTCAAGCACCGCATGCATCCACTCGCCGCCGCCATCGGCGTCCATCAACTCCAACGGGCAAGCCAGATCGAACAGCGCCGCCGGCAGATCCTCGGCCGCGTCACCGCCAGCCTCGCCAACAACCCGGTCATCACCACCGCAGTCGTGCCCGACCGGCTCGGTCGGCACGGCCTGTACGTGATCGGCCTGCGGTTCCGTCCGGACAACGCCACGGTGACCCGCAACGAGTTCGTCAAGCTCTGTCTCGCAGAAGGAGCGACCGAGGTCGACGTGCCGGGCTCCACCCGCGACATCAGCGCCGAACCTCTGTTCGCCCGGCCCGATCCCCACGCCCCGTATCGGAATGTCACGGTGAGTCCCAGGAACCTGCCCGGCGTGCGGCGTTTCCAGGACACCTTCGTCAAGATCCCTATCTGGGGACACCCCGACGACGACGAGCTCGTCGACGGCTACCTCGCCGCGCTGACCAAGGTCAGCGCCGCCGTCGCGGCATGACATCATGACGGCCTTCCCTGCAGCCGCGATGCGGCCACACCGATTCCCCGTACAACAGGACCTCGACGCCGACTTCACCCTCGCCGACCTCGCCCGCATCCGCGCCGATCCCGGTCCGATACCGAGAAGCCAGCATCGTGGGTTCGACGTCGCGGCGTACGAGCAGCAGGTATGGCAGCTCGACCGGCCCATCGATGACGGCCGCCTGCTCGACTGGGAAGGACCGGCGAGCACGACGGCCACCATCGGGGAGCCGAGTGCATCGGACTTGGCGCTGCTGCACGCCTTCGAGGTCTGCGGACTCTGGCACCCACCGGTGGCGCACAACCTGGACGGCCTGAGCGCACCCCGGGCATGCGTATGGCTCGCGGTCGCCGACCGGTGGATTCTGTTGTCACACACCTCCGCCGACCTGCGATTACTCAACGCCGCCTGCAAACTCATCGGCGCGGTCTGGACCCGTTGGCACACCGCAGCCGGCGATGGATGGCCGTCGCTGGCACGGTCACTCGCCCACACCGCGCGCCTGCTCAGCGACGCCACGCACCACCTCACAGGCCGGCTCAACCACCACCCGCCGCCTACGGCCACGGCAACCACCGCCCCGTTCTGGCAGACACCGCCGACGCTGCCGGGTGAGGCACCATCCATCGTGGTCCTCGCCGGCGCCGGATCCGCCGGCGCACAGCAGTTCCTCTCCGACCTGCCGCATCCGTCACCGGTCGACGCCGTCTGCTGGTATGACGCTCCCAGCAACGCAATCCCAGCCAGCTCGGCCTACGCCAGCGCCTGGTACCCGCCCGAGCCGGCAGCCTCCGGCCCTCCCGGCCGTCCTGGTGTGCGGCGATCCGACTTGAGGCATCACACCGCGCGAACCTGGGATGACGTCACCGGCATCATCCGCTCTCACCGCACCGACCTCCTCGTGTTGATCGGCATGCCGATCGTGCCCACCCCTGTATTGCGCCAGGCCCGCCTCGGCGTCATCAACGCGCACAACGGCGCCCTTCCTCAGTACCGCGGGATGGACGCCGTCGGCTGGGCCGTGCTGAACAACGACCCCATCATCTGCACCCTGCACCTAGCCGCGCCCGCCGTCGACCAGGGCGACATCCTCGCCACCGCGCCTGTTCCGTACGAGCCACCCGCCAGCCTGCGCCGCCGCGTCAAAGCAACCCAACTGGACCTGCTACTCGCCGTGACCCTGCACGCCGCCGCCACCGGACGGCTTCCGGAAGGGTCCCCCCAAGGCCCCGGCCGCCAGTACTACCGCCTCCACCCGCACCTCAAGCGCGTCCTCGACACCCGCAAGGGCAACCCCGCCGGAAGGAAGTGACCATGTCCGCCGTCGCTACCCCGCACCCCACCTTCCAAGCCCTGGACACCGTCGACTGGAACAACACCGGCTCCATCCTGCACACCGCAGGAAGCATCTTCGACGCGATCACGCACGAACCCGGCCTACTCACGGCCCTGCTGGACAACCTCGCCACCGACACACACCTGAGGACGATGTGCGAGGACTACGACTTCATGGACAAACTCGTCCTCTACGACAGCCCCGACCACCAGATCCGCCTTCGGCTGCACCTGTACAGGACTGGCTACTTCGACCGGCCCCACAACCACCGGTGGCCCTTTGCCAGCCGCATCCTTCGCGGCAGCTACCTGCATCGCCTCTACGGCCGCGACGACCACTTCACCGAAGACACCGACCCCGACACGCTGACACCCATCATGGAACGCGTCGAACGCCCCGGCTCGACCTACGCCCTGCACCACACCAGCGTCCACACCGTGCAAGCCGAAGCCGACAGCATCTCCATCCTGCTGCGCGGGCCAGCCGCCAAAGAACGTTTCCTCATCCTTGACAAGACGGCAGGATCGTTCTGGGTATACGGCGCCGCCCAGGAGACGCCGGCCACCCGCGCCAGCAAGATCATGAACTCGGACCAGCTCGATCAGACGATCGCCCGGGTACGAGAGCTTGCCACCGCGACCACCACGGCTACGGAGGACTGATGAGCGACGACGTCATGCAGGGACTGCTCTTCGCCGGGTTCGGCGACCAACCCGCCGTCGACGACCGTGTCGCCGACACTGAGCTGCGCCTATGCACCATCAACATCAACAGGCCCAGTCCCGGCCGCGCCCAGCGCCTCGCCGACTGGCTCGCAGCCACAGGCTGCAACGCGATCGTGCTCACCGAGGTCCAAGCCGGACCGGCGTGCGACCTGATCCGCACCACTCTCGACGCCCACGGCTACCTCCTGCAGACCGCACCTGGCTGGCGCGACCAGCGTTTCCACACAATCGTCGCGGCCAAAGGCTTCCGCCTCGACGCCGTCGAGCCACCCGGATTCGATCCACGGATCACTGCGGTAGACCTCTCCTCGGCCGGCGGAACCATCCGGCTCGTCGGCGTATACGCACCGACCAACGGGATGACCCCGGACAGCAGCCAGCGTCGCCGCGCCTTCCAACAACAGTTCACCGCGTACCTCGCGGACATCTTCCACCCGAGACTGTGCGTCACCGGGGATCTCAACGTCGTCGAACCCGGGCACCGGCCACACCTGCCCAACTTCGAAGACCACGACTACGCCTTCTATCGAGGCCTGCTCAACCTCGGACTACAGGACGCCTACCGCAACTGTCACCCCGACGGCACAGATCACAGCTGGATCAGCCCGCGATTCGGGTCCCAACGCCTCGACCATGCCCTCCTAGCCGACAGCAGCGCTTTGTCCTCGTGCGTCTACGACCACGCTCCGCGTCTGCAGGAACTCACCGATCACTCAGCCCTGCAACTGGTCGCCGGCCTCACCGGCTAGCAACTCGCGACCGCCCACCAGATCACGCTGGGCCGGGGCACCTGGATATCCGAAAAGCCATACCCAGCCAGAAGGAGTGGCGCCCGTTGGCGACCATCGGTTGCTTCAGCTACCTTGCCGGCGTCCACACGCTGCACGTCGAGAAATACCCGACCATCAACTACGGCGTCGAGGTCCTCAACACCGACCAGTTCATCGCAGGCGACGGCCCGCTCGTCGCCGGTCTGCTCGCCGCGCTCGGCCACGACGTCACCCTCGCCACCAATCAGGTGGCCGACGACGCGCTGGGGGCGCAACTGAACACGCGACTTCGCCGATGGCGAGTCCAACGCACGACAGGACAGCTGGTTCCAGATCGTACGCCGGTCAACATCGTCGCCTGCGACGCAGCGGGCAACCGCACATGGTTCTCCGGACTGCGCAACATCACCGCCGCCTTGGACGGCGCCGCCCTCGGCCCCACCGCCATCACCTACATCGACTGCTACGAAGTCCTCGGCCACGCGCCGCGAAACACCATCGCAGCAGCCCTTGATCAAGGCTCGGAACTCGTCCTCAACCTCGGCGGCTCACCCCCACCGCCCTGGCTCAGCAACACACTCGCCGGCCACAAAGCAGCCGTGCTGCAGACCAACGCCGACGAGAACGACGAATCCGCCGCACACCGACAACTCGCCATCCTGCAAGCCCTGCAGATCGCAGACCTCACCGTGGTCACCGCCGGCCGCCGAGGAGCGGTTGCAGCAAGCCTCACCACAGGCGTCGTGGTAGCACCAGCCATCGCGGTAACGGTCCGCCAGGTACAAGGCGCGGGAGCGGCGTTCTCCGCAGCTTTGATCCACAGCCGCGCCCGCGGCGACGATCCCGTCAGCAGCCTCGCCTACGCATGCGCCAGCGGCAGCCTCTGGTGCACCCGATCCCTCGATGAACCCTTGCCACGCGACGACGAGATCAGCGCGCTGATGCGCTCGTGACCAGCGCCGCGCTCAGCTTCGTCACGAACCGCGCCATGTGCGGATCGAAATGAGCAGCGGACCAGTCAACCGGCTCATCCAGGTCGAACCAGGCGGTACCTCGGAACTCACCAGGATCAGGCGTCATCGCCTCCGCACGGTCACCGTGCAACACGAACCAGAAGGTCACATCGGTATGGCTGTGCTGTCCCCGAGTCTGCGTCACCGACAGGAAGAAGGGCTGATCACCCAGCCCTCCGTGGAACCGGACATCGATGCCGAGCTCCTCACGCGCCTCACGTACCACCGTTGTCCGCGGATCCTCACCGTCGTCTACGTGGCCGCCGGGCAACAGCCAGCAGCCTGCCTTCACATGGTCCACCATCATTAAAGCCCGTCTAGCCTCATCAAAAAGAGCGAAGTAAACGGCCAAATGCTGCGGCGGCGTTGTTGGAGGAACAGTCCGAAACAGCGGCGCGCCGGAGCGCACCCAAGCCACAATGTCAGCCTGATCCTGCCGCTCACGCGGATCGAGCGGCACAACCCGCGACGCGAGATCCTCGACGATTATCCGTGGCCCATCGGTGCGATCCATCGAACCTCCAGCACTAGAACGGACATCCAGCTGAGACCGTGGCGACGCTACCGCCCGCGCCACCGTCGAGCGAGGATCCGCCGCCCGCGTGTTTTGGGGTTCACAGGCTCGAAGCACGCGCTGCGAGGCTAGCCGGGCCGCTTCCACCTGACAGGTGCAGGCGCCTACCACAGGGTCATGCGCGAGCGAGACGTCGTCACCGCATACGCCGAGACACTCGCCCGTGCCTTCACCCCGACACCGGATCCAACCCGGTAGGCTCGACACCCGTCCCCGTCCCGAGAGAGGAACGGTGGGCACCCATCCGCCCCGGTCACCGGCGATGATGTGCCGCGCCCACCGGAGGGGAACCCTGTGACACCGTTGCTGACCGTCGATGGCCACCACTTGCTCTACCGCTCCTGGTGGGGATTCTCGCAACGGCGCATCAGTTCCCGCGACGGCGACCGCGACTTGACCGGCGTGTTCGGATTCCTCGCGATCCTGCGCAAAACCCACCTGGAAATGGCGCCCGATCATGAGATCGTCGTGGTGTTCGACGGGGAGAACGCCGCCGCCACCCGGCAAACCCGAGACGCTGGCTATAAAGCCGACCGGGCCGACGCCGACCACAGCGCGATCCGATCGCTGCCGATGGTCAAGGACGGCCTCGACGTGGCCGGGATCGCCTGGCTCGAGCTCGACGACCACGAAGGTGACGACGTGCTCGCCACGCTCGCCCGCGCTGCGGTCGACAGTGGCCGCACGGTCACCTGCTACACCGGCGACCGGGACCTGCTGCAACTCGCCGCGCCCAGCGTTACCATCCTCGATCCGGCCCGGCGCCGGATCACCCCTACGGACGTGCTTGCACGCCACAGGGTGACCCCAGCGCAGTGGCCCGACTTCCGAGCGTTGACCGGCGACCCCTCCGACAACATCCCTGGCGTACGCGCGGCGTAGGCCCCACCAGGCCGGACGGCCACGAACGATCCGGTCGATCCGCCGGCTGGTCCTGCGCCTGGCCTCGGATAACAGCAACTGGGGATACTGCCAGGTGTAGCCGTGCCAGGTGTTGCCCGAGCAGCCTCGTATCGGCCTTGCGAGGCGCGCCGATGCCGATCCACGCGCACAGGTGGATCGTCCAGGTCCAGTCACCGACGTGCAACCGGCCTGTGGCTATCGTCGTCGCGCATGCCACCGACTCCACCCCGTCGACCAGCGTCGCGATCCGACGGATGAGCTCCAGCGGGTCGGCTTGCTACCGATGACAGCGCCTGGCTGCGGCTACGCGCCGAAGCTCCTCCATGCTCACGGCCCGCTGCCAGAAGCACGCCGGTCCCGGCTGCCTCTGCAAGGTCTGCAGGCACCTCGGCTGGGGCCTCCAACTTGTTGATCATTTGTCCATGCATCGGGTACGACAAAGCTCTGCACACCTAGCCGTACGCGCCTATGTAGACGAGCTTGTACCCCGACAACCACCGTCGCACCGGTCAGCACGGCAGCGTTGCTCAAGCCCCAGGCGCCGGAATAGCACCGTGCGTGGCCCGAAGCACGACCGGGCTGCGAAGGCAGGACCGAGAGGCAGATCATTGGTGTCCTCTGCTCCGTTCGTCCGTGCCCTCGGCAGATGGCAATTGACCGTGCGTCGTACTCGGCGCGGCGGTCATGCGCGCCGGGGCGCCGTGGCGGTGCCGCCCGGCAGCGAGGAATCCGAGGTCTCGGCCCGCCTGCTGGTGAGCCTCCCGCCAAGAAGACCGCTGTCCGATGTCACTCTTCTTCTCCCGGCACGGTCATTGGCCTGCGCGACAACTGGTGACGAAGGTGCGCCGTCGCCAGTTCGGGCTGGCGCGCCGCCGTTGGCCGTGACGCCGTCGGCGGGCAGGATGACTTGATGTCCTTCTCCGCATCCCAGACCATGTTCGCGCCAACCGACCCTGACGCTTGGTCGGCGCTGCGCCAGCACGCTGCCCGGGTCGGGATCATGGTCGAAGGGCTGCTGCATCACACGGACAAGGCGATCGTGGCCGCCGGGTCCCGCGACGGTGAGCCGGTGGTGGTCAAGCTGCTCACCACCGACGATCCGTACTGGATCGGCCGCCGCGAGCATGAACTTGGTGTCTACCGGCGCATCGCCGCAGACCCACCCCCGGTGGTCACGCCCCGGCTGCGGTACGCCGATGTGCGGCTCACCGTCCTCACGCGCGTGCCGGGCGCCCGGCTGGCCGACGAGCGACACCTGACCGGCGATGTGAACGGCCGATCCGTCGAGGTCGTGCTGGATACGCTCGATGCGGTGGCCGCGTGGCTGCCGCACCCGCCGCTGCCGGAGCCGATCGCCGACTACCACGGTCGCGTCGACGCCGAGCACGCCGCCGGCCAGCTCGACGACGCCGGCAGGGCAGCGCTGCACCAGCTCGTGGACGCCAGCGGCGACACCCGGCAGGTCGCGCACGGCGACCCGTTACCGGCCAACCTGCTGCTGGCCGACGGCCGCTGCGCGATCATCGACTTCGAACACTGCGGCCGATATCTTCCCGGCTACGACCTTGCCCTGCTCTACACCATCGGCGCACCGGCCAGCCCGACCCTCGCACGGGCGATCAGCGGCCGGGTCCACGGCCACGACCTCACCGTCGGGTTCGCGGTCAACCTGGCCCTGCTCATCGCCAGGGAGGTCCGCCTCCATGCCCCGCTGCCCGACAACGCGCAGAAGACACACCGCCTCACCGCGCTGGCCCGCCTGCGAGGCCATGCCGCCGACCTGATCCGTCAGGCACCGCGATGATCATCACCGCGCTGACAGTCGACCACCTTGCGGCGGTCCGCGAGCTGATGGCCCTGGGCGCCCCCTACATCCGAGCGCGGGACCTGTCCGACTACTGGCTCTACGCGAACCTGTTCTCAAGCACGTGCCCGCTGGCCGTGGACGCGGATGGCCGGGTACGCGGTGCGGTGATCGCTCTGCGCGGCCAGGACCAGCCCGACGATGTCTACGTGCAGGACGTCATGACCCACCCCGACGCCCGGGGCCGTGGAATCGCCCGCGCGTTGCTTACCGTGGTGGCCGACCGCGCCGCCGGCTGGGGATGCCGGCGCCTGTACCTCACCTCCGAGCCGGACAACACCACCGCGCACTCGGCCTGGCTGTCGATGGGATTCACCAACATGCCCGGCGACCGGCGGGTCAACGACATCGACGTGATCACCGCGTTCAAAGGACCGGGCAAGGATCGCGCGGTCTACCAGCGACTACTGACCTGAGAGCCGACACCGCAGGTAGGTTTCCGGAGCCGCAAGGCTGGCACTAGGCGTGTCAGCGGTTGGGAGTTGGGGCGTCATACGACCAGCCACGCCCACCCCAGTTGGCGTGCCGCGGTGAACGGAGTGAACGCGCGAACAAGCCGTCCGCCAACTTCGGCCGGTCAGATCGGGACAAAGCGAGCGTGGGTGCGACGGTTTGACGGGCAGTGGGACTCCGGACCGCCGAACTGCGCACCCGAAGCGTCAACGCAGACGGGGCCGTGGGGACGAAGCCGCCTTGAATTGACCGATAAGCTGGCATCGCTCAAGCAATCGCGGTTGTACGTCTGTCGTGGCGACGGCGTTCGATTGAGCGTCGTGAAGGGAGGAGCCGATGCCCCGACGCCAGGACGCGGTGATCACACCAAATATCCGGCTCAGTGATGCCCGTCGGCGCTTCCCATCACCTATGCGGCCGGCCCAGTGCCTGTCCCGTGCTGAGCTGGCCGATGCGGTCAACGCCGCCCTTGATCGGCTCTACGCCGCCCGGGACATGACCGCCCAGTACGTGGATGCCCGCTGGGTCGGCAAGCTTGAGCGCGGCGAACACCGGTGGCCCAGCGCGGAACGCCGTGCCGCCCTACGACACGTCCTCGGTGCTACAGACGCGGAAATCGGCCTCTACAGCCCACGGCGCACCGAGTCGGTACTCGCAGACGGCAGGGATGGGCCAACCAGCGGCAGCTCCGAGATCGATACCCTGGACCCATTGGGCGATCTCGGGAGCGTGGACGTGGACTCACTTCGGCGGCATCTGCTACGAGCGGCTGCCTCCACTGCCGTCGGGATCCTCGCTTACGACGCCAGCAGGCCGGCACGGCCGGCAGCCCGCCGTGCGACCAGTGACGACGCCGACGCTGTCCGCGAGATGGCCCAGATGTTCTCTCGGGCCGATCAACGGCGCGGCGGTGGTCACGGACGAGCCGCGGTGACCCAATACCTGCACACCGACGTCGTCGGACTACTCGCCGCCGACAGCGACGAGCGCACCCGGCGTCGACTGCTGTCCGCTGCGGCAGAAGTGGCCTACCTTACCGGTTGGATGGCTTTTGATGACTCGGACCATGCCGCCGCCCGCCGGTACCTCAGCCTCGCGGCACGCTTGGCACGCGAAGCCGATGACCATGCCCTCACCGGACACATTCTCCGTGCTCTGGCCCACCAAGCCCTTGACCTTTCCCAACCGCAGCAGGCGCTGGAGCTCGCCACCGCAGCTATAGACACACCCCGCTACGCTGCCGCAAGTCCGCGTGAACGCGCCCTGATCGGTGTCGTCCACGCTCGCGCACTCGCCGCAGCAGGCAGTCCCCAGGTAGCAGCCGGTGCCCTCATCCGCGCCGAGAACGACCTCCGAGCCGCCGAGGTCGGTGACGACGAACCGACGCGAGTGTTCTTCTTCACCGAGGCCGCGCTCGCGCATGAAACCGCCCGGACACTTCATCTGCTCGGTGACTACAGCGGTGCCCGAGACCAGTTTCAGCGAAGCGTACACCTGCGACAGGCCAGCCATTTCGCTCGCACCCACGCCGTCACCCTCGGATATCTCGGCACGATCTACGCTGAGACGGGCGAGATAGAGCAGGCCGGTGACACTTGGGCCGCAGCCCTCGACGCCATGTCAGGCGTCCGGTCCGGTCGTACACGGCAAACCGCAGCAAATATCCAAATGGCCCTGCGGCCATGGCTCCACCACGTTCCAGCCGTTCGCCGCATAGACGAACGAGCGGCAATCTACCTCACCACCGCATGAACTGCAGAGAGGAACGCTGCGTGGATTCCCAGAGGTTCGACATCCTGACCCTCGCTGTCGTCGTCGGTGGCCGCATGGAGCCAACCGATGACTATTGGGGCGGCACTCGATCAGTAATCCGGATCGATTCGGAAAGATTCGCACCCGACGCAACCGCTGGACTGGAGGACTTCTCTCACCTCGAAGTGGTTTTCCGGTTCCACCTCACGGATCCCACAGACCTGCACCTTGGCGCACGCCGGCCACGGGACAACCCGGAGTGGCCGCCGGTCGGCATTTTCGGCCACCGCAACATGCGCCGCCTCAATTGGCTCGGTGTCTCCCGCTGCAAGCTCCTCGCTGTCGATGGGCTCGACCTGCACGTCGAGGATCTCGATGCTGTCGATGGTACGCCCGTTATCGACATCAAGCCCTGGTTCAGTGCCATGGGTCCGCGCGGTGAAATTCGCGAACCGAGATGGACTGGCGACATGCTGCGGCATTACTATGACGAAGGCGGCAAGTAGCCAGGAGTGCGGCCATTCGTCATGGCCATCCTAACTAACTGGTCGTTGTCGCGACCTGAATTGTGGCGGGTGGTGCGATCGGGCGGTGAAGTGGGGACCTTCGACGGTCGATCGCCTGAGCCGCCGGTGTTGATCATGGGCCGGTTTTGAATGTTCATGTGTTAAGGAGGGTTCGAGCCCAATCGAAGAAAGCGACGCTCAGTCGGGAACGTTCCGGGTCAGGCAGGGCTGAGTACCCCCCATAGCGCAGTGGTCAGATCGCTGACCGGATCCAGTGCTCGGACACCGTCCGCCTCGTTGTTGATCTTGAGGTTGTCGATACCTGCTGGGGACGTGTCCCAACAACCCCTGTCGCGCACAGAGACGCCGCTGCGGGTGACCGGATTCGTTGTAGCCGTACGTCGTGGGCTGTATAGGCCGAGTTCGGCATCGTTACCAGCACCCAAGACGTGGCGCAGGGCCGCGCGCCGCTCGGGGCTGGGCCAGCGGTGTTCACCGCGCTCCAGCTTGCCGATCCATCGGTTGTCGACGTACAGAGCGCCGAGGTTTCGGCCCTGATAAAGCCGGTCGAGCGCAGCGTTGACGGCGTCAGCCAGTTCGGACCGGGACAGGCGCTGCCCGGTTCGCTGCGGCGACGACAGTTGTCTACGTGCGCGGGCGAGCAGCGCGTTCGGTGTGACCACCGTTTCCGGATGACGAGGCACCGTCGCCCTTCTTGGACCAGATGGAGTTCCAGGGGTGGTAACTCAGCCTATCGGTAGTCCCATGGCGGCCTGTCCGGCAGCGCGTCCAGCTCCGACATCGCGATCCAGGCGTGTCTACAGAGATCGGCCTGCTCGTCGGCGGCGAGCAGGCCGGTTCGCAGCAGCGCGCGTTGCTCCTGCCCGAAGCAGGCCAGGAAGGCGGGTGCGGAACACGGCGCGGCCGAGTCGACGATGGGTGCCGTCGATCTACGTGGGGATCGGCTTCGTAAGGGGACTCGCCTGAGACCGCGCCTGAAGCACCGTGTCTAGGACCTTCACAGCTGTCGTCGCTGTGGTAGTGATCTTGTAGGTCACTGCTGCGGGCAGTTCTCCGACCCCGAGGCCCGCGTTGGCTGCGATACGGCGTAGGTGGGCGTACTGGTCTCGGGTGATGCCGGCCAAGGGCTCGTGGAAGCCGAGGACGTCGCGGGCGGCGTAGCCGTCGTCGGTCTCAATTGCCTGTTGCGCGGTCTGGTGGAGGACGTGGGTTGCCACTTCCGGCTCGATGGCGCTGGCGAGGATGGCGACGGTGAGCCCGAGACGTGCTCGGTAGGACGCGTAGTTGGATGCGGCTATGGGGATGGTGAGTCGCTCCACGGCGGTGGATAGGCAATCGATCGCGCGAGGGCTGCCTGGGCCTGCGCATATCAGTTCGAGGCAGGCGGCGATCTGATGCTCCCACGGTTCAGTGACTGAGCTGGCTGCGAGTACTGCGCGGCCTTGGTGCGGGTTGCCCTGAATGCACGAGGCGATGATGGTTGCCTGCCTGCCTTCCATCAGGTGGTCGCCCATGCCGTTGTGGATACGGGCGTGGTCGGCGGCGTCTCGCCATCGGTGGCCGAGCGCCAGGATGCGGATGCCTTCGCTGACGAGTTGGAGCCATACCCACTGTCGCAGCTTGCGGCGTTCGTCTCGGTCGCCGGTGAGGTTGGCGGTGGGCAAGGTGTGATCGCCGATGGTGAGGTCGGTGCGGTGGGTGACCGCCTGGTACATGGCCTCGATGAGTCGTAGTGCTGGTGTTCCCTGGTCGGCGCGGATCTGCAGGCGGGCCAGGTTGAGGACGGGTTCGAGCATGTAGTGGGCTTCGAGGGTGGTGAGCGGTCTGGTCAGGCGGCGGTAGGTGTCGATGTGTTGCCAGCAGAGTTGGCGGGCGAGTTCTGGCATTCCGGCGTCGCTGGCGATGAGGGCGGCCTTGTTGAGGGCGTGCGCGGCGTCGGCGATTCCGTGTTCGCCCTTGTGGGTGGCGGTGTTGGCCGCATCGGTGATCTCTTGGATGCGTAGGGGTAGGGGTGGGCAGTCGGGGCGTGGGCGGCCGAGGAGCGGGAAGCGGCGTACGGCGGCGGCGATGGTGGCGTGGTACATGGCTCAGCTCCCGGGCAGGATGGCGGCGGTCGCGGCGCGGGCGAGGATTGCTTGGGTGTGGGCGGGCAGGTCGAGTCGGTTCCAGTGGAAGATCACGATCTGGGCGAGGGCGGCTCGGGCGCCACGGCGGAGGTGGCCCGCGCGGGCTGCTTCGGCGTACTGCTCGCCGGCTCGTATGAAGGCCAGGTGCCAGTCGTTGGCCGGGGTGAGTGGGCCATCGGGGGCGAACAACGCCGTGCGGGCGTCGGCCGGGAGGGCGAGCAGGGGTCGCATCTGGTCGGCGAGTCGTTGGACCCGGGTCGCGTCGGCGGTCGGAGGGGTGGGTCGCATCTGGGCTACCTGATCGAACACGTCCGCTGCCTCGAACCAGTCGAGTCCCGCGCTGTGTTGGAGTGCCCGGATGTGCAGTAGGGACAGTTCCCGGCGACCGGTCGAATGGGGGTCGGCTCCGGTGTAGTGGAGCATGCCTCGGCTGTCGGCGCAGAACAGTTCGTGCACGATGGCCATGGGCGTGTCTCCACCGAACGCGGCTGTCTCGGGCTCGTAGATGCCTGGCCGCCAGTCGGCGATCACGCCGGTGGTGGCGAGTTCGTCGAGGAGTGTGCTGGCGGCGTCGTGGTCGGTGGTGCGGACCCTGATCCGCCAGTACGGGTGTTTGCGCAGGAACCACCATGGGGTTCCCTCTCCGTCGAGCCGGTCCAGGTGTGGGGCGATCTCGACCCGGAACAGGGCTTCGGCGGTGGTCCAGTCGTGGGGCCTGATGAGTGCGTGGTACCAGATGCTGGCGTGCTGGCGTTGCAGGGCGGCGAGCCCGGCGGCTTTGTAGGTCTGCACCGCGTCGGCGAGGTCGTTCACGTCGATGCCTGTCTCGGCCGCGGTTGCCTCCGCTGAGGTTCCCGAGATGGTGGCCTCGACGAGGGCGGCCATGCGGTATGGGTTGATGGTCAGGTGATCAGTAGGCATGCGTCCCACTTGGTTCGGGGTTGCGTGCTCAGGTGCACGGTCTGCATCGCGAGGGACCAGCCGGTGCGGCCGGTCAGGAATCCGGCGTGGTTGAGGCCGGGCTCGCTGTGGGTGAGGCGTTCGGCGAGGGCGGGAAGCTGTGTGGCGATGTCCGGGGTTCGGGCATCCGTGGCTGCGCGGTGTGCGGTGGCGTGGAGTCCGGCTAGGCCGTGGCAGATCCCGGGCTCGGTGAGGCGGTCGACCTGAGGGCTGCGAAGGCACGCTGCTAGGGCAGCTTCGGCTGCGACCTGACGGGCGGTGTGATGGGTGGCGATGGCGGCGAGTTGCAGTGCGCGGGCGATGCCAGGTGCCCCGTAGCACCATGACGGCCTCCCCGGACCTTTCTGGATCGGGCGGCCGGTGAGCAGTTCGTCACGGGTGAGCCATTGGGGCCACCACGGACCGTGCGGTGTCTCTTGCCGCCATCGGTCGAACCAGGCGCACAGGCGCTCGGTCGCCTCCGTCTGGCCGTCGACCTGCCGGTCTGCTCGGGTAGCGAGGGCGAGCAGGGAGAGCAGTCCGGCGGCGCCGTGGGCCATGCCGAGGTTGGCGTGGCCGCCGGGGGTGGGCAGGAGTGGGTCAGGATCGTGGTCTACCCACCAGCCGGGGAGTTGCTGTCCGTCGTCGCTGCGGGGCTCGGTCAGCCGTACGACGTGCCTGAGCAGGTCGCTGAGTTCGTCGCTGTCGGGCAGGTCCCGCAGGAGTAGGGCGCCGATGCCGATGAGGCCGGAGAAGAGGTCGTACTCGGCGAACGTCGCGTGCCGGCCGTGTCGGAGCCGTTCGTCTGTGGCGGTCAGGCGTTCGCGTACGAGCCGCCGTACGTGGTGGGTGAGGTTCTGCCGGGCAGTGGTGTACCGGTCCCGGCCATCGGAGGTGGCCGCGTTGAGCATGAACAGGATGGCTGGTGCTCCGTAGTACAGGCCCGTGTGCCTGCCCGCGTCGACCGGGCTGCTCGCGGCTCGCCTGACGAGGTGGTGCACGGCCGTCCAGTCGCTGGTGCCGTTGGACGCTCGCTCGATTGCGAGGACGGCGACGCCGACCATGCTGGTGGCGAGCGACTGCCAGTCCGCGTCGCTGTCGACCTCGTTGGTGTCCGTCACCGGGCACCTGCCTGGGCCAGGCAGCGCATTGCCGCCGCTCGCGCGGCGTGGTTGGTCTTGCGCTCGAAGTCCGGGTCGACGCCGACCGCGCGCATGTGGTGTTCGTGCAGGAGGGTCCGCAGGACGCTCGCGGGGTCGCGCTGTGGCAGCAGGCAATCGTGGTAGGCACGCAAAGCGACGTCACGTGCCTGCCAGGCGTCCGCGACAGCACCCCCGCCGGGCATGGTCCGCAGGTTTCGGTAGTCGCCGGTGGGCTCGGCCAGTTGACGGGCCAGGTCGGAAAGCGTGCGCTCCGCAGGTGTGGCCGCCCCGTGAAGGCAGGCCAACAACGCCCGGTACCCGGTCTCGTGGTCGGGGGCGAAAGCTGCGGCGAGCCGCGCCATGGACGCAGCCGCGAGCGCTTGCGCGGGTATGCCCGCCTGCTCGGCGGTCCGCAGCTGCGTGATGGCGGCGGCGGTGTCGGTGGCGAAGACCTCCTCGGCGGCCTGGACTGCGGGGCCGTGACCGTAGCGGGCAAGGTGCTGGCGGTACGGGGCGAGGATGAGTTCGGCGGGCAGTCCGCGAGCCTCCAAGCCGGCGGCGAAACCAGCCAGGACCGCGCACACGGGTATGTAGGCGCCGGGTTCGCTGAGGCGCAGGAACAGGGATATGTGCTGGTCGGCTTCAAGCCTGATCGTGTCGCGGTGCCGCCTGATCCACCAGCGTTCCACGCCGAGGCCGGCGAGGTTGTCGGCCAGCCTCGGCAGGTGGGCGGTGAGCAACTGGTCGGCGCGGGCCGGGTTGCCGATCCACTGGGCGTGAACGACGGTAGACGCTCCAGGCCACAGCGTGTCGCCTGGCGGGTGGGTGACCGGCGTGCGTCGGATCGGCGCAGTGGTCAAGGCGAGTGGGACGAGGAACTCGGCCGGGCGACCTCCGGTCCACCCGTAGCCGCGGGCAGGGGCGTCTTCGCGGAGTTCGAGCCGATCCGCGCGGGCGAGGCGGGTACGCAGGAGGGCACGGTCGAACGGCCGATCGAGGTCCAGGGGAAGGCGTAGCTCGCCGTGGCAGACCACGACCCGCGCAGGCACGCGCCACTGCCGCCGCCACGAGGCGAGGGACGCCTCCCACCGGGCCTCGGTCGCGTCGGCCTGGCCGGCGTTGTCAGGGGTGAGGTCGGCGGCGTTTAGCAGCCAGCGTGCCGGGGCCAGGATGATCCGGCGGTACCGGATACGGGGAATGTAGGGCAGGTTGCGTGCGGCTGCGCCGTGGTCGAACGGCCCGAAGACGGCGCTGCGGGCGTCGGCGACTTCAGCGAGGAACCGTGCCAGAGGCGGGGTCTGCACCACGGTGTCGAGAGCGTGCGGGATGTGCGGGACGACGCGGCGGCCGGTGGGCTGGTGGACGAGGTACATCTGCTCGCTGTCGACGGTGACCGCGAGGTCGTCCACATCGATCACCGGGCCGTCTGGATGCTCGGACAGGGACAGCACATCGGGCAGGAACGTGCCGACGCGGGTGACATTCTGGTTGTGCGTCCGGCGGGGCGGGAACGATATCTGGACCGCCAACGCTTCGCCAGGGCCGCGCTCGTCAGCGGTGAAGGACCTGATGGCCTGGGCTCGCTCGGGCGGGTCGAGCAGGTACGCGAACCGCCCGGCCATGCTGGTCGGCGTCCGGGGCGCTGCCGCCACCCGCAACTCGAAGTCCCCATCGTCCAGTGCCTCGGTCGTGGCCGCATGCACGGCGAACCCCAGCTCGACTCGGGGAGGTGGGACGGCCGAAGCATGGTCGCCGACGGTCAGCGCGGCGATATCGCTGTCGGTCAGGCGGATCTCATCGGCACCGCTGAGAACCGCCTTCTGGATCATCGCCCCGAGACGCACATCGCGTTCGGTCAGCGTCCGCCAGGCCGGACGTGCGCGCGGTGCGCCGAGGAATCCGGTCGGGTACCCCAGGCCGGAGTCCGCGACCAGCTCACGGACCGGCACCAGCGCACCCGGCCCGTAGCGGTCACGGAACCGGGCGTGGTAGTCCAACCAGGCGACTGAACCGAACGGCTGCGTGGTCACGCGCAGCAACACCTCTGCGGCGAGTACCGCCTCGTCTAGTACCTGAGGCGGAACGCTGATCTGGGCGTCGAGCCGCAGGTCAACGGCAAGCTGATGCTCTGCGGCGGGCGCCAGCGCGGCCATCGACTCGGTCAGCGCAGCACGGATCCGCGTCGCCTCCGAGGGATCTGCCAGCGTGTTGTGCCGCGTCAACTGCTCATGGACCGATTTGAGCTGATCCAAAGTGGGGGCTACCTCGCTCAACTCGGCCGCCCCTTCAGCCTCTAGCGTAGCGATGACATGGGCGAGGCCGTCCACGGCCGTCATCGGCGGGCGAAGGCCGGTGATGAGGAAACCGCCATCGACCAGGCCGTGCACCATGGCCGCGATCGTGCCCATAGCGACGCGGGGCACCTCGTCCGCGATCCGCGCGACGAGCTGATCAAATCGGATCGGCCGGGCCGCGTGCGTGAGGGTCAACCGCACGGGCCGGGTATCTCTGGTGGACGTCTCACGGGGCAGTCCGGGCGAACGCTGGCCAGGCTGAGGCCGCGCGGCGACGATGACTCGACCGTCGCGCACGAACCTAGCGTTGTCGGCCACCACTGACAGCCGGGGCCGCAGCGCGCGGCACCCTTCGAGACTGTCCACGACGAGCGTGAGCCATTCACCGTCGACCCGGGCGATAGCCCGGTGCCGATCCCCAATCTTCCCGGACGCCGGGCCGACCGTCGCCGTCGTGACGGCGGCGAACAAGCCGAAGGGCGTCGTCCGCCGCTGCCATCGCAGGAGGTAGGAGGCTGTGGCTAGCACGGCGCGGCGAACGGCGGCGGCCGTGGCGTCACGTGCGCCGGAGACAAGGAGCTGGTCAACACGAGCGGCAAGGGCGGGGCTGGCCATCGAGATTGCTTCCCGAACGTCGGGCCGGGTCCACTGTTCGGCCAGCCAGACGAGAGAATCCCGCTTGATCGCCCCAGGGTCGACGAGGTCCGCCCCAGGCTCGGGGCCGAGGTCGCCAGGATCAGTGCTGGCCCGGACCAGCACCGGACCGACCGGCTGGTATCCGGTGCGCTCGGGCCGCATACGACGCCTCCTGCAGGGTGAGGTGGGACCGGGCCGCCGGAGCCCGCGAAGCAACGCGGGCTCCGGCGGCTGGAGGGTTCAGCTACGGCAAGGGCGCGATCAGGCCGGGTCGTAGGACGAGGTGCTGCACGCGCTGGTGCTGCAGGTCTCTCCGCAGCCGTCGCTCGTGCTGCAGGCCATGACGACCAGCGGCGTGGCGGACTCGATCACCCGCATGTCGAGCACGAAGTCGTCATCGGTGACGGCCTCGGTGTCGACGGTGGGGGCGTCGAGGACCGCAGTCGGCGGAGCCATCGACATCACTCTCCTCACTGGAAGGGGTTGTGTGGTGCCACCTGGTCTACGACCAGGAGATCGAGACGACGCCGTGCGTCTTCGACATGACGACGGCGTCAGCAGGGATGCGGGCGTGGTCGCTATCAGCGGGCCAGTAACCGAATCTGGGCTCGGCGTGGCGACCGCCGCGATCCCACGCCTGGATCTGCTCGACCATCGCCGCAGCGGCCTCCTCGCCGTCCGGACCGTAGGCGCGAGCACCGAACTCGACACCTTCGCCCTCCAACGCAGGCCGGACCGCCAAGTAGGCGAAGCCCGCCCGGCAGACGACCCCGAAGGGGAACCACCCGCGCTCGGCGGCCAGCTCGGTGCCCTCGTCGGCGGCGATACGGCAGAAGCCAGGAAGGAACCACGCGAACCACAGGTGCAGATCGGCGAACGACACCCCGTGCTTGATCGTCACGCCGGACCACCGTTCGGCGCGCTGCGTCGCGAGGATGGCGTCGAGCCGGCTCATCTCCTCCGGAACACCGGAGTCGAACGACAGGCGGACGTTACGGCCCTCGGAGTCGGGCAAGAGGAACACCCGGTCCGGGTGCCTGCCATCGCCCTGCATCGGCACGAACCCGGCGACTTCCAACGAGCTGCTGACCAGGTGGTCGGCCTCGCGACGGAACCCGATCGTCCTCGTGACCGCGTTCATGACCAACGGCACAACGAGAGTTCCGTTGTCCCGGAGCTGATCCAGTAGAGCCGGAGCGATGTCCCAAGCCCCCACCGTGACGACGATCGCGTCGAACGGCCCCTCGTCCGGCACCACGTGCTCCGCATCAGCGACGAGGACCCGAACCCTGCTGCCATAGCCGTTCTTCTCCAGCAGGCCCGCCGCCCGGTCGGTGACGTCCGGGTCGATGTCAACGCTGACCACTCGACCTTCCGGACCAACGATCTCGGCGATGTACGCGGCGTTCAGACCACCCGAGCCCACCTCCAGCACCGTCATGCCCGGCCGCAACTCGGCCTGCTCCAACATCCGAGCCTGGATGTAGGCCGCAGACACAGACGAGATCGCCACACCGTGCCGATCACGCTTCGTAATCACCGAGTTGTCAAACCCGTAGGCAACGGCCAGATCGGTATCGTCGGGCATGAACCGCTCACGCGGCACCCGCCGGATCGCATCCTCCACCGCCCGGGTAACGATCTTCCCCCGGGCACGTAGCTCGTCCACCAGCTCGGCGCGCAACTCAGCAGCACGATCAGCGTCGAAACCTGTGTCAGCCATCTGGACCACTCGATACTTCCTTCTCATCGGATCGGTCAAAGCACCTCACCGGGCCGCAGCGGCCAGGGCCGCGCGGAGCCAGCGAGAGTCGGAGACGGGCCGGCGCTGGGCACCGACCTACTCGAAGAGGCCAGTCTGCTCACAGAGCCGCCTCCGAGCTGCGGAGCTCTCACGGCGAGGCGCAACCCTCGGACCTCTGTCTGCGGCTGTCGGCGATGGGCGCGGATCCTAGGAGGGATCAACCTGGCCAGGAGGCCGTTAACGGCTGCCTGCCAGCTTGCGGCTCTCGCTCGGGCGCCTCGAAGCAACGGCCCGCGTCTCTGCCTAGAACGCTGCGACAAGGAAGCTCAACCCCCTTTGCGAAGATCGCGCCTGGTGATTCCTCACGTCGAGTGTCACAAGACATGACCCATACGGTGACTCATCGTGAGCGGTGAGGGAATGCCGACTTACGGTCCGACTTCGCTGCAGCCCGTGTCGCATCCCCGTGTCCGCGTCGGACAGGCGCATGATTTAGGCGGCTGGTGGCATAGTCGGCTGCGCTGGCATGTAGGCCGAAGGGAGAGACCGTGCCTCGCCATCCAGACGCAGTGATCAGTCCGAACACCGCGCTCAGCGCCGCCAGGCGGCGCCTTGCCTCGCCAAGGCGGCCTGGCCAGCGCATGTCCCGCAGCGAGCTAGCCGATGCCGTCAACGCGGCGCTTGACCAAATCTACCCAGCTCGGAATATCGCAGCTCACTATGTCGACCACCGGTGGGTGGGCAAACTGGAGCGTGGCGAGCATCGGTGGCCCGGCGACGCCCGCCGGGCAGCGCTGCGTCAGGTACTTGGTGCCGACAACGACGCGGATCTTGAGCTCTACAGCCCTCGGCGTGCCGACTCCACATTCCTGTCGACAAAGCAAGCCGCCCCCGGACCGGGTACTTGGGACGAAACCATCCACCTGCTACGCGATCAGTGGCATCTGCTCGTCCAAAACGACAAGATGTTCGGACCGGAGTACGCGCTGACGGGCGTCACCCGGCAGTTGACGCTGATCGACGACCTCCTGCATGAGGTGCCTCACGCGCTTCGGCCCGCTCTGGTCCGCCTCGCCGCCCAGTACGCCGAATCCGCAGCCTGGCTCAACCAATCCCTGAACTACCACCCCGCAGGCCATCACTGGACACAACAGGCACTTACCTGGGCAACCCAGATCAGCGACCCGACAATGACAGCCTGGGCCACCTACCGCAGCAGCCAGCAGTGGCTGACGAGCGGAAACCCCACCCAGGCCGTCAAACAGGCCGCAACGGCGCTGCTCTTCGACCAAAAGCTACCGGGACCGATGCGGGCGGCACTGCGTGTTCAACATGCCCACTCCCTCGCAGCCACGGGCGAGCATCGCGTCGCCATGCTCCTACTCGACGACGCCCACCGCTGGGCGGCGGATCGCCACTCCGGCCAGCCGGAGGGCGAGCACGGCTCGTACTGCACCAGCGGCTACATCGAGGTACACCGCGGCATCTGCCTCCGACTGGCGCAGCAGCCTGAGGAAGCCGTCCAAGTGCTGGACAAGGCCCTACCCGTGATCCCCTCCCGGCATCGCCAGGACTTTGCCTCTGCCCTGTTCAACAAGGCCGCAGCCCATGCCGCAGCGAGCCAACCCGATCTGGCGGCAGCGACGGCACACCAAGCGCTGCCGATCGCCCGTCGCGCAGGCTCACGGCGAATCCTGCATCAACTCACACAGCTGGGCTCCACGGTGAGCAGGCACCAGCACCTTCCGGACGTCCGCGCCTTTCTCGATGACCTCGCGGTGGCCACCTGATGGCATCCGACACCGAACTGGCCGCGATGCGACAAGCGATCGTCCTGTCGTCGCTCGGCCTGGGCACCACCAGCCCGAACCCACCAGTGGGCTGCGTCGTCCTCGACCGTCACGGAGTAGTCGTCGGCACCGGCTACCACCGGCGCAAAGGAGAGGCACACGCCGAGGTGAAGGCGCTCGACGCAGCTGGCGCAGCAGCACGAGGTGGCACCGCCGTGGTCACCCTCGAACCCTGCAACCACATCGGCGTCACCCCTGCCTGCCGTCAAGAACTCATCGAGGCGGGCATAGCCCGCGTAGTGATCAGCATCATCGACCCCACCTCACGAGGTGACGGCGGTGCCGCAGTGCTCGCAGCCCACGGAATCGACGTCGAGACCCATGTGATCCCCGACGAGACGAGCACCGTCCTCGGCCCCTGGCTGGCCGCCACCCTTCGCCGTCGCCCCCACCTGACCTGGGCCCACGCAATCAGCGGAGAAGGCGGCCAGGACCTCGAACAACAGCTGACCGCCGACCTGCGCCACGGGACAGATCTCGTACTTACAAATGATGCAGTCGAAGAAGGCGTTCGCGGCGGACATGCCCCCAACCACTTCGCGCTACCCGACTGCACCCCGGCTGGTGACCTGCGGCAATGGCTATCCACCTGCTACACGATCGGTTCAAGGACCATTCTCGCGGTCGGCAACCGCTACTCCGACGAGCTCCGCGACGGACTTGATCACGTCGACGAGATCGTCATCGCCATCGACCACGAGCTGGAAGACCCCATCAAGGTTGTTGCTGAACTGGCGCTACCGAGGTTCCAGCTTGCCCGCGTCCATGTAGGAAAGAACGGCGTCCGCGTCTACCTCTGTCGCTCCCAGCCGCACGATCCGCCGATCGTGCCCGCAGCCCCAACGGTCCGCCATCGTGGGATGTGAGCAGCAATCCTGCCCTGCGATCACTGACGTTGTATGCATGCCCTTGCCTGAACTGAGTCAATCGGCTAGCGGTCGTGTCTACTGATGGTGATCAGCCGATCGACTACGGCGCGGCGAGGCGAGGCGAAGCCGAGGTCGGCATCGCTGGCCGCGCGTAGCACTATCCGCAACGCCTCCCGGTACCGCTGGTTCGGCCAGCGATAGTCGCCGCGCTCCAGCTTCCCGATGTAGGCCGCGTCCAGCCGTACCTCGCTTTCGCTACCCGTCATCAGCGTGTTGACGCTGTCTGCGAGTTCCTGCCTCGACATCGGCTGGCCCGTGGCGGCGACGCCTGGCGTAGCCGTGCCTGCCGGATCAACTCGTTCGGATCTATCCTCGGTTCGGCCATCACTGCTGCCGCCCTTCCGTCCAGGCTCGTAAGTGATTCCCACCAGCCGTACAGCGCAGATCGAGACAGGCCACCGACACCGCCGCGTCGGCCAGCATAGGTGACGGTGACTGCCGATGCCAGAGCTGTCACCGGTCGGCGCTCCCGGATCTTGAAGAATTCCGTCACCGCGACATGCCTCGGTGAGTTGCGTGTTCGGCAGCGGCGCTGTCTCGGGATGACGAGGCATCCGTACCTTCTGAATGCACGTGCCGGATATCGCTTCTGACGCCGTTCGCATCTTGCTATCCGTGGCCCGCATGCTGCGCGATTCGGTAGGGCGGATCTGGCGGGATGTCAGCCTGGCTCATTCGCTGTTTAGTTTTGCTTCGGCGTTTCTGTCTATTTGGTCATTCGGGCGCATTTGGGCTATTGAGTCCGCTGGCGAGGAAGCCTCTGGCGAAGGAGTGCCATTGCTGAGGCCCGAACCGCAGCATCGGCCCGTCGGGGTTCTTCGAATCGCGAATCAGGACTGTGTCGATGGTGTGGGCGACCTCGACGCAGTTGCCGTCGTCGCTGCGACTGGACTTGCGCCAGATGTGCTTCGGCGTAGTCATGTCAGGACTCCTTCGGTGGATTCCAGATGGTCCGCGGCAGCGCGGAGGAGACGGATACTCGCGTCGGGTGCGAGTGCGGCGGCCTTGAGCCTGCTGTGCAGGTTTAGATAGGGGTCGACCTCGGCCGGCTCAGTGTGGATCAGATCTCTGGTGAGGGTGTCGACCGCGACGGCTTGCGAGCCTTGCGGATCACGGTAGCGGTAGATGGAGTATGAGGACCGAGGAGCACTGTGTCCTCTGATCGACGCCTCGACAGGTAGCACCTGGATGGTTGCGGACGGGTAGGTTTCGTGCGTGGCGACGATGTGCCGAAGCTGCTGGGCGACGACCGTGGGGTCGGCGGCGCAGCGGCGGATCGCGACCTCGTCGATGACGGCCTCGTAGCGGGGCCCGCCGGTGGCGAGTAGTAAGCGTTGCCGGTGGGTGCGTGCGGTGACCGCTGCGGCCGGATCGAACCCGGCCCCGTGGCGGGCCGGGTCGCTGCGCAGCCGCGCGTCGGCGAAGGCGGGCGTCTGGAGCAGCCCGGGGATCAGGGCCATTGCGTATTCGGTGATGGTCTTGGCGCCGCTTTCCAGGTCGGCGTAGATGGCCTGCCGCACGCCCATTTGTTCAGCATCGGCTGCCCACCAGCTGCGGGTCCAGCCGTCGGCTGCCGCGTCCATGATCGCCGTCCGTCGGTTCATCCCGACGGAAAGGTAGTCGCAGATCCCGCTGACCAGGTCTATGTCGGGGCCGATGTGCCCGTTCTCCAGCGCGCTGAGTTGTTGTCGGGGGAAGCCGAGGGTGCGGGCGATCGCTTCGCCGGTCACGCCATGCTCTTCTCGCAGGCGGCGGATCTCGCGGGCGAGCCATTGGCGGCGGACGTACGGACTGGGTCGAGTCACCAGCAGCCTCCCATGGTCCGCACTTACCCGGTCGACGGGTGAGCCGGCCGGGGTGCTCTCAATGTAACCCAGTTTTTCGGGTAAACGATCATGAGACGGCTGGTGGTCCGCCGTGTATGCGCAGCTCGTCGTCTGGTCGGACCGCAGGTCGGTATGCGAGGTCGGACCGCAGGTCGGCATTCCCAGCTTTGCGCCGTTGCGTGATCGTTTAATTCGCACCGAGCTTGGTTCTTGTGCCGGATGTTGCGCTGTTGACAGCTTGGTGATTCGTACGCTGACCGATGCAGGGACGGGACCTGATAATGAGGAGCTGGAGAAACGCTCGCGTTGGCCGTTGGTGGTTCCGCGTCCTGTGGTCCGAGCGACGGTCCTCGCAGGAGCGTGCGCCGATCGCTGCTCACATCGAGGCGTGCTCAGGAATCGGCCTGCAAGATCTCGTCACAAAGCTGTCGGGATCAGGATCCGCAGCTCGCCTTCCGACTCCGTCAGAGTACGGCCGCGCAAGCCATGACCTGAGGAGCGCGTGGTGATTCTACGGCCATCGTGGCGACTTCGGGATCGCCGGATTCGAGGCAAGCTGGCGGTCATTCTGACGTTGCCGCTGGTGGCGGTGGTGGTGTTGGCAGGTTTGCTCGCCGCCGGCGCGGCGGTGGAGGCGGGGCGGGCTGATCAGGCACGTCGGTTGGTGGCTCTGGGCGGTGCCGCTGGTGAGCTGGCTGATCGGCTGCAGCAGGAGCGGGCTGCGGCTGCGGTGGTGTTCGCTCGGGGCAGCGGTGAGGCGCAGGGTCGGGAGTTCCGGGTTCGGGCTGCGGCGACGGACGCGGCGGCTGACCGTTTCCAGGCCGCGAGGGTGGGTGTGCGGCTGCCGGCCGGGTTGGACTCGGTGGTGCGGCGGGTGGACGGTCAGGTGGCGGGTTTGCCGGTGCTGCGTGAGCGGGTCCACAGCGCGTTGGATGTGACCGCGAGTCTGGTGGTGTTCCGGTACCGGGCGGTGGTGGCGGACCTGGTGGCCTATCGGCAAGGGCTGGGCCAGGTCGGCGTTGACGGCGAGACCGCGAATGGTCTGCGTGCCGCCGCGGCGTTGTCCGAGGGTGTCGAGTCGCTGGGGTTGATGCAGGTCGCGGTGGTGGGGGCGGTGGGCGCGGGCCGGCTGACGCCGGCGGCGCAGCAGGAGGTCGTGGCCGCTGACGCCCGGTTCACCGAGGCGATGCAGACGTTTCGTGGGCTGGCGCCGGCGGGGTGGCCGGCGCGGCTGGATGCCCGGGTGGGCGGGGAGCAGGTGGTGGCGGCTGAGCGGTTGCACGGGGTGGTGTCCCGGGCCGGGCCGGATACGCCGCTACGGCTGGGGGCGGACGCGGGGCAGTGGGTGGCGGTGGTCGGGGCGTGGATGGAGTTGATGCACGCGGCGGAGCGGGAGTTCGACGCCGAGTTGTTGGGGGAGGTGACGGCGCAGCGTGATGCGTTGTGGCGCTGGATCGGTGGGCTGGGTGGGCTGGTCGGTGTTGGTCTGGCGGTGATGGTGGGGGTGGGCTGGTGGGTGGCCCGGTCGCTGACCGGTTCCCTTGCGCGGCTGCGGGCCGACGCGGAGGAGGTGGCCACGGATCGGTTGCCGCGGATGGTGGCCCAGCTCGGCTCCGGCGGTATCGACCAGGCGGGGCTGCGGAATCTGATGGATCGTGCTGCCGCGCCGATCGCTGTCGATGGTCGCGACGAGGTGGGGCAGGTCGCTGCGGCGTTCAACGCGGTCGCGGATTCGGCGGTGCGGTTGGCGGGGGAGCAGGCGGCGTTGCGGGCGTCGGTGGCGGGGATCATCGAGGCGTTGGCGCGGCGGTTGCAGCAGCGTTCCGACCGGTTGATGGCGAGTTTGGACCGGTTGGAGCGCGATGAGCAGGATCCGCAGCGGCTGGGGCAGCTGTTTGAACTCGACCATGTGGCGACGTTGATTCGTCGGATGATCGGTGGCCTGCAGGTGCTGTCCGGTGGGTACGCAGGGCGGCCGACGTCTGAGCCGGTGCCGTTGGCGGATCTGCTGCGCGCGGCGGTTTCGGAGATCGACGATTACCGGCGGGTTGATCTGGGTGAGGTGGATCCGCTGGTGGTGGTCGGCCGTGACGCGGCTGCGGATTTGATCATGTTGTTGGCGGAGTTGATCGATAACGCTGCCCGGTTCTCGCCGCCGGGGTCGCCGGTGCTGGTCGAGGGCCGGCGGGTGGGTGATCTGCTGCATGTGCAGGTGTGTGACCGGGGTGTCGGGCTGCGGGTGGAGGATCTGACCGCGATTCGTGCCCGGTTGGCGGCTCCGCACCGGGTGGACCATCATGCCGCGCAGCAGATGGGTCTGTCGGTGGTGGCGCGTCTGGCCCGCCGGCACCAGGTCGGGGTGGATTTCCGGTCCGAGTGGAAGTCGGGGTCGGGTACCCGGGTCGACATCACGGTGCCGGCTGGTCTGTTCACGGTCGCCGAGCCGGCGCCGCCGGCGGTGGTGGACGCGGACCGGACGCAGGAGTTGCCCGCCGTCACCGCTCGGCCGCCGTCGCGGCCGGTGATCCCGGCGCAGCGCAGGCCCGAACCACCGTTGGTGATCTTCGAACAGGTCCGCCGGTCGTCGCCCTGGTTCACCACGAAAGGTGACCCTGCCCAGGCGGGTATGCCAGCGCAGTGGCAGGCCGCTGCGGCGGCTGCGGCGGCAGTCCAGGACGCTCCGGTGCGTGTGACGGAGAACGGGTTGCCGGTGCGTCAGGCCGGGCAGCGGCTGATTCCGACGGTCGCCACCGCGACGCCGGGACTTGTCCGGCGTGACCCGGAGGACGTGCGCCGACGGGTGTCGGCTTTCCAGATGGGGCTCGGCCATGCCGGGCGCCGCTCTCACCCCGTTTCCGTGAAGGAGTTTTCCCAATGAACACCCCTGACGACTATCGCCCCGACTGGGGATATCTGCTTGACCAGTTGTGCGCCACGCGTGGGATCACCCATGCGGTGGCGGTGTCCGCTGACGGGCTGCTGATCGCCAAGAGCGCGGGGTTGCCGAAGGAGTCCGCCGATCAGATCGCGGCGGTGACCAGCGGGTTGGAGAGCTTGACCCGTGGGGTGGCCGGGTTGATGTCGGCCGCGCCGGTGGAGCAGACCGTGGTGGAGATGGCCGGCGGCAGTCTGGTGGTGATGGCGATCGGGGACGGGTCGATCCTGACCGTCCTCGCCCGTAAGGACGCCGACATGGGGCAGGTCGCCTACGAGATGGCGATGCTGATCAACCGGGTCGGTGCGGTCCTGACGCCGGACTCGCGTATACCGCAGCGGGCATGACCGATACCGCGGTCCAAATGGGCACCGCCGCGGTGGTGGACCGGCGGGTCACGTCGGTGAAGATCCTGATCGCTGGCGGGTTCGGGGTCGGGAAGACCACGTTCGTCGGCGCGGTGTCGGAGATCGTGCCGTTGACCACCGAGGCGGTGATGACGGTGGCCGGTGTCGGTGTGGACGACACCGTGGCGGTGCCGGGGAAGACGACAACCACGGTGGCGATGGACTTCGGCCGGATCAGCATCGACGACGCGTTGATCCTGTACCTGTTCGGCACGCCGGGGCAGGACCGGTTCTGGTTCATGTGGGATGAGCTGGCGCGCGGCGCGGTCGGGGCGGTGGTCCTGGCCGACACCCGCCGTCTGGACGACTGCTTCGCCGCGATCGACTTCTTCACCCACCGGCGGGTGGCGTTCGTGGTCGCGGTCAACACGTTTCCGGACGCACGGGTGTTCGCCGAGGCCGAACTACGTCAGGCCCTCGGTATCGACGCCCGGACGCTGCTGCTGACCTGCGACGCCCGTGACCGCGCCGACGCCCGCGCGGTGCTGATCGCCTTGGTGGAGCACGTCCTGACCCGCCGCCGCTCCGGCGGCTGAACCACCCAATCCCCGATGTGAAGGAGCTTTTGTATGGTGCTGCGACCTGCCCGGTTGCTGGCTGGCGTGACCGCGCTGCTGTTGGCGGTGGCGGGCTGTTCCGGCTCGGCTGTGGACACCGGACCGCCGGACGGTCCGTTGAAGATCGGGTTGATCTGGCCGCTGTCGGGCCCGTACCAGGCCATCGGTGTCGACCTGCAACGCGGCTGGCAGCTGTACCTCGACAGCCACGACGGCATGCTCGGCGGGCAGAAGGTGGAGATCGTCACCGCTGACGAGGCCGAGGGCAAGCAGTCCGCGTTGACCGCGGCCCGCAAACTGCTCGACCAGGACAAGGTCAGCGTGATCGTCGGCACCGGCACCGCCGACGCGGTGGAGTCGATCAAGACGATCGTGACCGAACGCGGGGTGCCGTTCATCGGCACCGGCGGCCGGCCGTCGACGCTGACGGACCTGACCTACATCTGGCACACCTCGTGGCTGTCGCGGGAGACCGGGCAGGCCGTGGCCGAGCACATCCGCACCACCGTGGACGGGCCGGTGTTCGTGATCGGTCCGGACTACGTCGGCGGCCATGACCAGATCGGTGGGTTCGTCGACGCCTACACGGGCGCTGGTGGTGAGCTCGCCAACACCGGCAGCCGGCCGGCGTGGACGCCGTGGCCGGCGACGACGAACTTCCTGCCCTACCTCAACCAGGTCGCCGCCAGTGGCGCGAAGGCGGTGTACTGCTTCTACGCCGGCACCGCCGCGGTCGACTTCGTCAAGCAGTACGAGCAGACCGGTCTCAAGGACACGATCCCGCTGTACGGGGCCGGGTTCCTGACCGAGGGCGCGGTCCTTCCCGCTCAGGGCGACGCCGCGACCGGTGTCCGCACGGTGATGAACTACGCGCCCAACCTGGACAACCCGGCGAACCGGGCGTTCGCCCCCGCCTTCGAGGATCAGCATCAGAGCGCCCCGAACATCTACGCCGTCACCGGCTGGGACGCCGCGCTGATCCTGGACCGTGCGATCGCCGCGGCGGGGGAGAGCCCGACCAGCGCGTCGATCAACACCGCGATCGGTGAACTCGGGGTGATCGACAGCCCGCGCGGGCAGTGGCGCTTCGGTGTCAACCACTCACCGATCCAGCCCTGGTACCTGCGTGAGGTCCAGCTCGACGGCCGGACCGCCGCGAACGTCGTCATCGCCCATCTGACCACCCTCGGCGAATAGAACCGGAGCTGACCGTGACCGCATCATCGTCGGCCGACACCAGCGTCGGCCGGTACACCTTCGACAACGCCACCCGCGAGGCCGCCCAGCAGGTGCGGCTGCTCGCCGAGATCCTGGACGAGCACACCGCCGACGTGCTGATCCAGGAGGGAGTCACGACCGGGTGGCGGTGCCTGGACCTCGGCGCCGGAGCCGGCACCGTCACCGCATGGCTGGCCGAACAGGTCAGCCCCACCGGCCGGGTCGTCGCCATCGACGCCGACCCCCGGCACATCCGCAGCCACGACCTCGTCGAGGTGCGCGCCGCCGACGTCACCACCATCGACCTCGGCGACGGCGTCTACGACCTGGTCCACGCCCGGCTGCTGTTCATGCACCTGCCGCAACGGCGGCAGCTGCTGCGCCGCGCCGTGGCGGCCCTGGCTCCCAGTGGTGTCCTGGTGATCTCCGACTGGGACTGCACCCGACTCGACGAGATGTTCTGCGACGGCCCACCCGGGCTCGCCGAGGCGTTCCTCGCCTTCCAGCAGGCGCTGGTCGGTATCGCCACCGCCAACGGCGCCGACGCGGGCTGGGCCCGGGAGCTGCCGCTGGCGATGCGCCGCGCCGGACTCACCGATGTGCGCGCCAGGCTCCACACCGAGACCTGGGACGGCGGCACCGCCGGCTGCCTGTTGCACGCCAGCAACAGCCGCCAGATGCAGGACGCGCTGTACAGGGCCGGGGTGACACGGGCGCAGCTGGACATCCTGCGTGAGGGCATGAGCGACCCACACACCCTCGCCTGGTCCTACCCGATGGTCACCGCTGTCGGCCGCCGCGCCGACAACTGACCAAGGACCGCGAGAAGAAAAGGGGAGGGTGTCGTGGGACAGATGTACGCGGCGACGGCGATCGACGGGATCGCGTACGGGCTGCTGCTGTTCGTGGTGGCCGCCGGCCTGGCGTTGATCTTCGGCGTCATGGACGTGCTGACCCTGGCCCACGGCACCCTCTACCTGGCCGGCGCCTACCTGGCCTGGCTACTCACCGGCGGCAGCCTGCTCGGCCTCGCCACGGCGGTGGCCGTCGCCGTCGTCGTCGGCGCCGCCGCGGGCGGCGGCCTGGCCGCCGCGCTACGCCCGCTGACCGGGCATCTCGACCAGGCGCTGGTCACCATCGGGATGGCGTTCCTGGCCGCCGACGCCTTCCGGTCGGTGTTCGGGCCGGCCCCGCTGCCGGCCGACCCGCCCGCCGTACTCGCGGGGCGGGTCGACCTGTTCGGCCACGGCTACCCCGTCTACCGGCTGGTGTTCATCGGCGTCGCCGCCGCGATCGCCGTCGGCCTGCATCTGACCCTGCGACACAGCACCGCCGGACTGCTGCTGCGCGCCACCGTCGCCGACCCGGGCATGGCCGCCGCGACCGGCGTCAACGTCCGCCGGCTACGCGCCACGGCGTTCGCCGTCGGCGGTGCGCTCGCCGTCACCGCCGGCGTCCTCGGCGCACCGCTGCTCGGCCCCGCACCCGGAGTGGACACCACCGTGCTCATCCTGTCCCTGATCGTGGTCGTCCTCGGCGGCACCACCGGTTCGGTGCCCGGCACCCTCGCCGCCGCCCTGCTCGTCGGCCAGGTCCAAACCGTCGGCGTGCTCGCCGCCCCGACGCTGGCGCCGTTCGCCCTGTTCGGCGCCCTACTCACCGTCCTGGTCGTCCGCAGCCGCACCACCGGCCCGACGGCGGTGACCCCAACATGACCACCACTACCAGCGTGTCGGCGACCACCAGCATGGTGCCGGCCCCGCCGGAGGGCACCGCCGCCCGTACCGTCATCGTCCGCGCCGCCGGTGCCGCCGCCGTTGTCGTCGCGGCGGGGCTTCCGCTGATCGCCGACGCGTACACCGTCACGGTCGCCGCGACCGCCCTGGTCTTCGCGGTCCTGGCGGTCTCCACCCAGCTGCTCGTCGGCGTCGCCGGGCTGCCCGCCTTCGGGCAGCCCGCCTACCTCGGCGTCGGCGCCTACACCGCCGCCCTGCTCGCCGGCGCCGGCGTCACCGACGGGCCTGTCCTGCTCGCCGCCGCGACCACGACCGGGGCCGTCGCGGCGGCGGTGACCGCGCCGCTGGTGCTGCGGACCCGCGGCACCACGTTCCTCATGACCACCTTCGCGATCCAGGCCCTGACCGCGACCGTCGCCGCCCAGTGGAAACCGGTAACCGGCGGCGACGACGGCCTGCACACCCCACCGGTCACCGCCTGGCCCGCCGGCCCCCCACTGACCGGCGCCGCGCCCGTCTACTGGTACACCCTCGCGGTCTTCCTGCTCGCCACCACGGCAGCCGTGCTGCTGGCGCGGTCCCGCCTGGGTCTCGTGCTGCGTGGCTGCGCCGACCACGAACCCCGCATGGCCGCCCTCGGCCACCACGTCACCGTCGGACTCGCCGCCGGATACACCGCCGCCGGTGCCCTCGCCGGAGCCGCCGGCGCGCTCCTGATCACCGTCAACCGCTACGTCTCCCCAGCCGACCTCGGCTTCGAGACCGCCGCCCTCGTCCTGCTCGCCGCCGCGATCGGCGCCGGCACCATCAGCGGCGCCGTCATCGGCGCGGTGACGGTCGTCGCCGTCCGGGACCTCGCCGGTCAAGCCACCGGCGGGCACAGCCTCGCCCTGCTCGGACTGCTGTTCCTCGCCGTGGCCTACGCCCGACCCGCCGCCGCCCGCGTCCGCACCAGACTGGGGAGGCTGCCGTGACCCTGCACCTCGACCGGGTCTCCCGCCGCTACGGCGGCCTGACCGCCCTGCACCCCCTCACCCTCACGATCCCCACCGGCGCGCGGCACGCCGTCATCGGCGCCAACGGCGCCGGCAAAAGCACCTTGTTCCACCTCATCGCCGGCAGCACCCGCCCCACCACCGGCCGGATCGTGTTCGACGGCCACGACGTCACCCGCGCGCGTCCCGCGTCGCGCGCCCGCCGTGGTATCGGCCGCACCTGGCAACACCCCGCTGTCTTCGACCGACTCACCGCTGCGGCGAACGTCGCCCTGGCCATCACCCGCCACCACACCCTCACCACCCGGCGACGGTTCCTGCACCCTGGTCACACCACCGCGCTCGTCCACGCTGCCCTCGCCGCCGCCGGCCTGACAGCCCACGCCACATCCCCGGCCGGTGCCCTGCCCTACGGGTTACGCCGCCGCCTCGAACTCGCCGTCGCCCTCGCCGCCCGGCCCCGGCTGCTGCTGCTCGACGAACCCTCCGCCGGCCTCGACCCCGACGAGATCCAACGGCTGGCAGCCACCATCGGCGCGCTGCCCGACACCGTCACGGTGCTGTTCATCGACCACCACCTCGACCTCGTCTGGCAGATCGCCGGCACCGTCACCGTCCTGCACCACGGTCACCACATCGCCACCGGCACCCCGCACACCGTTCGCGCCCACCCTGAGGTCCAGGCCGCTTACCTCAACCCCGCCACCACGGACGCCATCAGGCCGCACACCCGGCAGCCGGGGCCCGCCGACCGACCGGCCCTGCTGCGGGTTCGCGGCCTGCGGGCCGGCTACCACGACGCCCAGGTCCTGCACGACGTCGACCTCACCATCACCGACCGGGACGTCACCGCCGTCCTCGGCCGCAACGGCGCAGGCAAGACCACTCTGCTCAGTGCCCTTGCCGGGCTGATCCCCACCACCGCCGGGCACATTCACTTCGCCGGCATCCCGCTGCCCACCGCACCGCACCACATCGCCCGTGCAGGCGTGGCGATCGTCCCGCAGGGACGCCGGCTCTTCGGCGCGCTCACCGTCACCGACCACCTCACCGTGGCCGAAGCCGCCGCCCGACACCACCGCACGGCGGCCGGCCGCCGGTGGACCCGCGACGAGATCCTCACCCTCCTGCCACCACTGCGCGCCCGCCTGCGTCACCACGCCGCAGACCTGTCCGGAGGTGAACAGCAGATGCTCGCCATCGCCCGTGCCCTGCTCGGCAACCCCCGCCTGCTCCTGCTCGACGAACCCAGCGAAGGACTGGCACCCGCCATCATCGCGCAGCTCACCACCGCCCTACGGCGCATCGCCGGTGCAGGCGTCACCGTCGTCCTCGCCGAGCAGAACCTCCGCCTCGCAGTCGGCATCGCCGACCGTGCCCTCGGCCTGCACCACGGGCGGATCACCCTCGACCTGCCCAGCGGGGCCTTGACCGACCCCACCGCCCGGCACGACCTCGACCGCCTGCTCGGCGTCACCGATGGGACCAGCCCATGAAACCGCGTTCCCACCCGAACCCGGTGCCCGCACACCCCGATCCGGCGACCTGCGGAGTACCCGTGACGACCGTGACACGGCCTGACATATCGGCAAACGCCACCAGGGGTCCGGCCGCGTTGACCGACCTCGCACCCGCGACGTCTTCGACTCCCATGCTGGAGGCGCACAGGGCACGTGTGTCCGCTGTCGCGTTGAAGGATGCCTCCCACCGCGCCCCTCTCGCGGATGGGCGACCGCCATGGACCGTGTGGCGGCGAACATCTGGCGTTCGATCACCCGGCGTGGCGCGTGCGCCGCCGGAGTCCGATTCGGAAAGTGCCCGACATCATCCCGACTTCAACGTGACTTCGGAGGAGTAGCCATCATGTGCGGCGTCAATCACAACCTGTTCCCCCGGCCCGGGTATCTGATCGATATCGCCTGCGAGAGCATCGCGGCGAAGGTCCTGTTCACCCGGATGCTGTCCCACCACGAGGAGATCGGACTCACCGCCGAGCAGATCAGCCGTCTGATCGACATCAACGCCGAGTACCAGGCGCGACTGGTCGCCATCCGGGTGAGCTTCGCCCAGATCACCGAGGAGCTGGAACACAAGCGGGGCCGTCTGGATACCGAGGCGGTGGTGGGCCGTAAGGAGCTTCTCGACCGTCACGCCGAGCTGTTCCGGGCAGAGGAAGAGCTGTTCTTCACCTACGGCGGGCACGGACACGAACTGCTCACCGATGAGCAGATCGCCACTATCGACCGCATCTACCATGCGGAGAAGGACGCCCGGCTCGCCGAGCTTCTCCCGTCGCTGAACAACGCTGTCGGGCCGGCCTTCCGCCTCACTGCGGCAACGGCGTAGCGGCGGGCTCTCATGGGTGAGCAGGCTACACGGGCAACACCTCCCGACCAGGCGGGGCAGTGGTTGTCCCGGGATCGGGACTCGGGTCGAGACAGCACGGACCGGGCTGCCCTCGCCGGCCTGCTCGCCGAGATCCGTGACCGGGTACTGGACGCGGCAAGGCTGCGCCCCGGCCACCACGTTCTCGACCTCGGTGCCGGCACCGGCCTGCTCACCCACACGGCCGCGCGGACGGTCGCGCCGACCGGACAAGTCATCGCGCTCGACATGTCCGCCACCGCCCTGACACACCTGGACACCAACGCCTTCCGAATCCACCCCGTGGCCGGCGACGCGTCCCGCCTTCCGATCGCCACCGCGACCATCGACCGCGTCGTCACCCGCAGCGTCCTGATCTACCTGCCCGACCTACCCGCAGCCCTCGGCGAGATCGCCCGCGTCCTGCGACCAGCGGGAATGCTGTCGGTCTTCGAACCCATCAACGCACGCCGGCACCACGACGCCCACCTCGACGGACTCACCGCCGCCGAGATCGAAGCGATCGATGAGCTTCGCAGCCGGAGCAGCCCCACCGCCGGACCCATGATGGCCTTCGACGTCGCGCCGATGACCACCGCCGTCCTGCGCGCCGGTTTCACCGCACCCACCCTGCACCAGACCACCGTCACCGACCGGCTCACCAGCCACGCCCAGGTCGACGCCTACCTGCGCCGTCGACCCCACCCCGGCGCTGACAGCCCCATCGACCAGGTCACCCACCACCTGGGCGCTGACACCGCAGCCCGGTACAACACCGCCTGGCACCACGCCCTCGACCAGGCCACCGACCCGGGCGGCATCACGTTCACCACCCCCGTGCTCTACCTCACCAGCCGACTGCCGCATCACTGACCCCTCGGAACGGCCATGACCATATCGACACCGCCCTTGTCCACCTACGACACCGTCTTCACCACTGGGATGCCTTGTTCCATGGCATCCGCTTGGGCCGGCCGTCGAGCCGCTGTCCACGCGAGGGCTTGGTCTCGTGACGGTGAGCGGTGAGGGATCCCCATCCGGACCGCCGACTGTCTGGCCGGTCCTCGCGCCCCTGGCAGGGCACCGCCTCGTCGCAGCAGGGGAGAGGCCCGAGATGAGGGGTTCACGACCGGCCGAGGAACTGCCGACGCTTCGCGACTACCAGCAGGAGGCCGTCGAGGCGATCGTGCGGGGTCTGGCCCCTGGTGGTCGCGGCCAGTTCCGGGCGGCCTGCGGTAGCGGCAAGTCACTTGTCGCGGTGCACGCGGCCGGGCGGCTCTGCCCGACCGGGCTCGTGGTCGTGGCCTGCCCGTCGCTGCCTCTGCTCGCGCAGACCCTGACGGTATGGGCCACCGCGGGTACGGCCACGCAGGTACTCGCGGTGTGTAGCGATGACACCGTCGCCGACGCCGCGGTGGGCGTCGCGGACCTGCGCTGTCCGGTCACTACCCGGCCGGATGAGATCGCGGACTGGGTACGGCGAACTCCGAGCAGCCGCATGCGGCTGATCCTGGTCACCCATGCCTCCGTCGCCCTGGTAGGCGAAGGACTCGACGCGGCCGACACCGCAGCCAGCCTGCTGGTAATCGATGAAGCCCACCACACGGCCGGCTGGCCCGGCAAACACGTCGCACTGGTGCACCGCGACGACCACCTGCCGGCGACGCGGCGGCTGTACATGACCGCCACACCACGGGTTCTCAGCGCACGACGCCGCGCGGGCGGCGGCGGTGAGGACATGTTGTCAATGGACGATGTCGACGTTTTCGGCCACGTTCACTACAACTACCCCTTCGCGAACGCGATCACCGATGGCTGGCTCGACGACTACCGCATCGTGGCGATCGGCGTCACCTCCGCCGACGTGCTGTCGACGCTGCGTCGCCTCGACCCCAACGCCGTCGTGAGCGCCGGCGCCGCGCCGCTGCGCACCGCCGTGGTGCAGACCGCCCTCGTCCGCGCCGCCGTCGAGTTCGGTCTTCGCCGGGTACTGGTGTTCACCCCACGGGTGGCGCAGTCCCAGGAATTCGCCCGAACCCTGCCGGCCACCGTGGCCGCACTACCCGAGGAAGACCGTCCCAAAGGACGCCTCACGGTCGGGCATGTCGATGGCACCCAGACGATGGCACAGCGGCAACTCCACCTGGCCAACCTCGCAGACCCGCCCGACGACGGCTGGACGGTCATCTCCAACGCGCGTTGCCTGGGCGAGGGCGTCGATGTGCCCGCCGTCGACGCCGTCGTGTTCACCGCGCCCAAGGAGTCAGAGTCCGACGTCATCCAGGCCGTCGGCCGGGCACTGCGCCGGAACCCCGCCGGGTCCGGCATCGCCACCATCCTGCTGCCGGTCCTGCTACCCGACGACCCGGCCGAGACAGCCCACGACATCGCCGCGGACCTGACCGAATGGACCGCACTGCTGCAGGTACTGCGCGCGTTGCGCGCACACGACAACGGCCTCGCCGCCGACCTCGACACCCAGCGCACCAAGATGTCCACAGGCGCCGCAGAGCTACCACCCCGCCTGCTCGTACGCCTTCCCGACGGCTACTCCTCCGACGACCTGCTGCGCGACCTCACCGTACGGGTGCTGGAGGAGACCACCTCGGAGTGGCTCGTCGGATACGCCGCCCTGCGGGCCTTCCACGCCGCCCACGGACACCTGACAGTGCCCGCCGGACACGTCCGACACGGCCTGCGACTCGACCGCTGGGTCGCCCGGCAACGCGCCGACTACCAGGCCCGACGGCTTCCACAGGACCGGGTCAAGCACCTGAACGACATCGGCTTCGACTGGACACCCACGACGCGAGCCTGGGAGCGCGGCATCGCAGCCGCCACGGCGTTCCACGCCGAACACGGCCACCTCGACGCACCTACCGGCCACCCCGTTAACGGACTTGACCTCGCCCAGTGGCTAGGGCAACAACGTGGCTACCACCGAAACAACACCCTCGACCCAGACAGGGTCACCGCCCTCACCGCCCTCGGGATCGACTGGACCGTGAAACGCCCCTCCTACCAGGAGGGCTTCACCGCCGCACAGCAGTTCCACACCACCCACGGCCACATCCAGGTACCGAACGGCCTCATCGTCAACGGCATCAACCTCTACGACTGGCTCGGCGCCCGACGCACCGACCACCGACTCGAGCGCCTCAGCGACGACCGCACCCGCAGCCTGGAAGCCCTCGGCATGCAATGGTCGATCCGCGACGCCACCTGGCAACGCAACCTGGCCACCGCCACCACGTTCCATGAGCGCGAAGGGCACCTACACCCCCGCAGAGGCCACCGCGAAGGCGGCATCGACCTCTCCCGGTGGATCAACGCCCAGCGTGCCGCGCGACGCGCGGGCACCCTGCCGCACGACCGGATCACAGCCCTCGACGCGATCGGCATGCAATGGGAGATCGCCAGCGGCTGGACCGGAGTGCACCAGGTCACCGCCAGCCGAACCGGCCGAACAAGCGGCGACCACCAACCCCCTGACGACAGCGATCCCGCCGAGCCCTGCCCGGCCCCGGACCCTCCGGGCAGACCGGATTCCCTCACCAGCCCGGACACGACAGCGGACCCGCCCCGCACCGGCCAGGACGCTCCACCTCACCGCCCAACCACCACGTCACCCACTAACCACGACACAGCCGAACCTGCCCACCCCTCGGTAGCGGAGCAGCCATGACCCGTATCGACATCGCCCTGTTCAACTTCCAAGACGGCGGCTGGACGCCCGACGGCGGCCCCGACTTCGCCCCGCTCCAGCAGGCGTTCGCCGACGTCACCGCAGCACCCGCCCTGATCCTGCTCTGCGAGGCCAAGCGCTACAGCGACAACGCCGGCGCGGCCAAGTACGCCGCAGCCGAGGCGCTGTCGGACCAACTCGGCGTGCCGTACGTCGCCGAGCTGGGCTGGATGCCACGCGGACCGATGCCGCCCGCGATCTTCTACAACCCGAACCTGCTGGCGCTACGCCGCTGGTGGAACCAGGACGACCCAGCAGCGTTTGACGACCAACGCAACGTCGCCCGGTTCGCCCTCCGCGACAGCGGAGCCGTACGCGACCACCGACGAGAGTTCCTGGCCTTCGTGCACCACTTCGCGCCGCTCTCCGGCGATGCCCGGCTGGAGGAAGCCAGACGCGTCAGCCGCTACGGCAGCACCGAGCCGCTGCCGGTCATCGGCGGAGGCGACCTCAACGGCACCGCGTCCGGTAGCCACTTTCCTGAGCGGGACTGGATGGCCGCCACCCCCAACCAACGCACCCACAAAGGCATGCTGCGACCCGACGGCACCTGGGGGCCGGACACCCGCGCGCTCGACCACCTCATCGGCGAATGGGACGACATCACCGGGCAGCGCACGAACGGCTGCGGCCTGCACGCCCTCGCCGAAATGGCCTGGCGGACCGACCCCAACCAGCCGATCCTGCCGACCGTCAACCCCGACATCGACCCCGGCGGTGGCCTGCTCATCGACTGGCTCCTGGCCAACGACGCCATGACACCCCACGTCCTACCCGACACCTACCGCGTCCACCTACCCGACCCCGGCCAGCGGCCGCCGTCGGACCACCGGCTCGTCACCGCCGCGATCGACCTGTAACGCCGACAGCCAGCCAGATGACCGCGTCGATGACCCCGCGACCTGCCGCCACGCAGCCACCACCGCCGTCACCCGAGAGCACCCCGTTCGACCCATCCGGAGAGGCAACCCCGGTCGTGACCACCAACCCGCCCACCGGCGCGCATGACATCGACACCAGCGTCCCGCAGTCCGCCCGGGTCTGGAACTACTGGCTCGGCGGCAAGGACAACTTCGCCGCCGACCGCCGCATCGGCGACCAGATCGCAGCAGCGAACCCGCACATCGCCGAGATCGCGCTCGCGCAACGCGCGTTCCTCGTCCGGGTCGTCACCCACCTCGTCCACGCCGGTATCCGCCAGTTCCTGGACATCGGCACCGGCCTTCCCACAGCGAACAACACCCACCAGGTCGCCCAGACACTCGCACCCGAGTCCCGCGTCGTCTACGTCGACCACGACCCGCTGGTCCTCGTCCACGCCCGAGCCCTGCTTACCAGCAGCGCAGACGGCGCCGTCGACTACATCGACGCCGACCTGACCGACCCCGACTCGATCCTGTCCCAGGCCGCCCACACCCTCGACTTCGACCAGCCCATCGCGCTGCTTCTGCTCGGCGTCACCGCCCACCTCACCGACGACGCCCAGGCATACGCCATCGTGCGTCGTCTGGTCGACGCTGTCCCCGCCGGCAGCTACCTCGCCCTGTGCGACGACACCAATGTCATCCACCCCGATGCGATGGACGAGATGGTGCGGCAATGGAACGCTGCAGGCGAAAACCCCCGCGTCAATCGCACCCCCGACGGCATCGCCGGCTTCTTCGACGGACTCGAACTCCTGAAACCCGGCGTCGTCTCCGTCGCCCGCTGGCGACCCGACACCAGCGGCGTCGTCGATGTCGACGACTTCGGAGGACTCGCCCACAAACCCTGACCGACCCATCGGCCCCGAGCCACCCCCACTGGGCCGCGCCATGACCGTTCCCGGGCAACCGCCCACACGGCACAGCCACCCCCACCCCACCCGTTCGGACCGGGCACGACCGCCGACACGGTTCACCGAGCAATCTGTCACGAGGAGCACTGACGTCGTTTAAATTCGTCATCCGTTGCGAAAGCCTGTCGCCGTTGCTGATGCACAACGCCAGGCTGGTCGACCCGCTGGACACGATCACCAAGAAGATCCGTGAGGTCTCCGGGAAAACGTCATGATGCGCCAACTCGACGTCCGCCAAAACAGGCTGGAGACGACCATCGCCGCGTTGACCGAGACCACACACGGCACCGCCACCCGCGTCGAGGAGACCGCTGCCCGCATACACGCACCGCAGGACGACCTCACCATCCTCAAGCAACGGGTGGCCGAACTGGAGAAGACCACCAGCGGACACCACACCCAGCAGCACCCCGGCGGACACGTCCCCCACACAAGCTTCCTACCACCCGGAACCGGGTCGTAGGGAGGCCAGACCACGGCCGGTCAACGACACACCATGACCAGCCAGGGCAAGTCTCGGCTGGGCAAGGCCGGTCTCGGCTCGCCACGGCGTGTCTCGGCTCGACAGGCCAGGTCACGGCTACCAGGGAAACCCTGGGGGCGCGACACCTCCCCGCGTATCGCGCCACCAGGGCATCGACAACCATCCGACCGCCCCGCCGGGCGGCCACCAAACAACGGCGACGCACCCACCACCCACGGACGCCATCCCCTTGCGACCCACCAGCCCACACCGACAACCGCCGCCCGACCCAGACCCCCTCCCAGCCAGAAAGGAGCACCCCGTGACCATGACACCCACCCCTCCGCCGACCGCACAGGCGCGCCCAGCGGCCAACCTCACCCCCATCGCCGACGCCATCCTCGCGCTTCACACCCCCGACGACACCGGCATGTGCACCCAGTGCCGCTTCGAGGGACGACTCATCCCACACCCCTGCACCCACCATCGATGGGCCGACGCGGTCGACCGCTCCACACCCACCCACGACACCCTCCTCGTCCTCGGCCTCCTCCACCACCTCGACCAGCCACCCCAGTAGCGGACCAACACCGACAACCCGCCTACCTGAACAACCAAGCCGTACCCGACACCCCAATCAGGACGACACCACATGGCACACCCACCCGTACCAGCGGCCATCCGACGGATGACACCGGGACGCCGCATCACCGGCGACGACCGAACCAAATGCCGGACCGACTTCGCCCAGCTCTACCACGCCGGCTACCCCATCCGCCGCATCGCCCGCGAAACCAACCGCTCCTACGGCTTCGTACGCCAGATCCTCACCGAAGCCAACGTCACATTCCGCACGCGAGGCAGAAACGGCGAACCGAGCACGCCGGGAGCCGCCAACAACCCCAAGACGACCGACCGATGACCGAAGTCGCGGCCATCGGCGTCGGCGTCGGCGTCGGCATCATCCAATGAAGTTCGTCATGACCGACTACCACGGGCATCGAGAGCTGCTGGCCGGCCCTGACGATGCCGGTGAATGGTTTGACGAACAGGCGTCATCGATCATGCCGCACGGCGGGTGCGGCCAGACCATATGGTTTGGACCAGCGGAGGCACCGCCGAAGCTACGAATCGATGTGGACATCGACGTCGGACGAGCTGCCTTGCGCTGGTCAGACGGTTCCTACGGCGTACAGCTCGATCCGACCGTGCCGATAGCCGTGCTGGAATCACCGGAAAGCGGAACCCGCGACGTGTCCGCCTGGCTGGCCCGGGTCAGCGTCGACACCGCCCGACAGGCCGTTGTCGAGTACGTGTCGACCGGCCAACGACCGGCCTGCCTCACCTGGTCGTCAGCGCCGCCCGAACGGCCAGGTCCGACGGTCGCAGGCTGAGGCACCCCGGGAACACGACAAGGGCAGCCGCCCAACGAGCCGCACTACTACCAAGGCGGCCACCTTCCCAGAGCCCTGCCCAGCATCGCGGCCACGACGCCTTCATCAACCCTGCCGATATGCTGCACCCGGGCGGCGCGGCATCTCCATGTCGATCTCCCGCAAGAGTCGACCGCGCCGCCCACACGACATCCCAACGACCCCGGCACTGCATGCTGTCCGGGAACATGACATCTACGGGCATCCAGCCCCGCGTCATGCGGTAAGCCGCGCTGATCCAGCTCGGCGGCGCACAGTCCCGCTGATCGGTCCGCTGGTGTCGCATTGCTCACCACCACCATCGAGATCCCACCGGTCGCCGTTGCCTGCGGGGCGTCGAGGTCAATGCCCGATCCGTCCCGCTTGCGCTCCGCCGCGTACAGGTCTTGGACGTCCAGTAGGTGTTGCCGGATCGCGGGGCTGACTGGCGCGCTTGGTCGTGTTGTCGGTGTCGGCTTTCGCGCCACCAGCGAATGGTGAGCAGGGTGGTCGCGGTGGCGGTCCCGATGCCCCCGATCCAGTCAGGGACGCTGCCCTAATCAGTTGCGGCAATCGTCGACACCCGGTCGGGCAGATTCTCTCCTTCACCTGCTGGATCTGCCGACGGCAGGTCGGAGGCTACACGTGTCTCGCCCAGGACCTTGATCCTGGGCTGTGGCGTCCGGCTTGGTGGTGATGCGCTTCGGTCAGCGTGTCTCGCCGCGGCCTCGGCCTCCCGATGGGTGTGGCCGCCGAAGCCCTCGATTGGTCGAGTTTCCGGTGGCGCTGGTGGCCAGGGGAATCGGGAGCAGGTCCATCGTGATAGGCCGTCCGGGGTCGGCCGTGGCGTGAAATGCGAAGGTGAACCTTCTGGAGCCGGTCGGACTCTCGGTGTCGGCGCAGTTGGCGTGGTTGAGCATCGTGTGTTTGAGGACGTCGACGATCGAGGTGACGGTCTGCTGCTTGATGAACACGACGTAGGCGACCCGGGTGTCGTTGGGGGTGAGGTAGCTCAGTACCTGGTCGATGCCCTCGCGGAACCGCCGCTCGCTGTGCCAGACCTTGCACTCCACAACGCCGATGAGCCGACCCTTCCAGTGCACCGCGATGTCGACCTTGCCCTGGCCGCGGAACGTCTCTGCGGTGAAGACATACGGCTCGGGATGTCGGCCCTGGAGGAAGAGTATGAGCTGGAAGCGCAGCAGGTCCTCGGTGTCGAGTGCTTGCACGAGCGGGGTATGAGCCGCCAGAACCTCTGCCGAGGACTCCAGCGTGTTGAGAACCTCCTCGAAGAGCATCTCCGAATCGGTGCTGGGCCCGGGCGGGGTCCGGGCCGCGTCGGCATCGATGGAGGGCTCGCCGTCCCGCTCATTGATGGATGCTGACGCGAAGGTAAGGGTGAGTTCTTCGCGTTGCCGTTGACCGGCGAGCCGGACAGCCAGCATTTTGGGCACGAGGTCCTCCACCGCGGCGTTGAGTTCGTCGTGGTAGCGGGCGAGGTCTCGGCGGGCGTGGTCGAGATGAGCGGCAGCGTCGGCGACACGCTCCCTGATCTGTCGCTCCAACTTGCTTCCCGGAATGGTGACGTCGGCGGTGAACACCGCCCGGATCTGGCTGCCCTGCACCTGCCACTGCGGTTCGTGGGCACAGGTAGCGAGCGAGGCTCGCACGAGACCGGCGTCGCCGTCGAAGTCGACGGCTACCTCGTAGTCCTGCACGACCCTGTTCACCATGCGGGTGGGATGGGAAAAGTCGCGGACCTGTTCCCTGCGCTGGCGCACGGCCGCGACCGTCGGTTCGCCGCGGTACGCCGTATCGGGTACGCGGTACTTCGCAACCAGCCGGTCAACGGCGGCCTGCGGGTCGTCGTCGAGGGCCTCGTCGTCTAGCGCGCCGATCTCTCGAACCGCTTTCCAGAGCCGCTGGCGAAGTTTCGTCGACGGCAGCTCGCCGGCGGCGGCGAGAAGCAGGGGATTCACATCGTCGAGTATTCCGCAGATCGGCTCTCGGGCGCCGCTGCCTGGCGGGTAGCCGGAACCGGAGCGTGCGCGGGATCCGTGAGTGGGCGACACAGGTGCGGCTGGCCAGGTGCGGGCGAGGGCGTACGGGTCGGCGACTGTGAACAACTCGAACCGGCCGGTGACGATGCCGGGGTGGTTGCGGGCGGTGACCGTCCAGGCGGCCTCGCACCATTCATTGACGGGTTCCAGCAGGTCAAGCGCGACATCTGGCAGCAGGAGGATCTGACCGGGCCGGAGATCGACCTCGGGGTAGACCAGCTCAATCAGGCGCTCGTCTTTCGGGGTCGCGATGATGAGAGCCGGTTCGACGACGTTGCGCAGCCCTCGATGTACAGAGTCTGCGGCCCGGTCGAAGTGGTCAGAGTGCGGCGCTGTTCGTTCTCCCCGAGTGCATGTAGCCGCCCGCCTGCGAGGTGGGGACGCGGCTGCGCCGCCGAGAGGAGACGGTGGGATTGGAATCTCCGTCAGAAGGTCCTCATCAAGATCAGCCTGGACTAGTTGTTGCTGACCATGAGCGTGAAGACGGATCGTCACCTGCGCGCCTTGGATGAGGGCATCGTCGTCGCTGCGGACCGACACGCTGAGCGGAGCGATCTTGCGAAGTCCCAGCAGCCGGTCCGTCCGGTCGTAAACCGCCGACTCCAGCTGACGCAGGTAACGCCGCACGGCCGCCTCGAAGTGTGCGCGGCCTACGCCGTCTGGATCATCCGGGTCAAAAAGAGCAAAAAGGCGATGTTCCTTCCGAGCCAGAAGCACGGAGGTGTAGCCGACCACATCGGGCCGGGTTTCCAGCCCCCCGGATGCCGGCGAGACCTCCAGCTGCATCGTTGCCGCTCCCATCCCGGCGGGCTGCGTCCCGCTCACCATCAAGTTCCTCGCCCACACGGAGGCCGGTTTGACATTCCGCTTCAGCACGCCGGGCGTCTCAGGACCAGTCAAGCGCGGGAAGCCAACGGGTACCATAGGTCGGCGAAGCGTGCGGCCAGCAGCGGGTGAGGCCATACCGGGTACCGTACCGACCCTCACCGAGCATCCGCGTACCGATTCGGACGGTCCTCCCGGCAGACTCCGGCCTATCCGCCGCCTTCTTGAGCTGCGACCTCGATCAAGTCGCATTCGTCGACCCATCGAGCCAGCAGACTCAGCGCGGCGAGCCGCTCTACTGCGGCTTGTTCCCCGAGCTGCCCCACACCGTGGGAGACGGTATTGCGGATGGTCATCTGTACGCCCGGCGCGAAGGATCGCAGGCCGCTGTTCATGGTGCCGACGTCACGGTTCTCCGGATCTCCTGGCCAGCGCAGTCGGGGCTTGCCGGGCTCGGGCTCCTTGATGGAGAACGTCTCCTGCCACAGCGCGGTCTCGGCGATGTCGTTGCGGCGGGTCCGGGTCTTGACCATCAGCACAACCGCCTCTGCCGCTGCCGCCACGGCCTCCCGAAAATGGCCGTCCCGCCACAGGCGTGAGGCCGAACCCCAGACCAGGGGGTGCATTGCCTCGGCGCCGACGGCCGGAGGACGCTCCGCCTCCGCTTGCAAGACCAAGCCCTCCAGCCGCCCGAGGGCCTGATCGCAGGCGTCCAAGACGTCAACCGCTTCCAACAGCGGCTTGGGGCGCGTGATCGTCTGCCAAGCGGAGATCGGATCGACCGCGCCGAAGCCCTGCACCGTGACAGTCACGTGCGTCAGCGGCACGGCAGCGGCGGCCAGCCCCGCGGCCCGGGAAACACGGGAATGACGCCGAGCGATCTCTTGCGGGTCCGCACCGTCACGTCGCAGTACAGCCGGGGCAGCGCCCCGCGCTACACCTCCGAGCCCACCAGGCTCGCCGTTGTTCACGTGGAGTTCCAGAAACGCCACCAGCGCTTCGCGGAAGTCGGTAACCGCCGCCACCAGGGCCTTCAGATACTCAGGGTTCTTGCGCGCCTGCATGCGTAGAGCGTTTCATCGCTCGGTCTTCCACGTACCGGTGGGTGCTGGGGCCGGCGATGAGATCCAGTCAGTATGCCGAGGCAACCCACGACCATCTTGAGTTGGACGGTTGAGGCGGATGCGGATGCTGCCGAACACCAGATCACTTGCCGGGATGCACCGCCATCGCGGGGAGCTGGAGGGCCGGTAGCTGGCCCCCAGCCAAACGACGATCGCTGGCCGGCACATCGACATACGTCGGAGTGCCGGCCAGCGATCGTCGCGGCGCGGCGTTATGCGGCCTTCGGGCGGTTGCGGCGTGGGATCAGCTTGGTCGTCGCCTCGGCCGTGGTCTTCTTCAGCTCCGCCAGGACGGAGGTGTAGGTGTCGGCGGTCAGGTTGTAGGAGGAGTGGCCGAGGGTGTCCTGGATTTCCTTGATGGTTGCCCCGGTCGCGAGCATCAGGGTCGCGGCGACGTGCCGGAGGTCGTGGAACCGGACCGGCGGCAGCTCGCTGCGTTCGACGAGCCGGTCGAATCGGCCGGTGACCGTCTCCGGGTGCCAGGGTTGGCCGTCGCGTTTGCGGACGAAGAAGATGTCGGTGTCGGCCCAGGCGTCACCGGCGACGACTTTCCACGCGGCCCGGCGGAACAGGTACCTGCGGAGGCTCGTCACGCTCTCGTCGCTCAGGTCGACGACCCGGTCCCCGGCCGCCGACTTCACGGCCTTCTCGACGATCTTGTAGCCGACGCTGGTGCGCTGGGTGGTGATGGTGATCGCTGCTGCTTCCAGGTCGACGTCGTAGTCGTGCAGGCCGCACAACTCTCCCCGCCGTGGCCCACGGTGAACGGCCAGGTCGAACAGGGCATACAACTCGGGATCCTCGGCTTCCGTGAAGTCCAGGAACTCGCCCACCTGCGCTGGTGTCCAGACCATGACCGGGCTGGGCCGTTGGCCGGTGCGGCGCCACCGGTTGACCGCCACATCCGTCCACAGCCGAGGCTTTGGCGGCCTGCCGGACTTCAGCTCGACCGACTCGGCCGGGTTGTGCTCGACCAGTTTGTGGCGGTACAGCCTACGGGCGTCGTTGAGCGCCTTACGTAGCGTCGCGAGGATCCGCTGCTGGCTGGCGTTGCCGACGGTGCGTTTCCCCTTGGCCGCGTCGCGGATCTCCCTGACCGGGCTCGCCTTGGCGGCGAGGATCTCGGCGTTGCGGGCGTCGATCGTGGCGAACACCGACTCGATGTGCGCGACGCCGAGTTCCTGCAACGCCACCTGCCCCAGGTGCGGCGTCCAGTACTTGTCGATGTGGTCCTGGTAGCTGCGCCGGGTCGCGGGCGCCAGCTTGGTCCGGCCCTTGATCCATTCGGCGAGGTAGTCGCCGAGGGTGAGCCGGTTGTCGGCGGGCACGTCGGCGCGGATACGGCGGGCGACGTGGTCGGTGTCGGGAAGAGGCTGGCTCGGCTTGCATGCCTGCAGCAGGTCGGCGATTTGTCGACGCAGCACCTCGTCGCGTCCGGCGAGGTCGAGCAGCGTGCGGGCGTGGTCGCGTTCCTGCGCGGCCTCCTCGCGGGTGTCGAAGCCGGTTCGGCGTAGCTGCCGCCGCTGTCCGGCGGCGTCGACTGGGAGTTCGAGTTGGTACCGCCACGTGCCGTGGTGGGGGTTCCAGCCGTTGCCCCGGCGTAGCTTGGGGCACCTGGCGCCGAGGCGCTTGCCGTCCTCGCGGCAGCCGCAGCGTTTGGTGATGGATCCGTCTGCCATGACGAGTCTTTCTCCTCGCCGATGTCGCCGTTGGCGACCATCGGATTGTCGGGTGTCCGTTGGGTGGTGATCACCGCTCGTTTCGGCGGTGTGATCAAGTCGCGGGCGGCGGCGGGGCGGGGTGTTCGGTGGGGACGCCGAGGGCGGTGAGGATCGCGGCGACGGAGACCCGGTAGCGGGATCCGATCCGCAGTACCGGCACCGGCAGTCGGTTCCCGCGTGCCAGTTCGTAGGCGCTGTTGCGGGACAGGCCGAAGATCTCGCCGACGGTGGCGACGTCGGTGACCGCCCCGAGCGCGCGGATGCGCTCGACGGTCCACACCGAAGCGGGCACTGGGGCGTCTTCTGCGGAAGTGATGGCCGTGCTGTCCACGTGGTTTCGTCCTTTGCACAGAGAGGAAGGGCCCGCCACCGTGGTGGCGGGCCCTTGGGATGGATGGTTCGCTGGTGTGGTGGTCAGCTCGATGGTTCCCAGCGGCTGCGCGCGATGTCGGCGGTGCCGTGGTCAGCCCTGGCGCGGCTGGGTAGTGACCAGCCTGGTTGCGGTGGTCGGGAGGCGACGATCCGCCACCCGCTTGCTTGTAGGCTGGCTCCGCTTTCCCCGTCTTGGGTGTAGGTGACCAGGCGCCGGTAGCCGAGCGCCCGGGCGGACTGCCACGCCGCCTCGTACAGCAGGGAGTTCGCGTTGCGGGTGCCGTCGGTGGCGACCCTGGTCACCTCGAGCGTCAGGCCGTCGTCGAGCATTCGGGCGACCGGGCGCCCGACGACGGCGACGCCGACCAGGACGTCGTCCTGGTCGGCGGCCCCGATGCTGAACTTGTGGCCGCGCGGCGGCCGGTGATGCCGATGCCAGTCCGCGACGAAGTGGCAGGCTTCGGCGAAGGTGACCGGTACGGGTCGCAGGCGGCTCACCCGCCGTCCTCGCTCGCCGTGTCATCGGGTAGGTGCGGACGGAGCCGTGTCAGGGCTTCGTCGTGGAACCCGGCGTTGATGTCGACGCCTCGATATCGCCGGCCGAGTTGCAGCGCGGCGAGTCCGGTCGTTCCGGCGCCGGAGAACGGGTCCAGAACCCCACACCGCCTGGCGGGCAGCTGGCCGCGATCGCCCGCAGCGGCAGGTCGATCGGGAATGGCGCCACGTGGGACCCTCGGTAGGGGCGGGTCGCGATCCGCCAAACATCCCTGGGTTGCGTCCCTTCGGATGGGCGGCGGTGTGGGCGTGACCGAGCGGGACGAGGTTGCCGCGCCCTTCCCGAGGCTCGACCCCGACCTCCTCGGCGCCGCGGTGGCGCCGAGGAGGCGGGCGGTGGCGTCGACTCCGCTGGTGCGGCCTTTGCGGGATCGGCCGATGATCCGGGTCCCGTCGGCGGTCTCCGGCCTGACGAGGGGGATCCGGATCGGATCCAGGTTGAAGTAGTAGGAATGGGATCTGGTGAGCAGGAACAGCAGTTCGTAGCTGGTGGACAGGCGGTCGCCGACGAACTCGGGCATCGGGTTGCTCTTGGCCCAGATGATCGCGTTACGCAGCCACCAGCCGTCGGCTTGCAGCGCGAATGCGACCCGCCAGGGCACCCCGACCAGATTCTTCGGAGGGAGCGTGTCCTGGACGCGCGGCCTGGCGGGTCGCATGCGACCGGGTTGCGGTCGGCCGGCCTTCGGTGCGCCGGCCGCGGCGCTGCTGTAGGAGCCGCCGAGGTTGACCCAACAGGTACCTGTCGGTGCGAGGACCCGTCTGGCCTGGTCGAAGACCGCGACGAGGTGGTCGAGGTAGTCGTCCAGGGTGGCTTCGAGTCCGTACTGCGGGTCGACCCATCGTGCCTGGCAGGCCGGGCAGGTGGTGCCGTGGGTGCCGTGGGTGCGGCGGGTCCGGCCGAGCGGGTGCGGCAGGCCGGGTCACCGCCGTTCCAGGCGCCGGTGCCGTAGTCGCGCAGCCCCCAGAACGGCGGGCTGGTGACGACGCAGTCGACACTGGCGTCGGGCATCGAGGCAAGCATCTGGCGGGTATCGCCGAGATACAGCTCGACCGGGCCGACCTTGCGGTACTGGTAGGCGTTCAGGGAGGTGGGCTCGGTCATGTCGGCACTTCCCACCGGTACGGGCACAGCAGCAGTCGCAACGCTGTGGCGGCCTGCTGGGGGACGACGCCGTTGCCGAGGACCCGCAGCGCGCCGGTGCGCGGTAACGCGAGCGTCGGGTCGGTGACGTGGCCGCTGTTCAGGCCCATGAGCCATTCCACGAATGGCGGCGCTAGGACGGGTTTGCCGTGCCGGCCTGGTTGGGTCGGCTCCGGCACGCGTCGGCCGAGCAGCAGTTCCCAGCGGGCCACCGCGGCGGCGTAGGGACCCCACCGGTCGGTGTCGGGCTGGCCCAGCCCGGCGACGGTGGTGCGCAGGTCGGCGCCGCCGTCGCCGTGTCGGCCGGGTCCGCGTGCGTCGGAGGCGCGTGGGGTGGGCAGGGTCCGTGCCGGTACCCGTACTGCCGCTGACGGGAGGGTGAGGTCACCGTGCGACCCGCGCTGCCCAGGTGCGCCCTTGGTTCCGTCGGTTGCCCTCGGGGTGGGTAGCAGCACCTGTGACAGTGGCGGTCGCCACCCGGCCCCGGCCCGTCGGCCCGGGGTGCCGGTGTCGCTGGCCCTTGGCGTCGGCAGCAGCCGTGGGGCGGCGCCGGCCGGGCTCGGCGGGCGGGCTGCTCCGGCCGACGGGGACGAGTCCGACCGGTATGCCACGGCGGTCGGAGTCGGTAGCAGGCCGTGGCGGGTTCCGGTCGGCTCGACCAGATCCGGCAGCCCGTACTGGTGACCGGGTCCCTTGCCGTCACGGGCGCACGGTGTCGGCAACGTCGGCACCCCCTCGATCTGTGGGAGTGGCCAGCAGGAACAGCCGGTCTCTGCGGTGGGCTGCGCCGATGTCGGATGCGCGTAGGCATAGCCAGCTCGTGTCGTACCCGATCTCGGCCAGATCGGCGTGGACGACGTCGAACCCTCGCCGGAGGAGGGCGGCGACGTTCTCCACGAAGAGGAGCTGCGGTCGAAGTACGCGAACCGCTGCGGCGACGTGGTTCCAGACGCTGGAGTGCTCGCCGGTGATGCCGGCGCGTTTCCCGGCGTTGCTGATGTCCTGGCAGGGGAATCCGGCGGTGACGACGTCGACCGGTTCGACGGTGCGCCAGTCGACGTTGCGGATGTCGCCAAGGTTGGGGACCTCTGGCCAATGGTGGGCGAGGACGGTGCTGGCGTGCCGGTCGGTTTCGGCGTACCAGGCGAGTCGGCTGCCGAGCACCAGCTCGACGGCCTGGTCGAGCCCGCCGTATCCGCTGCAGAGGGAACCGATGCGTAGGGCGGTGGTGTGCTCAATGCTCACGCCACCCCCTGCCCGGTGCCCGCGATCACTGGCTCCTCGTGGGGGCAGGTCCACGGCCCGCAGCCAGGCGCGTCCGCCGGCTGCGGTCGTGGACGCAGGACCACCTCGTCGAGCGGCACCCGGGCTCTGTGGAGGAAGAACTCCCCGCGCAGTGGGTGCCCCTCGGCGTTGGCTCGTGCGGAGCCGTTTCGGATCGCGCGGTCGAAGCCGATCGCGGCTGCCCACTCCGCCGGGCTGTTGGCCTTTAGGTCGGCCCAGAAACGGTCGTCGTGGAACGGGCATCCCACGCACGACGACTTGGGGGTGTCCGCGTAGCCGTTGTCGGCCAGGAAGCGGAGGCAGTCGGTCCGCCGCCAGCCGAGGTCGAGCAGCGGGAAGACGTTGCGGATGTAGCCGACGTCGGAGTCCCGTGCCCGGCCGATCTCGTCCAGGCTGATCCCGATCGCGACGTCGGCCCGGACACCAGCCGGGACCCGCGTCGGGTGCGGATAGCCGAGCCGGCGCCGCACCTCTGCCTTGATCGGTTTGATCTTGTATTCGGAGGTGCACTGCCGCCGGGCCATGCCCCGCTCGCCGTTCGGGCCGAGCGTGAACAGCGGCATTGAGGCGAACCGGTGTTCTGGGTCGAGCGCGTCGGCCCTGATGTCTCCGGTGCTGACGCGCACGACCTCGATCCCGGCCCGCTCCGCGATGCCGATCAGTCGGTCCAGATGCCGGTAGACCGCCGTCGGCTCCCACGACGTGTCAGCGAAGACGGCCGCGTCGAAGCGTGCGATCCTGCCCTCGACGGCCAGCAGGAGTAGGGTCGTACTCTGCACCCCGGCGCCGAGAGACAGCAGCCGAATCGTCGGTGGAGTCATCCGGCCTCCCCCTCCCCTGGGGTCTGGGGGAGGGGCTTGGCCAGGACGATGACGTCCTCGTGGGCGATGAGGTGCATCGGCACCCCGGCCTGGCGTGCTTTGCGTACGGCGGTGAGTTGGAAGAAGCTCGGCCGGGCGATCAGCCGCCCGCCGCGGACGGCGGCGAGCAGCGCGACGCACCGTTCGACCGGGACGAGCCCGGCGGCGATTCCTGCGCCGATAACCGCCGACGGCAGGTCGACCAGTTCGCCGCGTTTGCGCCACGGCCGGGCGGTGACCACGACGATCCCGCCGGGCGTGAGTAGGGTGGCGCAGCCGGCGAGGATCTCGGCGAAGCCGTCGGCCAGGCCGGGGAGGTTCCTGTAGGCGAGGTTGCCCTTGTCGGTGCCGTCGTTGTAGGTGTTGTCGGACTTGTGCACGCCGGCGCCGGCCTGCGGGCGGACCAGTCCGTGCACGGTCGGCCCGTACGGCGGCGAGGTCACCACGAGGGATACCTGTCCGGCCAGCGCGGCCGGCAAAAGGCTGGTGATGCGGGTGGCGTCACCGCGCACGACCGATGCCCGCCCGGTGGCACCTTGGGTGTGGGCGTGGGCGACGTTGGCGTCGGCGATGTCGCTCCACTTGCTTTCATACTCGACGCCGATGGCGTCGCGGCCGAGATGCGCGGCCTCGACCAGGGTGGTGCCGATGCCGCACATCGGGTCGAGCACGAGGTCGCCGGGTCGGGTGTAGGAGGTGATGGCGTGCGCGGCGATGGCCGGCAGCATCCGTGCCGGGTGCCTGACCGAGTCCGGCACGTACCGGCCGCGGCGCTGCACCGGTCCGGTCAGCTGCGCGGTCGCCCAGACCGACAGCTGACCCGGCTCGGTGACGGCGTCGCGGCGTGGACTGCGGCCGCTGCCGGTCTCCCGGGTGTTCCGGTTACGGTCGTTGTCGCCCGGGTCGGGCGCGCCGATCGGGGTGATGGTTCTAGGCACGGGCGTCACCACCCCGTCGGCGCTGCGGCGTGGGCGGCCGGGTCTGGCTGAACACGAAGCAGTCGGCGTGCACGCGCACGTGCGCGACCGCCCACCGCTGGCCGTCCTCGCCGGCGGCGAGGGCGAGGAGTTCCTCGTCGGTGGCGAAGTAGGTGAACTGGTCGCCGTCTACGTCGGCGTCGACGGCGACGATGTGCTGCAGGTAGCCGAGTCCGGCGGCGGAGGCCGCCGCGACCAGCGGGCGGAAGTCCTCCGGTGTGGCGGGCTTGCCGACCGGGGTGCCGACCACCAGGACGAGGCAGCCGCCCGGGCGCAGCAGATGCGCGCACGCGGTGAGCAGCCAGGCCAGGCGGACGCGGTTGGCCGCTTCACCGGAGCGGTCCAGAGGCCAGCAGGCGACCACGAGGCTGGTGACGCCGGCGACGCTGGCGTCCGGGGGCAGGGCGGTGACTGGCCGGCCATCCGGCGGGTCGGTGAGGTCGTCGCCGAACCAGGCGGCCGGGTCGGCGGGCTCCGGCCCGTCCGGCTCGGCCATGCTCATCTCGTCGGGGTCGATCTCGTCGTCGGGTTCAGCGCCCGGCGGTGGGGTGGCGGGGCCGATGATCAGCGAGGCCGCGTCGGTGAACCACGCCTTGTGGTGCCGGCGCTCACCGCGCTGGCAGGCGGCGGTCAGGGCATGGCCGTCGGTGAGGTCGACGACCGCCTCGCCGGGCCGGCTGTACGCGGACACCAGTCGGTAGGCCAGGCGGGCGGGAACGGTGGTGGTGGGGTCGTCGCCGCTGCGGGCGGTACGCCACACGGTGATCGGCACCGGCGGGTCGCCGGCAACCAGATCGATCAGGAGGGTCGGGTCGGCGCTGCCGGTCTGGGCCGGGTCGCCGTGGGGCTGTGGGGGGTGCGGTGTGGATCGACTCATGCGATGTCGGCTCCGCGCCGCGCCGTGATGCGCTGACACCCACCAACCGGGGTTTGTCAGCCGTGGCGAACACCCCCGGATCTGACAAAGCGTCCTCGGCGTCTGACAAGGCGTATGGAAGAAGATTGTCCTTTCTCATCTGACCTGCTCTTTTCTCAATGTTTCTGCTCCGACTGGCGGGTTTTCTCAGTCGAGGTGCTCCGGCTGCTCGTGAGTCGATGGCCGTCAGGCGGTTTCTCACAGGGCTGACGCTCGTTTGTCAGCTTCGTGAGATCTCTTTCGGATTCCGCCGCCGCTGATGGCGTCATCGACGCGGCCGACTTCACGGTCGAGTTCGTGGGTGAGGGCGGTGAGCTGCGCTGTGAGCCGCTGACGCGCTGCGGTGGGGTGCGGTTCGAGGACGTCGCGCCGGCGCGGTCGTTCGCGATGTTCAAGGGTCAGCGGAACTTCCCGGGCCGGTGGTGGTCGTCGACCGTGGCCGCGCATGTGGGCTACGAGTCGTGGCTGGAGCGGGATCATGTGATGCTGCTGGACTTCGATCCGGCGGTGGTGGGGATCGCATCGCAGCCGTTCTGGCTGTCCTGGCCAGCGAGAGATGGGGTGCGCCGGCATCTGCCGGACTACTTCGCCCGGGTCGAGGACGGCACCGCGATGGTGATCGACGTGCGGCCCGACGAGCGGATCAAGGCCCGTGACGCGGACGCGTTCGCGGTGACGGCTGCGGCCTGCTCAGCGGTGGGGTGGCGGTTCCGCCGGGTCGGTGTCGTGGAGTCGGTGTTCGCGGCGAACGTGCGCTGGTTGTCGCGGTATCGGCATCCGCGCTGCGGCCGGCGCGAGGACATCGTGGCCCGTCTGGTGGAGGTGTTCACCCAGCCCACACCGTTGTTCGAGGGCGCTGAGCGGGCCGGGGATCGGCTGCTGGTGCTGCCGGTGCTGTTTCACCTGCTCTGGCGGCAGGTGCTTGCGGCGGATCTGACCGGTGCGCTGTTGGGCCCGGCGACGGTGGTGCGCGCGTCGAGGCCGCCGTGGTGAGCGGGCGGTTGCCCCGGCTGAGTCCGGGTGACCGGGTGCGGGCCGCCGGGACCGTGCGGACGGTGGTGGGTTGGTCCGGGACGCTGGTGTTGTTGACCGACGAGACGGGCCAGACCGAGGGCGTCCGGTTGGCGCACCTGCTGTCGGAGGCGGACTTCGCGGTGCTCGGGCAGCGCAGCGTCGCCGCGCCGATGGGCGCGGCAACGCTGGACCGTCTGCCGGACAACGTGGCCGAGCAGGCGTTGTGGTGGGAGCGGCAGGTGTTGGAGGTCATCCACGGTCTGGCGCCGAACGCTCCTGCCGGGGCGGTGGCCCGGCCTGGCTTCGACCCGGCGGTCACGACGGTGACCAGCCGGGAGAAGACCAAGGCCGCGGAGTTGCGGGCGGCCGGACACACGGTGACGTGGGCGATGGTGAAGCGGCAGCGGCAGCGTTACGAGTCCGGCGGGGTCGCGGCGCTGGTGGATCATCGGTTGCTGCGGCAGCCGTCGCGGTTCGGCCGGATCGACGAGCGGGTCGTGGAGGCGGTGCAGGCGGCGGTCGCCGAGGCCACCGACGACTCGACCCGCACCCGCGGCTATGTGTTGTGGCGGGCGCGGCAGATCCTCGACGAGCGTCACCACGGCCTGGTGGCGATGCCGTCGCAGGCGACGTCGTATCGGCTGTTGGACAAGCTGACCGTCGGCCTGCACACGACGGGATCGGCACGCACCCGCCGCTCAGTGGCGGCGGCCCCGACAGCGCCGTTTCACCGGCCTCGGGTGTTCGCCCCGGGTGAGCTGATGGAGATGGACTCCACACCCCTGGACGTGCTGGTCCTGCTCGACGACGGCACGCCGGGGCGGGTGGAGCTGACCGGCGTGATCGACGTGGGAACCAAGACGGTGCCCGCAGCGGTGTTGCGCCCGACCACGAAGTCGGTCGACGCCAGCATCCTGCTGGCCCGGACTCTGACTCCGGAGCCGATGCGGCCGGGCTGGACGCAGGCGTTGGCGATGTCCCGGTCGGTGTTGCCGCACCGGCGGCTGGCCGGCATCGACGAGCGGCTCGAACACGCCGCGGCCCGGCCGGTCATCGTCCCGGAGACGATCGTGGTCGACCAGGGCAGCGTGTTCCTGTCGCGGAACTTCCGCTCGTCCTGCGCGCTCCTGGGGATCAACTTCCAGCCCACCCATCCCGGCTCGCCGGCAGAGAAACCACACGTCGAGAAGCTGATGTCGGCGGTCGGGACGCTGTTCGCCCAGTTCGTGTCCGGCTACGCCGGCTCGAACATCGAACGCCGGGGCCGTGGCCTGGAGGCCAAAGCGCTGTGGTCGATGCTGGAACTGCAGGAGCTGCTGGACGAGTGGATCGTGGCGTGCTGGCAGAACCGCCCCCACGACGGCCTGCGTGACCCCGCGACGCCGGGACGGATGTTCACGCCGAACGAGAAGTACGCCGCGCTGGTCGAGTCGACCGGCTACCTGCCGGTTCCGTTGTCCGGCGAGGACTACATCGCCCTGCTGCCGACCTGCTGGAAGGCGATCAACGCCTACGGCATCAAGCACCGGCGCCGCACCTACGACGCCGATCAGCTCAACCCGCTGCGCAGGCAGCCGTCGGGAAACAAGGCCCACAAGAACCTGTGGCAGGTCCACCACGACCCCTACGACGTGTCCCGGATCTGGGTGCGTGACCCGGGCACCGGCGGCTGGATCACCGCATTCTGGACACACCTGCGCCGCGACGGGCTGCCGTTCGGGGAACTGGCCTGGGACCACGTCCGCGCGAAGCTGCCCGACGCCACGGAAGCCGAGATCGCCGAGGCGGTGCAGACGCTGCTGCGACGCGCCAACCGTGGCCCCGACCCGACGCCTTCGGCGTCCAAGCGGACCGGCGGGTTCGCGCCCGCACCCACTCCACCGCCCAACCGACCTGGCCACGCCCCGAACCCCCGGCCCCACCGGAGGCCGGAACCGGCCCGACCCGCACCAGCGCACCCGAGGACGCATCGCCCGAGGTCGTCCCGCTGGGCGTGTTCGACCCCTACCTGGAGGCAACGAAACGATGGTGACCGCGGCCCGCACCCCCGCCGCCCAGCCGACCCAACCCGACACCGACGCGAAACATCTGCAGCTGACCACGCTGCGGGGATGGCGACAGTTCGTGCAGACCGCCCCGCAGGTCCCGGACCTGCTCGACGACGCCCGACTGGCCGCGCTCACCGCCGATCAGCGCCTCGCCTACGACGAGGCCCGGCTCAGCCACCACGCCCAGCTGGTGGTGATCGCCACCGCCACCATCCGCCGGGTGACCCTCGAAGGCCGCCGGTTGACCTACCTCAACCGGCGCGCGGAGACCGGACGCTGCGGGCTGATCGTCTCCGGTCCCGCCCGCACCGGCAAGACCACCGCGATCATCCAGATGGCCAAGACCCTCGAGGTCATCCACCGCCAGCGTCACCCGCACAACGGCGCTGACATCCCGGTCGTCTACATCACCGCCCCACCCGCCGCGACCGGCAGGATGATCGCCGTCGAGTTCGCCCGGTTCCTCGGCATTCCGCTGCTGCGTCGATCCAACATCACCGAGGTCATGGAAGCCGTCTGCGGGGTCTGCATCGACGCCCGCACCAGCCTTATCGTGGTCGATGAGATCCACAACATCAGCCTGACCACCCGCAACGGCGCAGAAGTGTCCGACACCCTCAAATACTTCGCCGAGCGCATCCCCGCGACTTTCGCCTACGCGGGCATCAACGTCGAACGCAACGGCCTGCTCACGGGCACCCGAGGCGAGCAGATCGCCGGCCGCTTCGGCATGGTCCCGACCGGCCCGTTCCCACTGGGACCCGACTGGACCGCCCTGGTCGGCGCCCTCGAGACCAGCCTGCGCCTGCACCAGCACACCCCCGGCACGTTGGCCGAACTGGACCGCTATCTGCACCAACGCACCGCCGGCATGATCGGCAGCCTTCTACGGCTGATCCGCAGCGCCGCCGTCCAAGCCGTCATCGACACCACCGAAGCCATCACCCGCGCCAGCCTCGACGCCATCGAAGTCGACATCGCCGCCGAAACCAACCGCAGGAAAAAACGGTGACCACCCCCGACACCAGCAGCGATGTCCTCACCGACCGGCCTCAACCACTGCCCCTCATACTCCGCCCACGCCGCGACGAGACCGTCGGTGCCTACATCCGTCGTCTCGCCCATGCCAACCACCTACGACCCAGCTACCTACGCCAATACCTCTGCGCCCCTCCCACCTACCAAGGATCCGTACGCGCCGCGCGCCTGGCCGTGGTCACCGGCCGCAGCGTCGACGCCCTGACCCGCCACTTCAGCACCCTGCAAACCGAAGCCCGACCCCACCGCCTCCACCCCGAACCCGATGAACCCGACGACGCGCCCCTCGATGCCGAAGCCGAGCCCGACAGCCCGACGCGCCGGCCGCGCAGCATCGCCAACCTGATCAAACGCCGCGGCCAGCAAGGCGCCCGTGAACTCCTGGACGCCATCCGCCAAGAGGCGAAGACCAACCCGTCGCTACGCGCCATCACCCGCAAGTTCAGAGTCCAAGCCGACACGGTCCTGCTCGCCCTCACCACCGACCCGAACCCGATGGCCTTCAGACGCGCACCACCCCGAGGCAACCGCGTCTACGACGCCTACGCCCACATCATCGATGACCTCCTCACCCAGAAACCGCCCCTGTCTCGCTGGGCGATCTGGGAGTGTCTCGTCGACAAGCACGGCGCCGAGCTGTCCTACGGCTCGGTCAGCCAATACATCACCAACAAGATCCGCAACGAAGGCCTCCCCAGGAGCAGAAAGACTGAGAAAACCAGCCCGAAACGCGAACGCGGAGCAGATCAACTGAGAAAACCCGACCACCCGCTTTCTCAATCAAACTGATCCGCCCAGGTCAGCGCGCTGCGACCGGAGCAGGTTTCCTGAGAACGGACAAAAATGGCCCGGTTGTGTCCCGACAATTGGTGGGAGTCCTGAGCGCAGGGCGGCCCCGGCTGGCGGCGAGGGGCACATCACCGAGCTGCACGGTCAGATCTGTCGGACTCTCGGTACCGACCTGCCGTCGCACTCTGTAGCCGGCGGCACGAGCGGCGGAATGTGCCGGCAGGTTCGGCACCGGGCGTCCTGCGGAGGGTGTCGCGGCCCACCGCGGCGGTGCCGGCGTGCCGGCGGGCGGCCGGGGCGGTCCCGGCAGTTCGCGCCTCAGACAGTTTCGGCACTGCCGCGACACCGTCGTCAGGTCGGCTTTGCCGCGGCAGTTCGGCACTTGGCGTTCCGTCGGCACTTTCAGCGACTCGGAAGTACGGTGGCGGCTCGACGCCTTGGCGCTGCCGCGTGGCAGTTCCGGCGTGTCCGGTAGTGCCGCCCGGCAGTCCGGCACACACTGGTGGCGCGGGCACCGGCGAAGCGAGGCCGACACCGTCACGGCACTGGAGGCCGGGTCCTGTCCATAGCTTCGATCGTCCGAGCAGCAAGCGACTGGAGCAACAACACCGCGACAGGACACCGGGTGACGCAGATCGTGGGTTGCCAGCACCCACGTTCTGACAGGGCGTGTTGTCGGTGCCTTGTCAGAACCCGCTATCGGGTCACGGTGGGCTTCCCGGAGTGATGTCAACTCCGTCGCGCCCGTTCGGCGGTGGCTGCCTTCCCGGGGTCGGCGGCGGACGCCGAGCAGGGCGTGAAGTCTGACAGTGCAGCTCACGGGCCATCCCCAAGACCAAAAAGATTTCTGACAGTCGATTGACTGGCAGATTTACATCTGTATCCGTCGATGTCTTGTCGGGTTGGTCGGGCGTCCCGTGCAGGTGGCGGAAACGGCCGTTGACCTGCTCTGCCAGACCGTTGTCAGCGGGTTGTGGCGCACTGGGTGCCGATCGCCGCGCTGCGGCACATCCCCACTGCCTCTGGTTTGGAGCCCTTTCCTCATGAGCGAGTCCGACCCTCGTGACGACTGGCCGGCGTCCGCGCTGCGGGCCGCCGACAAAGCGTTCATGGCGCTGACCATCGACCCTGCGCCGCTGACCCTCGACTGTGCCGCGCTCACCGCGTCCGGCACCGCAGCGTCCGGCACCGCCGGATCGGCAGGTGCCGGCCCTGCCGCGTCCGGCACCGCAACGTCCGGCAGCGCCGGGCCTGGCGCTTCCGTGTCTGGAGTCGGCGGCACCGCCGCCGCCGGCGGTGCCGGCGTTTCGGCGGCTGCCGGCATTGATCTTGATGCGCCGCCCGGCGAGGTGCCGTTGCCGGCACTGCGGGAATGGCTGTTGGCACATCCGAGCGCCTACGCCGCCCGTGACGCTGTGTGGCGGGAGCTGATCCGCCGTGCCCGGCTGGGCAGGCCGGAGTGGGTGATCGCCGCCGTCGGGATGGCCATGCCGGCACTGGTCGCCATGGCCGGCTCGCTGGCCGCCGGGTACCGCGGAGACCCGGCGGACATCGACGCCGAGGTCCTCACCGGGTTCCTGGAGGGTCTGCGTGGCGGTGTGGACCCGGCCCGCGACGCCCCGCACGCCAGTCTGTGCTTCGCCGCCTGGCGCGCCGGCCGGGAGCTGCGCCTGGCCCAGCAGGAGTATCTGCTCGTGGACGACATCGAGCACGCCGCCGCCGAGTCCCGCCTGCCGCTGCACCCGTACGGGCACGTCGACCTGCTGGTCTACCGTGCCGAGGCTCTCGGGCTCCTCGACGGCGAGGACGTCGAGCCGTACATCGCGATCCGCCTCGGCCGGCGCACTCCCGAGTTGGTCGCCGAGGCTCTGGGTATCGACCTGGACGTGCTGCGGATGCGCCTGAACCGGGCCGACACCCGCCTCGCGTGGGCGCTCGACACCGGCGTCCTCACCGGACCGTTCTCCCCGCAGGTGCGCGATGAACTGGCCAAGCGCCACGACATGCGCGCCAGGACCCGGGCAGGCAAGGCCGCCGCGGCCCGCCGCGCCGGACCGCGCCACCGGGTGAGCCTCACCGCGGCGGCGGCCTGACCGACCCGCATCCGTTCCTCTTCTCGGGCCCGGCGTGACCATCGCGCCGGGCCCGAACCGTGCCACCATCCGGCGTCGCTCCCACCACGACATCGTCCGGCGGGCACGAGCCGCCCGCGCCAGGGGGCGCTGCGTGCGACCCCGCTGCCGGGCGCGGGATCTGACAAGAAATCTGACAAAGGATCTGACAGGCGCGAACACGGGCACCGGTGCTCACCCGCTCCAGGCGGGCACCCGTCGTCCTCGACATGCCTGCGCGCGGTGTCCCCGGCCCCCCGGATCACCTCGACTGAGAAAAGAGCAGGTCAACTGAGAAACGACACCGCCGCAGCTGCTGTCAGAGCGCTGTCAGTTCGGCAGGTGTTCGCCACGTCTGACAAACGCCGATTGGTGGGTGCGGGACAAGCCGGAAGCAGCGGGAATGTGCTGGTCCGGGTCCCGTCCGCCGTCGAGTAGCGGGGCGAGGACTGTCGTGTCGCCCCGGGTGCCGCGCCATCGCATGCGCTGACACCTCATCGATTACCGCAACCACCCAGAAAAGGGAGGACGAGCTCCTCCCGGGGCGGTGCGGCATGCCTGGCCTCGCGCTCGGCGGCGGTCCCTCGACCGTCTCTGGCAATCGCCCCGCACGGCACCTGTTTCGGTGACCGGCGGCGGGGCGGGAGGTGACCACCCATGCTCCGCGTCCGCATCAACAAGCCTGTCCAACTCTCCCCGGTCCGCCGCGTCGCCCGGGTGTGCGCGGCGGTCTCCACCGTCGTCCTGGTCGTCGCCGTTCCGGCCGCTGCACAGGCCGATCCCGGCGGTGCCGCCTACCTGGCGGCGAACAGCCTGCCGGTCGTCATCACCAACCTCCGGAATCTGATCATGGGTCTGCTGGCCGGGCTCGCGACCCTGTTCCTGGTCCTCGCGGGGGTGTACTGGGCCACCGCCGGCGGGGACCCTGGCCAGGTCGAGAAGGCAAAGGGCGCGCTACGTAACGCGTTGATTGGCTACGGCCTGGCGGTGCTCTCCCCGATCCTGCTGCAGCTGCTGCAGGGCGTTGTCGGGGGCTGAGCCATGTTTCTGATGGGTCCGGTCCTCGACCAGGTCCTCGACTGGCTGATCGAAGCGGTCCTGGCCTGCCTGGCCGCGATCTTCGGTCTGATCACCGATGTCCTGCTCACCACCCCGCAGGTCACGGCGCTGCCCCAGGTACAGGCGTTGACCGGCCGGTCGATCTGGATCGTCGACACCGCGTTCGTCCTGGTGTTCGTCGCCGCCGCGGTCATGATGATGGTCTCCGGCGGCGACGAACGGTCCCGGTACACGGTCAAGGACCTCACGCCCCGACTGGTCGTCGGGTTCGTCGCCGCGCACTTCTCCCAACTGCTGTGCCGCGAACTCATCACCCTCGCCAACGCCGTGACCGGGGCGATCAGCGACGGCAACTACGACGGCGACACCACGTTCGCCGCCGTACGCAACCACATCGAGACCGGCAGGGATCCGACCGCACCTCTGCTGTTCCTGGTCCTCGTGCTGGTCATCGCCGTGTTGGTCGTGATGACCGCGTTCCAGCTCATCGGCCGGTTCATCGCCCTGATCGTGATGACCGCGATCGCGCCGCTGCCCCTGGCCTGCCACGCCGTCCCAGCGTTGGAGGGCGTCGCCCGGATGTGGTGGCGCGGTTACGGCGCCTGCCTGGCGATCCCGTCCGCGCAGGCGTTCACCCTGACCGCCGGCCAGTGGATGCTGCTCGACGCCTCCCACATGCTGCCCGTGCTCGGTCTGCCGTTCGAACCGGGCGGCGTGCTGAACCTGTTCATCGTGATCGTCCTGCTGTGGACGACGGTGAAGATTCCCGGCCTGGTCGGCCGGTGGGTCGGTCAGGGCGGACGCGGCGGCACCAACGTTCTCGGCGCCGTCGCGCGGATCGTCGTCATCCCGCACCTCGCGGGCGCCGTCCCCGGACTCACCACCATCCGAAAGGTAACGAAATGAGCAAAGACGATGCGATCGATGCCGCCGAGCGGGCGCGGATGCCCGCCGACGTCGACGCCCCCGACAAGGTCGCCTACGGGCTGACCTGGCGGCAGTTGGCCATCCTCGCCGTCGCCGGGGCGCTGTTCTACCTCGTGTGGACCAGTCTGCGGACCGTGGTGGCGCCGCAGGTCATCGCCTTCGCCGGTGTGCTGGTCGGCGGTGTCGTATTCGGACTGGTGGTCGGACGCCGCGACGGCCTGCCGATGGATGTGTGGCTGCTGCACGCGGTCCGCCACTCCCACGGCCCGAAGGCGCTGGCGTCGTCGCGAGAATCCACGGCCGGGGTGCCCGAGTGGGTGCAGCAGCCGAAGGGACGGACCCCGGTGCCGGCCCCGCTGCGGCTGCCCGCCGACGCGATCGGCGACGACGGTGAGATCAGCGTCGGCGGCGCCCGGGCGGCGATCGTCGCGGCCACCACCGTCAACCTCGCCCTGCGGACTCCCGGCGAGCAGCAGGCCCTGGTGGACACATTCGGCCGCTGGCTCAACTCGTTGTCGACGCCGACGCAGGTGGTGGTCTCCGCGCAGCCTGTCGACCTCGCCTCCCATGCCACCGGTCTGGAGGCGAGGGCCTACCGGTTGCCGCACCCGGCGTTGGAGGCCGCCTGCGCCGACCACGCCCGCTTTCTCCATGACCTCGCGCACCGACGTGATCCGCTGCGCAGGCAGGTCCTCATCGTCACCCGCGCCCCGGCCGGCGGGACGGGCGGGCACGCGGCCCGCCGCCGCGCCGATGACACGGCCCGGTCGCTGTCCGGGCTCGGGGTGACCACCCGTGCCCTGGACGGGGACGCCGCGACCGCCGCGATCGCGGCCTGCGCCGACCCGTACCGACCGCCCCGGCCCGGCGGCCTGGCCGCCCCCGACGCGGTCATCACCGGGGCGCCACCCCCACCCGCCCGCAGAAGGAAGGCATCGCCATGAGACGACTACTGCACCGCCGCGCCGCCCGCGACCCCGATACGGCGGCCACCTCCACCAGTGGGGTGGCCGCCGTGGTCGCACCGGCGTCGGTGGAGGTGACCCCCCGGTTCCTGCGGGTCGGTGACGGGTACGCGGCCACCCTGGTGGTGACCGGGTATCCGGCCGAAGTCGGCCCGGCGTGGCTGGAACCTCTGCTGTCCTACCCCGGACGGATCGACGTCACCCTGCACATCGACCCGCTGCCCGCCCCGACAGCCGCCGCCCGGCTGCGTACCCAGCGGGCCCGGCTGGAGTCCTCGCGGCGGGCGGACAGTGAGAAGGGCAGGCTGTCCGACCCGTACGTCGAGGCCGCGGCCGAGGACGCCGCCGACCTGGCCGCCCGGCTCGCCCGCGGCGCGGCGAAACTGTTCCGCGTCGGCCTGTACCTGACCGTGCACGCCCGCACGGAGCAGGAACTGCTCGAGGCGTGCGCCCAGGTGAAGGCCGCCGCCGCATCCACGCTCCTGGAGGTGCAGCCGGCGACCTGGCGGCACCTGGCCGGCTGGACCACCACCCTGCCCCTGGCGACCGATTCGCTGCGGATGCTGCGCACCATGGACACCCAGGCCCTCGCGGCGGCGTTCCCCCTCGCCAGCCCTGACCTGCCGGCGCCGCTGCCGGGTGACCCGCCGGTCTCCGGTGGCGTGCTCTACGGCGTCAACCCCGCCTCCAACGGGATCGTCTGGTGGGACCGGTGGAGCCGCGAGAACTACAACAGCGTCGTCCTCGCACGGTCCGGCGCAGGCAAGTCCTACTTCGTGAAGTTGGAGGTGCTGCGCAACCTGTACCAGGGCGTCCAGGTCGCCATCGTGGACCCCGAGGACGAATACCTGCGGCTCGCCGAGACGGTCGGCGGCACCGTGGTCCGGCTCGGCATGGCCGGAGTGAAGATCAACCCCCTCGATCTGCCCGTCGGGGACCACCGCCCGGATGTACTCACCCGCCGCGGCCTGTTCCTGCACACCGTCATCTCCGTACTGGTCGGACACCCACCGCCGCCAGCGGAGCGGGCAGCGCTGGACCGGGCGATCCTGGCCGTGTACCGGCAGGCCGGTATCACCGCCGACCCGACCACCCACACCCGGCCCGCACCCCTGCTGCGGGACCTGGTCGACTGCCTGCACGCCGACCCCGAACCTGCCGCCGCGCAGCTCGCCGCCCGCCTGGCCCCATGGGTCGACGGCTCATTCAAGGACCTGTTCGACGGACCCACCACACACGCCCCGATCGGACACCTCGTCGTGTGGAGCCTGCGGCACCTGCCCGACGAGCTACGCACCATCGGCACCCTGCTCGCCCTGGACCACATCTGGCGGCAGGTCGACCTGCCACGGCAGGCCCGGTCCCCGGCGACACCACCGGAACGGCGCATCGTCGTCGTGGACGAGGCGTGGCTCCTCATGCGCGACGGCGAAGGCGCCCGGTTCCTGTTCCGCATGTCGAAGGCCGGCCGCAAACGGTTCGCCGGACTCACCGTCGTCACCCAGGACGTGGCGGACGTGCTGGGCACCGAACTGGGCCGGGCGGTGGTGTCCAACGCCGCCACCCAGGTGCTGCTCAAACAGGCACCGCAGGCGATCGACGCGGTCGGTGACGCGTTCGGCCTCACCGGCGGCGAACGACGGCTCCTCCTCGGCGCCCGCCCCGGACAGGGACTACTCATCTCGGGCATCGCCCGCACCGGCTTCGAGTCGATCAGCTCCGAACAGGAACACGCCGTCTGCACCACAAACCCCGCCGATCTCATCGACGACCACGAAGACGAGGACGACCTGTGAAACCCCTACCCCTGGAACAGCTGCACCTGGTGACCGACGCGGCGCCCGCCCAGCCCGGGGCCGCCGCCGAACTGCTCGCCGCCCCCGCACCCGACCTGTCACCGCCCGCGCTGTGGGTGTGGCAGGCCGGCGTCTGGGCCGTACACCGGCCCTGGCTGGCCGCCGTCGCCGCCGCTGCCCTGGTGGCGTGGATCGCCGGCCGCAACCTGCTCGCCTCGTGGCGGCACCGCCACCACGCCACCGGCGCCCGCCTGGTCACCATCGCCCCGCCCCCGCAGGTGGACCCGCACAGCTCGGCGTCGTTCCTAGCCAACCTCGCCGGCACACTCACCCCGGCACGGTGGCGGCGGCTGCTGTACGGCACCCCGCACGTCGCCTGGCAGTACACCTGGGCCGGCCGGCACCTGCTGGTGTCGGTCTGGGTGCCCGGCACCGTCCCGAAAGGCGCCGTCGAGGCCGCCGTGCGCGGCGCCTGGCCCGGCGCCGCCTGCACCACCACCGACGCCGCCAACCCGGTCCCCGCCGACGCGGTCGCGGCCACCGGCGGTTACCTGTCCCCGACGGCGGCCGAATGGCTGCCACTGCGCACCGACCACGACGCCGACCCGCTGCGCGCCCTGATGGCCGCCGGCGCCCAACTACGCCACGGCGAGTACGCCTGCGTGCAGATCCTGGCCCGACCAGCCTCCCCGCGCCGCACCACCCGGGCCCGCCGCGCCGCCGGACGGCTACGCCAAGGAAAGACCGCCATCCCGGCGCTCAACCCCGCCGCCCCGCTGCTCTGGCTCATCGAGGCCTTCCAGCCGGGACCCTCCACGCGGGGTCGCGGCACGTCGAACAGCGCCGCGACCCGGCGCGACCCCACGGTGGAGCGCGACGTGCGGGCCATCCTCGACAAGACCAGCCACGTGCTGTGGGAAACCGGCATCCGCTACGCGGTCGCCTCCACCAACCACCGCTCGGGTTCCCGGCCGGACAACCGGCTACGCGGAATCGCCGACGCGATCGCGTCCAGCTTCGCCGTGCACTCCGGCCGCAACCGGCTCGCCCACCGCACCCGCATGCCGCACCCGGTCGCGGTACTGGCCGCCCGCCGGCTCGGCCCCGGCTTCCTCACCGCCACCCCCGAACTGGCCGCGCTCGCCGCGCTGCCGCAGGACCTGGCCGTGCCCGGCCTCGACCGCGCGAGGGCGAAGTCGATGCCGGCCCCGGTCGCGGTGCCGACCGGCGGCCGCTCGGTCACCGTGCTCGGCGACGCCGAGATCGGGGGCCACCCGGTCGCCCTGGCCGTCCCGGACGCCCGCTACCACACGCACATGGTGGGCTCCACCGGCTCCGGGAAGACCACCCTGCTCGCCGCCATGATCATCGACGGGATCCTCGCCGGACGGGGCACCGTGGTGATCGACCCGCACGGCGACCTCGTCACCGACATCCTCGACCGGCTGCCCGCGTCCGTGGCGCAGCGGGTGGTGCTGTTCGACCCCGACCAGCCCAACCCGCCCACGCTGAACCCCCTCGAAGGACAAGACCACGACCTCATCACCGACAACCTCGTCAGCATCTTCGGCAGCATCTTCGTCAAAGCCTGGGGGCCGCGCATGGACGACGTCATGCGGGTGTCCTGCCTGACCCTGCTGAAACACGCAAACGTGACCCTGCAGCACATCCCACCGCTGCTGACCTCAGCGCAGTTCCGGTCCGAAATGACCGCCACGCTCGACGACCCCGAAGGCCTTGACGGGTTCTGGGGCTGGTACGACGAGATGACCCCAGCGCTGCGATCCCAGGTCATCGGCCCGGTCCTCGCCCGGCTACGCGCCTTCCTGCTGCGGGACTTCGTGAAAAGGGCGATGCGCTACCCCAGGTCCAGCTTCGACATGGGCAAGGTGCTCGACGGCGGCGTCCTGCTCGTGCGCATCCCCAAAGGCGTGCTCGGCGAGGACACCAGCCGGCTCCTCGGCTCCCTGATCCTGGCCAAGGTGTGGCAGGCCGCCACCGCCCGCGCCGGCATCCCGATCGAGAAACGCCGCGACGCCCAGATCGTGCTCGACGAGTGCCAGAACTTCCTCACCCTCGCTTCCAGCCTGGACACGATGCTGGCCGAAGCCCGTAAATACCGCCTCGCGATGACCCTCGCCCACCAGGACCTGGCCCAGTTTCCTCGCGACCTGCTGGCCGCGGTCAGCGCGAACGCCCGCAACAAGGTGTACTTCACCGTCAGCCCCGAGGACGCACGAGTCCTCGCCCGGCACACCATGCCGGAACTCGACGAGCACGACCTGTCACACCTCGACGCGTACACCGCGGTCGCCCGCCTCGTCGTCGCCGGCCGGCAGACACCCGCGTTCACGATGCGCACCCGCCCGCCGCGCCCGATCGTCGGTGAGGCCACCGCCATCCGCCAGGCAGCCGCGCAAGCGGTGCCCGAGCAGGACACCAGCGCCATCGACGAACTCGTCCAACGGCTGACCAAACGCGAGAAGAAGGAACGCTCCCGCCGCCGCGGACCCGCCCCGACCGGCGGTGACGACACCGGCGGTTCCGGCCGGTCGCGGACCGCTGCGGGCACACCGTCGCGTGACCCGTCGCGTCGCCACCCCGAATCCGGGCCTGACAGACCGTCCTGACCTGCTCTGTCAGTGCCGCACGTGGCCGCTTTCCGCCCTGCCGGGCGCCTCCCGCCGCCTCAGACACCCCTCCGATAGGAGGGCACCGTGCACCCGCCTAGGAGCATCTGTGGTGTACCGCCGTGTTCCACTCCCGTCGACCAGACCGGACCCGCTGTCGGTCTACCGTCGTCTGACCCCTCGTGACCGTCTGCTCATGTCCTGGCTGGCCGAGCACTACCTGCTGTCCACCGACCAGATCCACCGGGCGTTGTTCACCGCCAGGCGTACCGCGCAGCAGCGGCTGACGATCCTGCACCGGCTGCAGGTGCTGCACCGCTTCGCCTGGGCCGCCGCCGACGGCACCCCGGAAACCTCCTACCTGTACACCCTCGGCCCGGTCGGGCTGCGCCGCCACCCGACCGCGTACGCCGACCCCGACAACCTCGGACTCAAGGCGCCCCGGTCCAGCATCGACCGCGCCGAACGGATCGTGCACAGCCGGCGGCTGGCCCACCTACTCGGCGTCAACCAGTTCTTCGTCGACCTGCACGCCCACACCCGCACCCAGCCCGACAGCAGGCTGCTGCGCTGGTGGTCCGAGCAGCACGCGACCGCCGCCTACAGCGGCACCAAACGCACACCCGAAGGACAACGCAGGATCGACGTGTACCCCGACGGGCACGGCATCTGGCACGCCGCCGGCCGCACCGTCGGGTTCTTCCTCGAGCACGACCGCGACACCGAGGACCTCGCCCGCGTCGTGGCCAAACTACGCGGCTACGAGAACCTGGCCCGCTACGCGGGACCCCGATTCCCCGTGCTGCTCTGGGTACCCCACCAGCGCCGGGAAACCAGCCTGCTGCGAATCCTGCACGACGTGCCCACCCGGATGCCGGTCGCCGTCTCCGTGCACGGCGACAACCCCGCCGGACCGGTCTGGGCGCTGACCTCGGACCCGTCGCACCGCCGGCACCTGCACGAGCTGCCCAGCGACCCCGGACCCGACGACTACCCCGACCCATCCGGCGAGCAATGGCCCGACGTGGGCGTCACCGGCGACGAGTTCGCCGACACCTGAAGCGACACCCGTCTGCCAGCACCGGCAGACGCACCGCTGACAGATTCTCCGAATCTGACAACACGGCGACCATCATCGATGAAGGTCTGACAGTGCAGGTCAACGCGCCGCGCGGCTGATCGCGCAGACGCGGCCCTGACAGATCAGGCCGCTACCGTTTCGGCAACACACCACCCCTACATACATCTCCACCCCGGTTCGGTCCCACCTGACCACCCACCGCCGCACCCAGCGGCGCGCCACGCCCACCCGCCCTCGGGCCGGTCGGCACCCGCGCCGCGCGGCGACCGGCAGGTCGCACCCCACCACCCGCACCATCTCGCACCACCCCTGCCCTTCCCGAACCGACCCATGCACCCAGTGGGCCGGCCACTCCCGCGTGCCATCGCACGCCCCGAGATCCGAGGAGGACCCGTCGTGGCCGCAATCCCCAACCCCAACCCCGGCAACGCCACCAACGCCAATAACGGCAACGCCGCCACCGCGGTCGCCGCGACCATCCGCACGATGGTCGTCTGCGTCGCCGACGAACTACCCAGCGAGGCCCTATCGAGCCGCCAACTCGACCGGCACCTCGGCGTCCACGGCAGCCTGCAGGCCCGCTTCTGGGCCAAAGGCACCCTGCACCTCTGGCAGCGCCGGTCGATGATCGACCTGCGCAAGGGCCGCCCGGCCTACTGCGCCGGCGGACCCGCCCGACTGCTCGACCTGACCGGCATGCGCCACGCCGCCGGGATGGGCGCGGGCATCCGCCACCAGTGGTGGCAGCGGGCCGTGCACGGCACCAAACCGGCGAACCCGTGGCCGGTCTACGAGGCCCGGCACCTGGCCGACCCGGCCAAGTACCCCCTCGACAAGGCCAGTGCCGACTTCTGGAACCAGCCCCGCGTCAACGCGATGCGAATGCACAACGCCCTCTACTCGGGCGCGCCGCTGGCCCTCGCCGAGCTGGAGATGTACCAGGCAGGCCAGATGGCCTACCAGCACTACAGCGCCAGCACCGCCATCGTCGGTGACGCACTACTCACCCTCGACGGCAACCAGTTGGCACCCGCGAGCGACACCATGGCCCACCGGGTCACCTTCCTCGAGCAGGCCAACCGCTACCTGGGCACCCTCGACGACGCCCAGCGGCTAGTCGCGGTCACCCTCTGACACCCCGTATCCGTACCCGGATCCGGTCGGACCAGCACACCCACGCTCCCGGCTCCCGAGGCAAGCACGTGTGACTGGCCCGACCGGCTCCACCTACCCCACCGGGACCCGCAGTCCTCCGGATGCGCGCGCCCTTCACCGGGCGCTGCCCGACGTCACCGGGCACGGCCCAGCTCACCACACCTGCCGACACCGGTGCCTCTCCCGAGCGTCACGCCTGGACAGGTACCGGATCCCGGCCGCTGCCGCCCGCCGCTGCACCCCGACGGCGGACGAGCACGCCCGGCGCCCCGGGCCAGGGCGCCAGAACCACCGCCGCGGCCGGCGAAACGGCCGCTCTTTCCCTCTTCCGGCAGCCCACCTGACAGGCCGCCACCATCGCATGTCTCCATGAAGGAGGAACGTGTCATGACCGTTCGACTCTCGTTCGCCCTCGCCGGCGCGCTGCGCCTGGCCGAACACGCCAGCGCCGCACCGGTCAACCTGCGCCGCCCCGGCGGCCCGTTCACGAACACCCCGGCGCTGCAGCTGATCGTCGAAACCGTGCCCGGCCACCGGCCGGTCGTGTACCTGCTCAGCTCCGGGGTGCCCTGCCTGAACAAGCCCGATGGCGCGCCCGTGGCCCTGTACGCCGAGTGGACCCCGACCCTGCCCGACGGCTGGCCCGCCGATCCCCACGAGGTCATCGACCTCAACGAGCTCGTCCCGGCCGGCACGATCACCGGTCGCCCACTGCCCGTCGCCCGCGGCTGGTACCTGCCGCTGCACCGGCCCGGCCGCCGGTCGCCGCTGGCGGTGATGCGCGCCGCCGCCGGTGCCGGCTACAGCCACCTGTCCATCGACGCCGCCAGCCTCACCCTCGCCGTCGTCAAGCGCCGCCACCGACACCTGCAGCCATGCTGACCCCTGCTGGACAGTCCCCGCTCGCCGCCGCCCCGGGGTCCGACCGCGCACTCATCGACGTGACCGACCCGCCGACGCAGGTCGTCCTGGCCCGCCCGATCACCCGGCACACCGGCCCCGACCACGGCACCGCCGGGTAGGCGCCACCGCTTCCCGATCCTGCGCCCAGGTCCCTGACCCGCGGCGCCGCCTTTCGCTCACACCGCACGACCTGGCCGTTGCCCGGCCACCTGCGCGACCCCGCGCACACGCACTCCCGGGCGCGGCCGTACGGCCGCGCCCGGGTTGCCATCCACTCGATCCGACGAGGGAGGAACCCGCGATGGGCTCCACGCACCAGCACGCCACCACCCCGACGACGGCCCCGCAGAGCGCCGCCGCGAACCGAACCGGTCAACCCGGCCCGCTGACCGGGCCACACACCCGCGACAGCAGCCCGTTCGCAGCGGCGTACCGGACCCACCTGCCCGCGCTGACCGCGCATGTCGCCGCCCGCCTCACCGGCAGCGACCTCGACGCGGTGGCCGACCTGGTCCACGACGCGTTCGCCGACGCACTGGCCGACCCCACGCTGATCGACGCCGACGTGCTGGCGTCACTGCGGCGCCTGTGCGACCGGGCCTGCGCCCGGTACCTGTGGTCGCAGCGGCGCTACCTGGCCGCCGCCCACACCATCTACGCCGACCAGCGCGCCGACCCGCCGGCAGCCGAGCCTGACCCGGTCCAGGCCCTCGCCGCGCTGCCCGCCGGTGAGCGGCAGGTGGCGTACCTGCGGTTCCTCGACGGGCACAGCACGCAGGCGACCGCACGGCTGCTGGGCCGCAGCGTGCCCAGCGTCATCCACCTGGAGCGGCGGGCACGCCGGCTGATGCGCGAGCACCTTGCTGACCCCGCCGCGCCCGGCACGACACCAGCCCCGGCACCGGCGACCTTCACCGCCCGGTCCTGACCCACAACCCCCACCCATCGCCACGCGGCAGGGGTGCGGGCGCCGCCCGCTCACAGCGACCCCGCCCCCCTGCCGCGCCGGCGGCTGAATCGACGAAAGAGAGCCCCGATCGTGGCCCTGCACACCAGCACCGTGCTGCTCGACGACTTCGACGCCACCACCGACGGCGTCACCTCCCACCAGTTCGCCCTGGACGGCGTCACCTGGGAGATCGACCTGTCCGCGACAAACCTGGACCGGCTACGCGAGGCGTTGCGCCCGTTCCAGACGGCCGGACGCCGGCTACCCGCCTCCCGCACCAACCGTGCCACCACACGCACCGGTAGCGACCGGCCTTCCACCGCGGCGATACGCCGCTGGTGGCGGGACAACCGCGACCGCGCCGACCTGCCCGCCTTCGCCAGCAAAGGCCGGATCCCGGCCGCGGTCATCCAGGCCTACCGCGACGCCTGACAGCCACGGCCCTCACACCGCGACCACTGGCCGTCCACCGGAGGACCACCACCATGACCACCTTCTCCGCCGCGTCCGCGGACCGGCGACACCCGACACCGATACCCGTTCCCGCCCAGCCACCCGCCCACGAGTCCATCGCCGCGACCTGGATACGCGAGATCGCCGACGCGGTCGCCGCCGCCCTCGACACCACCCACACCGACGCCGGCTACCTGCTGACCCTGCACGACGGCCTGCCCGCGCCACGCCTGCTGCAAGCCAGGTTCACTGTCGCCGGGCACCGCGTCGACATCGACGTCCGCTGGCCCACCCTGTGGCAGGCGCCGCGATTCGCGCTGCGCGTCGACGACCACGAGATCACCATCGACGAGCACCCGCGGCAGCGGCCGGCGATCACCCTCGCCCACGCCGCGTGGCTGGCCATCCTCAACACCCCGGGCACCTCGGCCGGCGACCCGGTCACCGCCGCCACCGGGACGCGGTGATGGTCGGCCTGCCGCTGGTGCATTGCCGACGCCCCGCCCACCGGACGGCGCACCACTCCCGCCCGCGCCGTGCCAGGCACGACGCGACCTGACCGGGTCATCGATGCGTACCACTGACAACGACCTGTACGCGCTGCGCCCCGGCGCGAACGCGGTGTTCAGCGGGGACTGGCTCGGCTACCTGCCCGACCGGCGCAACCGCGCCGACATCCGCTACTACGTCGGCTACCACGGTGTGCTGCACGGGCGGTGGAACGGCGGTGCCGAGTTCACCGTCGACGCCGCCACCGCCCGCGCCATCGTCGCCACCTTCGCCGAGACAGCCGAGTACGTCAGCGGCAACTGGCGCACCGTGGCGTTCGACGGCGATGTCCTGATCGTGCGGACCCCGTGGTCACTGGGCGTCGGCGTCACGCGCCTGCCACCCGAGGGCGGCCGCTACCGCATCGGCTGGGGCCTGCCCTGGTGCCCGGTCGACCCGGCCCGCTGCGACCACGTCGTCGGCCACCACCACCCCTAGCCGCGCGACCTGCACTCCACGAGCCGCCTGGCCCGCACCCCGCCGGATCTGCCCGGCGACGGCGCCGCGCCCCGCGGACCCCTTCCACCCCCTGCTGGCGCGGCCCGGTGGCGAAGCCCCACACCGCCCCCGGTCCGCGCCAGCGCCTGGACCAGCAAGAAAGGTGACCCATGTCCGACAGCAGCCATGCCGTACCCCAGGACGCTCTACGAACGGGGACGACGAACCTTCTGGCCCGCATCGAGGCATACGCCGACGCGCGCCGACGCGCCGACACCCACACGCTCGCTGACCCGGACCGGTCGGACCCGACCGTGACCGTCCGCCACGCCGAACTCATGTCCGCCCTCCACGACCTGACCCGCACCACCGTGACGGCCGTGCCCAACCCGCGCCTGCCGGTCTGCACCTGGCGCAAAGGCGTCGTGGAGGTCCGCGCCATCGCCGCCGACGGCAGCCGCGCCGTGCGGGTCCGCTACACCCCGGCCCAGGCCATCGCCGCCGGCACCGCGCTGATCGCCTGCGGCGCGGTCGCCGACACCACCACCGGCGGCACCCTCGGCCCGATCCTGCCACCGTTCCCGACAAGCCCCGACCGCGTCCCCGCCCAGGACGCGAGCGGCGCGCCCGTCGAACACGACTGCCACGCCGCCGGGACGCTCACCTTCGTCGCCGAGTACGGCGCACCAGGCGTGGGGCAGGAGTGGACGTGCACCGAGTGCGGCCGTGCCTGGGCACGGCTCGGTGAACGGCTCCACCCGGCCGAGGACGGCGCACACATCCTGTCGCCCAGGGACTACATCTGAGCCACCACCACCGCGCACCCACCAGTCCACACCCGGGCGCGACGGCGCGTGAGGGCTCGCTAGCCGGTGGGTCCCTCTCCGACGGCCTCCCGCGTCGCCCCGCCGGCCGGCCCGGGCGCGACACGCCCTGCCACGGCGCTGTCCAGCGCCGTCCGGCCCCGTACGCGGCCGTGCGTCGCGGCCGGGCCGCCATGCACCGCCGGCAAGCCGACAGCTGGCCGCATGCCCGGCCACACGCAAGGCGCACGCCGTCGGCGACTTGCGCACCAGGCGCTCCGGAAGCGTCCATCAGTGCACGACTTCGGCAAACCGTTGCCGTAAAAGAAAAGGAGAAGCCATAGTGGATACCAAGGTTGCCAGGCCTGACCCGATCGACGTGGTCGCCGAGGCGCTGCGGGCGTTCGGCGACCTCACCGCCGCCGCCGTCGCGGAAAAGACCGCGATGGCGTACTCGACCGTCACCCCGAAGCTGCGGGCGCTCGAGGACGCCGGCCGAGCCGAACGACTCAAGGCCAACGGCCGCACCTTCTGGCGTCTGACCCCGCCACCGGCAGCGCACGCACCAGGCACCGACGCCGGACCCGACAGCGGCGGCACCACCGGCGGACCCGACGCCGGCCACGTCGACCCGACGACCACCGCGACGCCGACCCCCACTCAAGCGGTGCCGGCAGTGACCGGCGTGGACACCGGCGACCACGGCCACGCCGCGGGAACCGACGAGACGCCCACCCCGGACACCGCGCAGCCGGCCGACGCGGACGCCCACACGGCCCCGCTCGCCCCGGACCCAGACCCGGACCCGACACCGGACACCGCGCCGGAGTCGGAGCCGACCGATGCGGCACCACCGACCGACCGGGCCAGCGGCGACAGCGCCAAGGTTCCCGAGCCCGCATCGGCGGACGGCAAGCCCCGCCGACCCGCCGGGGCGCTCGGACGCACGGCCCTGCGCATCATGCAGACCAACCCGGACACGCCGTACAAGGTGACCGAACTGGGCCGGCTGATCGACCAGGCCGACGCCGCCGACGGCCACACCTACCCCAAGGCCAGCCCCGGCGCGGTCGTGCTCGCCTGCGACCGGCTCGTCGACCAGGGCGACGCCCACAAGGTCGTCGAGAAGCCGGCCACCTACCAGTTCGCGGCCAAACCGTAGAACGACTCGGCCCCGTTGCGGGCCCCACACGGGCCGGCACCTTCCCCCACCTGCCGCACCGGTGCCCGGAGGCGGGCGTCGAAGTTGGACGCCTCACGCCCGCCTCCGGTGCTCCTTCGAACACAGTCGGGTAGCCCCGCCACGTTGCCGTGGCAGGGCCCCCTCAGAACCGTGCGTGCGACTTTCACCGCACACGGCTCAAGCAAGCCCAACGGGCTCGCGGGTCTCTCGCGGTGCTGGGCTCACGTCGGCGGCGGGCGTTCGCCGCCGCCGGCAGTAAGCGTGGACGAGACGCGGTTGATCGTCCGGACCGCCGTCTCCTGCGACGATGGCCTTGCGGCTGATCGCCTTGCGGAATCCGCGTAGCCATTGTTCCCACTGTTGTGGGCTCTGTGGCTGCCGGTCGGCGTGTAACAGCAGGTCATCGCAGTAGCCGCACCGCCCGTCCTGTGCCTGTAGCAGGTTCAGGGTGAGGCGGTTGACCGGGAGCGACGATCGACTGCGGCGACGCCGGGCGTTCCAGTAGTCGGTCAGGGCCGGGTCGTCGATGGACGCCGATCCAATGACCATCTGGTGCCGGACAATCTTCGTCCAGCGGAACTTGAGCAGGTAGACGCCGCTGTCGCGGTCGCCGAACACCCACCGCGTTCCGCGGGACGGGTTGAACCTGCCGAAGTAGCGGGCAACGATCCAGCGCTTCGGCTTGTTCGGGTGGCGGCGTAGCGCCCACCTGTAGGTCAACTGCCACAGGTAGTGGTCCAGCCGGCGGAAAACCTCACTGGACACCGCCGTCCGGTAGTAGGCCGCCCAGCCGCGCACGATCGGGTTGATCGCGCAGACGATCACCGCGACGTTGGCTCCTCGCAGAGCCCTCATCTCGGTGCGCAGCCTGCCCCGGATGCGTCTCACGGCCGCGTCGCTGGGTTTGATCAGCAGCTTGCCGCGATAGCGGCGGACGTTGAATCCGAGAAAGTCGAAACCGTCTTCGAGGCGGACAATCGCCGTTTTGTCCTCGTTGAAAGCCAACCCTCTCGGCGTCAGCCATGCGGCCAGCCGCGCCTTGACTTCTTCCGCCTCACCACGTGTATGGCATAAGACGACGAAGTCATCGGCATATCTGACCACCAGCGGGTGCCCCATCAACACTTCCGCGTTCGAGCGGACTTGACGATATCGGACACCTGCGGCTTGCTCTAACCCGTGCAGCGCGATATTCAGCAGCAATGGGCTGACAACCCCGCCTTGGGGAGTGCCTTCCCCGGTCGGGGACCATCGCCCCTTATCCACCACTCCGGCTTTCAGCCACCCGGCAATTGCTTTCCTCGCTGGGAAATCGCCGAGAGACGTCAGCAGGTGCTGGTGGTCGATGCGATCGAACGCCGCCTTGAGGTCCGCGTCCAGCGCCCACAGCCGCTTGGCTCGGGGCCCTCGCACGGACTGGTATATGGCGCCGATCGCGTCGTGGCAACCGCGTCCGGGCCGAAAGCCGTACGACTTCGGCTCGAACTTGGCTTCCCACTCGGGTTCCAGCGCATTGACGACCTGCGCTTGGAGCACCCGGTCAACGATGACCGGGATGCCGAGTGGGCGCTGCCGGCCATCGGCCTTCGGGATGAACACCCGCTTGACCGGCCGGGCTGTCCACAAGGCCGCCTCATGGTGCACCCACCGCGCCAGATCGGCGCGGTCTTCCGGGTGCAACGCGACGCGCCCGTCGATCCCGGCGGTCTTGCGGCCAGCGTTGACCTGCGTCGTGCGCCGCACGCTCAACAGCGTGTTCGCCCACGACCGCAGCATCAACTTCTGCAAGTTGCGGACCTTCTTGAGGTCCCCTGCCCGCGACGCCGTGAAGATCCGTTGTCGCAGACGCCGTACGGACGCCTCGACCGAGGACCAGTCAACGGTCTCCCAGTCGAAGCGCTCGCCCTCAGGTCCGTTCACCACCGTGCCCGCAGGCACAACGGTGTCCAACTTGCCCGTCGGTGCGGTTGTCGTCGTCATCGGTCCTTCACAGGCTCACCTGGCCCACGTCGGCACCCTTTCGGGTCCGGGCATCGCCCGTATCCGGCCAGTTATCCAGGAAGGCCGGCGGAGGAGCCAGTCACTGTTTCCCGGTTTCCTGCTGCCTTTCGGCTGCCGGCATTTGCTTCTTGGGCCATCCTCAGCCCGCTGAGGAATTCAGCCTTCCTCACGGTCGGCTTACCGGGCCTGGCACCGGCCCGGACCTCAACGGGATTACCTCGTTCCACACGACCAAGACACGGCCGGGGAGGGTGCCTCCTTTACCCCGAGGGCGGCGGTGTCCCAACGGCTGGCGCTCCTTCACCAACCGCCGCCTGCCGCATTCTCAACGGCCAGCCCTTATCCCCAGGTCACACGATCCGTCACACCGGGGCTTGTAGTCACGGGGCATCGTCGAAGGTTCACTTGCGTTCACCCGTCCGGCCTTCTCCTCGCCTGTTGCCCCCGGACGGCACGGGAGCCCTTGGGCTTCTACCCCGAGCTTCGCACCCCGCCGTTGCCAGCGACGCACGTCGGAGCGGAGACGGGCCATCGGACACAAGCCCGGAACTACACCATCAGACGAACCTCCTGATCCTCCCTGGTGCGTCCACTTGGAATCGTGCGACCGCGAATCGCACAGGAGCCCCAAGAGTGTCTCTCATCCTCAGCCACCTCGCCGCCGCGGTCTGCGGCATCCTGGCCACCCTCGCCCTGCTCGGCCCGTACCTGCGCCAGCTGCGCCGCAGGTCGGCGGCCGCCGAGTACGACGCCACCCACGACGCGTTGACCGGCCTGACCAACCGCCGCGGTGTCCTCGCCCACCTGTGTCAGGCGACCCGCCGCACCGAACGGGTCGGCGTCATCCTGTTCGACCTCGACGACTTCAAGTCCGTCAACGACACCTTCGGCCATGCCGGCGGCGACGACCTGCTGCGGCAGGTCGCCCGCCTTCTACAGGCGCTGCCCGCTCCGGTGCGGCTGGCCGCCCGGCTCGGCGGCGACGAGTTCGTCATCGTCGTCGACGGCGACGCGGACACCACCGCCGCTGAAGCCCACCAGATCTGGACGCTGATCACCGGCGCGCCGTTCACCATCGCCGGCCACGACGTCCACATCGCCGCCAGCGTCGGCCATGTCAGCAGCCGCCTCGGCTGGACCGGCCGCAAACTGCTGCACTACGCCGACCTGGCGATGTACGACGCGAAGAACGCCGGAGGCGGCGTCGTCGCCTACCACCACATGCCCGCCGACCGCGAGGTCATCGACCGGCCCCCACGACGCTGCCGTGACCGCCGCCCGCCACCGCGCGCCGGCGGCTCCGCACCGCTGAACACCTGACCGGGTGCACGCCGGCCTTCACACCCCCCGGGTACCGCAGGGGAGCGGTGCTCGGACGGCCAGTGCGCCACCACAGACCACCGGCGGCCCGGCCACCACGCCCCGCCGCCTGTCCGGCGAGCCCCTCTCACCCGCAACCAGGCGGGCGGTGACTCGCGAACCCGGCCTCAGCCCTTGTCGCCCCGCCGTTCGGCGACACCCCTCAGCAGGGAGTACCCCGTGTTGTCATTCCGCACCACCCACGCGATCACCGGTGAGCTGATCGCCGCCACCCACTCCGCCCACTGGCGCGGCCACCCACTGCTGCTGCTCATCCAGGACCGCCCGGCCGCGCAACCGACCGTCCCCGACGCGAGACACCTGCGCGTCACCCCGATCGACCTGCCCGAACGCCTGTGGACCGAACGCCCCGGCGGGGTCGCCGCCGTCCTGCACATCCTCGCCGCCGGCGCGGTCCACCCCACCCGCCACGACGACGACAGCTTCGGCCCCGACGCGCGCACCCTCGCCGTGGCGGTCTGCTACGACGACATCGTCACCGCCCCGGCCCTCGTCGCGGCGATCCGCCGGGTCGAGGCCGTCGACACCGACGGCCGCGTCTACCAGCTCTCCCAACTGCCAGACGAAGACAACGCCGTGGTCATCGTCAACGAGCGACCCGACCCGCGCGACACCCCCGCCACATACCCGGGCCTGCGCGGGCTGCTGCACGCCCTACGCCGCCAGCCCACGTCCTGACCCGAGACCCCGCCGGCCGCGCGCCGGACACGTACGCCCCGACGGTCCTACGGCCACAGCCCGCGCGGTCCGCCACCCCCGCACCCACATCGCGAGAGCGGGATCCCACCCGTGCCCTCCCGACCAGCAACAACCACCCCCAAGGAGACTGCAGTGGACACCGCAAGCCCTGCCGACCGGAACCCGTCCCGCCCGTCCGCCCCCGACGCCACGGTCCCCGCGCCGGACCCCACCGTCGTCGACACCCTCGCCTACCCCATCTCGCCGGACTACGTGAAGTCGTGGACGCCGGTGCGGGCGCTGTGTGAACTCATCGCCAACGCCCTCGACGAGGATCCGCAGGCGCGGGTCGGCTGGGCCGACGGCGTGCTCACCATCGCCGACGACGGCCCCGGCATCCCCGAGGAAGGCCTCATCCTCGGCTACTCCAGCAAAACCGGGCAGCAGATCGGCCAGTTCGGCGAAGGTAAGAAACTCGCCGCCCTCGTCCTGGCCCGCAGCACCGAGGTCGGCACGGTGCGCTGCGACACCGTCGGCTACGGATTCACACCCACGGTCGAGCCGCGTCGGCTGCTCGGCGGGCTGATCCCGTCGCGCTCCGCGCAGGGCGCCGAGGTCCTCGTCTACCACCTGTACCGCACCGACCGTGCCCGCGGCACGGTCATCACCGTCGCCTGCCCACAGGCCATGGCGCAGGAGGCGATCGGACGGTTCCGTGCCCTGGCCGAACCCGACTACCGCCCACCCACAACGCCGGGCGCCTGCGTGCTGGACAGCGAACCCGGCCGGGTGTGGATCGGCGGCGTACTCGTCAGCACCGTCGACGGCTTCCTCGCCTCCTACGACCTGCCGCTGACCGACAAGGCGTTGCAGAACCGCGACCGCACCGTCATCGAGGCCGGCGCGCTGCGCGACGCGGTCCGGGCGATCCTCGCCGCAAGCGAAGACGAGCAGGTCATCGGCCGGTTCGCCCGCCACGTGCTCGACGGGGGACGCCTACGCGAGCCGGAACAGTTCTTCACCCACGTCGTCGCGCCCCGGGCTCGCGCCGCGTGGCGGGGGTGGGCCCGCGCCCACCTGCCCGCCCAGACGTACTACACCACCTCCGGCAACGAGGAAGCCGCCCTCGACCTGGTCGACCTCGGCTACACCGAACTGTCCGCCCGAGGCCTGGCCGACCACCAGCAGTGGCAGGTCATGAACCTGCTCGGCGTCGAGGTCGCCAGGACACGGCAGACCCGCCACTACGAACGGACCCGAGGGAAGACCACCTGGGTGCCCGAGCGGTCCCTGACCGACCAGGAACGGGTAGCGCTGGCCGAGGCCAGCCAGCTGGTCCGCCGGGCGATCGGGCCGTTCGCCCTGGACCGGATCCGCGTGTACTCCGCCAGCGAGGAAGGGCCCTGCGCGCAGGGCTTCTACAACCCGCGCACCGGTGACGTGGCCATCCACCGCGACGCCCTCGCCGACCGGCACGACACCCTCGCGACACTGGTCCACGAAGCGGCACACCGGGTCGGGCACCGCGGCTGTGGCCGCTGGGTCGCGATCCACGACTACCACGACCGCACCCGCGGATTCGAACGGCTACTCACCGACTTCGCCGCACTGCTGCTGGCGCGTCTGGCCGACGGCGGCACCCTGCCCGACCTCGCGCCCGCGTCGGTGCCGTCGGTGCGGCTTCGGGTGTCGGCCGCGGACGATCCCGCCGTCCCGGCCGTCCGCCGCGAACTGGCGCACCTGCTCATCGACCGGCTCCCGCACGCGCTGACCGACGGCGGGTTCACCAGCGAGAAGGACCTGGTGGCGTCCACCGCGGTCAGCCCCGCCTACTGGCGCACGCTGACCCACCCGAGAACCGCCGGCTACCGCAAGACGCAAGGCGGCGGGCCCTGGGACTACGACAGCGTGGCCCTGCTCGCCGAAGCCGTCGGCGTCCACCCGCCGGTCGTCTGGCTGGGCTACCACCTGTGCGAAGGCGCCATGCACGGCCGCAGCCGGGCGAAGTGGGGAAAGCCCGGGCGGTGGGCGAAGAAGATGCGCGACGCGGTCAACCGTGCCTGCGCCGACCTGGAAGCCCTCGGCGGCGCCTACGCGCAGCAGATCCCCGCCCTGCAAGCACTGGTCTGCGGCAAGACACCCGCCCCGACCGGCGAAGACGGCTGGCACGCCCCCGCCCGCACCCTGGTGGCGCTGGAACGCCAACGGCTCGGCCTCGACACGGCACCCGCGTGACCGACACCGACACCACATCACGGCCGGGGCGGCGACCGTCGCCGAACACCAGCAGCTCGCCGACCAGCCGTGCCCGCTCATCGACCTGCCCTTCGACGCCGACGCCACCGGGCACCGCTGGCCGCGCCTGACCGTCACCGACGACGTGGGCGTCGTCCGCACCAGCCACCACCACTGACCCACCCCTGCACACCGCCGACCCGCGCCCCTTCCCCTCCGGGGAGCGGGGCCGGCGCCCGTCCGACCCCGGGAGATCGACATGCCTACCTTCGACAGCGATCCGCGACCACCGGCGCTGGAATCCGTCCTGCGTGACGCCTGGGACGCCTTCCACCCCGGCCAGCCCGCCCCGCTGGGCTGGCTCACCCACACCGCCACCCGCATCCACGACTACCTCGGCGCCCACCAACCCGCACCGGCTTCGCCAGCCGCCCCACCTCCCACCGTCAACGAACAGGCAGCAGGGCTACGCCGGCAGCTGTGGCACACACTGCGCGACGCCGTCGGCGACGACGACATCAACCCCGATGCCGCCACCAGGATCCTGCAGATCCTGGACCTACCCGGCCTGCCACGCCACTGGCAGGTCCGACTCACCCTCCCGCTGACGATCGGCGTCACCGCCACCGACCCCGACGGCGCGTTCGACACCGCCGAGTCCATCATCGACGCCGCCCTGAACGCCAGCGACCACGGCAGCCACATCGTCTGGAGCGCCTACGGCCGCGACGATGCCATCCCCGGTGACGTCGATCCCGCCGCCGCCGATGATCCCCCCGGCCTGCGATGACACCACACGCCGAGATCTCGGGGCCGGACTGACATCCCGCAGCCGGCGAACGACTTGCGCATCACGGAAAGTCGAGCGTCGATCTGTCCTGGTCGCCGCCCCGGCGGGTGCACGCCGAACGTCTCCCTGGCCGTTCCCGGACCCCGCGTAGCTGCCCGGGTGGTGACCGCCGCAGACCGTGTCGACCGCCGTGAAAGGGCCACCGCCATGCGCGACCCCCGCTCGCATCCATCGACCCACCTGCCAGTGCCCGCCGACGTCGATGACGTCCTGCTGTGGCGGCTGTCCGTCGACGTCGCCGCCACACACCAACCCGGACCCCACGGACGCTGCACCAGCCTGCTCTGCGCCGACGCGCCGGTCTACCCGTGCCCGCCGGCCACCGCCGCACGGCGGGCGGCACACGCCGCCCGCCTCCGGCCGTTGACCGCGCGGGGCCGCGCCACGGTGCCACCGGCCCCGGACCCCGGCCGAGCGGCGCCGATCAGCACGGCGGTGGCCGCCCGGCAGCCGGTCGGCACGGCCACCTACCGGCGCGACGTGTGGCCGCCGCCCCTGCGCCGCCCCACCGCCGCGCGGGCCGCCTGACCCCCCACATGCCCGATCCGTGCCGCCACCACGCGGCCGGTCTGCGTCGAAACAGGCGTCCTGGATAACGCCGTCATCAGACCCCGGTCCAGCTGTCCTGTGCCGGTCGGCCGGCGACACCAGGCCGCGACGAACAGCGGCCACAGGTCCACGGCCACGTCGAGGGTCAACCCACCGCCGTCACCGTCCAGCCGCACACCGAGCCCCTATCCCAGCGCTGCCCTACATCGATCCGCCGGCGGCGTTTCTTCGCGCCGCCGGACCACCCTGCCCGGAGGTGCCCGTTGAGTTTCCACACCGAGAACACCCTGGCCGGCTACGCCCGCGCCGCCGTCGATCTGCGAATCCGTATGGCCGAGGTCGCGCAGACCGTGACCGACCACGCCTACGTACGCGAGTTGGTCGCCGGCCGGCTTGCGGCCACGCCCGAGCTCGACAGCCAGGCCACCGTGCACGAGGACGTCATCGACGCGGTCGGCCGCGCCACCAAGGCCGCCTGGGCGCACGGCGACAGTTTCGTACTCGCCCCGGCGATGACCGCGATCGTGGCCGCCGCCGCCGAAGCACTCGACCTCACCGACGATCTACTCACCGCCGAGTCCGCACCATGCGACTCCGGCGTGCTGTTCCTGCCCGAGCCGATCTACCACCGCCGCCCCACCGGCACCGTCGCCGCCGTCGGCGCACTCACCTGGACGTTGGCCACCACCCACAGCGGCCAGCAGTCCTGGCTGATCTGCGCGTACTCGCCGCTGCACGACCCCGACGACCCGAACGCCGCCCGCACGCGCCGCACCCTCGCCGCCGCACCGCACCTGCGCGCGAGCCTCGGCCCCTATCTGCTCAACGACTTCGACCTCCTGCCGATCGCCCGGCCGGTATCCGCCGCACCGGCACCGCCGGTGATCGACGACGCTGACCTGAACTGGCAGAGCACGCCCGACGGCCGGTACGTGATCACCGACGACGGCATGCGGACCCAGGTCGCCACCGCCATCCTGTACGCCTTCTGGTGCATCCAGGCCCAACCCATCACCGTGGCCGCCACCCCGCCGCTGGACCGGCCGGCACGGCGTCGCGCCGCCCGCGCCTGCATCACGCACGACACCCGCGTTGTGATGCTGCGCCGCACCAGCTCGGTCGGCGAACAAGGCGACGGCGAAGCGAAGTGGCACTACCGGGTCCGGTTCGTCGTCAAAGGCCACTGGCGGCGTCTGCACGACAAGGACGGCAACCCGTACCGGATCTGGATCCACGCCTACATCAAAGGCCCTGACGGTGCCCCGCTGCTGCACGGCGAGAAAGTTGCCGTCCTCGCCCGCTGACATCCCCCGACGGCGTCCTCGGGCCCAAACCCCGCACGTCCTCGCGCCGAGAACCCGACCGCACCGCACGGCGCCGAAACCCATGCGTGCGACGGCCTCGGCGGCTCCCGCCAACACACCCACACCGGACGGAGGCACTACCCGCCATGCCATCAGCCGACATCGATCACCGCACACCCGACCGCCACCGGCGGCCGGCCACCCGCCCCGCAGGCATCACCGCCGCGCTGCCTGACGGCGCCCCCGAGCACCCTCAGCCCGCTATCCCGGCCGGACCGCGGCCATGAGCGGGAACGACGACAAGGACCGCATTACGCGCCTCCAGCTGCGGTACATGCTCGCCGACGGCGTGCTTACCGACATGGACACGGCGGAGCTGCTGGATGTGGCCGCCGCTGGTGGCGTCCCCGTGCGGCCCGGCATGGGCGAGCGCGAACTGCGCGACGCGATCCGCGCCAGCAACGCCGCCCGCGCCCGCGCCGCCGGCGTGCCCATCGACCACCTGCCCGCCCTCACCGCACGACAGGCCTACGACCTCGCCAGTCAGCTCAGCGGTGAACCCGCGCTGCTGGCCGATCCGGAGTCCCCCCACGGAAACGCCACCCCCGGCTGAAACCCCGGTCCTCGTGGACGCACCCGCCAAGGCACCGGGAAGCCGATCTCCGCCCAGCCCGCATCCCGCAAAGGACGACCCATGTCACCACTCACTGAAGTGTTTCACCAGCCCCAACGGCCGAGCGTCGCCCCGGGGAGACGGCGATGACCGGCCGCGTCCTGACGTGGCTCGTGATCGCCGTCTGCTCGGGGCTGCTGCTGTGCTCGGGGCTGTTCAGCGCCGTGTTCGTCGGTGGCGGTGCCGGCGTGCCTGCCGGCTGTTACCTGCCGGCCGACCCCAGCGCGTCGCCGTCGAACCCCGCGATGGACCTGAACCCGCCCGCCGCAGGGTTCGACCCGATCGGGGACTGGAGCAGCGAGCAGGTAGGCAACGCGGCGACGATCGTGACCGTCGGCATCCGGCTCGGTGTGCCCCCACGCGGATGGGTCATCGCGGTCGCGACCGCGATGCAGGAATCCCACCTGGTCAACCTGCCGCACTTGGGCGCCGGCAACGACCACGACTCGCTCGGACTGTTCCAGCAGCGGCCGAGTCAAGGCTGGGGCACCGCCGAGCAGGTGATGGACCCGGTCCACGCCAGCACCACGTTCTACCAGGCGCTGTCGGGCGTGGACGCCTGGCAGGCCATGCCGCTCACCGACGCTGCGCAGGCCGTGCAGCGCAGCGCCTACCCAGACGCCTACGCCAAGTGGGAACACGACGCGACCACCCTGGTCGGCGCGCTCACCGGCCTGGCCGGGCAGCTCGGCGACTGCGGCGCCACCGTCGGCCCGCTCGGCTGGACCCAGCCGGTCATCGCCGAGGTCGGCAGCGGCTTCCGCACCGCGCAGCGTCCCTCGCACGACGGGGTCGACTTCGGTGTCGCCACCGGCACCCCGATCCACGCCGCCGCCAGCGGCGTGGTCAGCCGGGTGCGGTGCAACGCCATCGACGTACGTACCGGCGGCGACTGGGGCTGCGACCGAGACGGAGACCCGGACCTGACCCGCGGCTGCGGCTGGTACGTCGACATCGAGCACCCCAACCCCGGCGGACCGGGCGGGGTCATCGTCACCCGCTACTGCCACATGCTCACCCGCCCCGCCGTCGTCGAGGGCCAGCACGTAGTGGCCGGGCAGGTCATCGGCGTCGCCGGTAGCTCCGGACACTCCTCCGGCCCGCACCTGCACTACGAGGTTCACCTCGGCGACCACAGCCCGGCCACGGCCGTCGACCCCGTGGCGTTCATGCGGCGGGTCTGCGCACCGCTGGGCCGGTTCACCACGCCACCGCCGTGCGAGCCGCCATCAGGCGACTGACACCCCGGGCCAACCACCCGCACGGACAGCCGGCGAGACCGGTACCGGCAAGAACGGTTCCACGCCACCCCGACGGCACCGTATCCACCCGAGCCGGCACACCCATCCGGCCAATCCCACACCAACCCGCAGAAGGAGCGACAGTGAGTACTGACTGCCTCGTCGGAGTCCTCGACCCCGACCAGCCCTCAACCGTCCGTGTCCGCTACGTCCAGTTCGACGGTGGTCCCGGCCACATCCCGGCGATCCTGGACCGGATCTGGTCGCACACCTGCTCCCACGACGCCGTCACGCTGGTCGACCGGCTACTCGCGCACCAGTGGTCGTACCTGGACGACGGTGTCACGGCGGAAACCGCGATCACGTTCGCCGGTGAGCAGCCGGTACCCGGCATCGGCATGGCCGGCGACCTCGACGCCGACCGCCAGGTAGAGGTGCTGCCCTTGCGGGCAGCGGTCGAACATGTCAGCTGGGTCTACGTCATCGATCCCACGCACGCGACGGTCACCGTCCACAACCGTGCCAACCTGCGCGAGCCGTTTACCCTGCACCGCCTCACCGATCCGGCACAGCCGGTGCCCGACACCGGGCGACCCCGACCGTCTGAACTGTTCGCGGCCGTGCGCGACGCCGGCACCACCCACGGACTGATCCTCGCCGACACCTGGGCGCAGGGCGTCCTCGACGGCGCCCGCGCCCAGGCTCAGGTCACGGCGTTGCGGGTCCTGACCGGTGACCCCGCCGCCCCGCCTGCCCTGCCCGATGCCGGTGCTCCCGAGTCTCAGGGTTCGGCACCGACGGACCTCGCCGACGTGCTCGGTGCGTCGGCCTGGTCACGGCTGACCCCCGCCCGCCGGTCCGAGGTCCTCGACACCTGGCGGGCCGCCGTCGCCGCCGCACGGGCCGACCGGACCGTCGATCACTGCCGCAGGCTGCTCGCCGCCGCCGGTGGCGTCACCGGCCGGAACCTGTCGTATCTGCATCCGGACCGGCTTCGCGTCGGCGGCGTCGGCGTGTTCGCGGGGGACTGGGCCGCGATCCCCGCCCCATCCGGGCAGACGCGCCTACCGGTCGGGTTCGTCGGTGTCCTGACCGGCAGCTGGAACGGTTTCGCGGTGTTCACCTGCACCCGCCAGGTGGCCGAGGCGATCGTCGCCGACCAGCAGCTGCAACGCGAACGCCACCGGACCTGGCTGATCGACCGGGGCCGCAGACCCGACGACGCCGACCGTGAGGTGGACGAGTCGATGGCCACGATGCGGTTCGCCGGCGACACCATCGTGGTCGACGAGACGGCGGTCAGCGGTGACCCGGACGCGGTGACCCGGATCGAACCGGACCCCGACGGCCAGTACACCGTGATGGGCGGTTCCTGGACCTGGCAGGCGGTCGACCCGCACGACTGCGAGAACATCATCGGGGTCCTGCCCGCCCCCGGTGCCCAGCAGCAGTTCGTTGAACTGCCCCACACCGGCCTGAGAGTGCCGCACGACCGGCTGCGCGTCACCGACGTGCGAGCACTCCCCGGCACCCCGCCGACATCCCTGGCCACCCTGGCGCTGGACGACACACCGGTCGCCGAGGCCCACAGCGGCGAGGACGGCTTCCACCTGTCGCCCCGCAGCGCCGCGTTCGGCCGCGACCACTGGACCACCTACCTGTCCGGCTGCCGGCAGCACGGCCGGCCGGCATCCGACACGCAGGTCCTCGCCGCCCTGATCACCGAGCATCGGGTCGGGCAGGCGGCACGCCAGGCCATCACCGACGGCGCCGTGCTGACCCGACTGGTCGCCGCCGACGGCACCATGGTGCGGCTGCGGCCGGTGTGGCCCGCCCCGCGCGGCCACGGCGCGCGCACGCAGCTCGGTCAACTGCTCCAGCGGGAGGACCCGCACCCACGCGGCCACCTGTGGCAGTGGTGGACCGGCACCACCTGGAAGCACCTCGCCGCCGCCACCGACCCGCGCACCACCACCGACCCGCGCACCGCCACCGACGCGACCGGGCACAAGGCCAAACTGGGACAACTTCTCGCCCACATCATCGCCGAGTCGCTGTACGAACGCCTCGACCGCGACCAGCTGATCAAGCAGGCGGCCGGCGACGGCATCCCCCTCGACCGGCAGATGAGCGACGACCAGATCCGCACGCGGCTACGCGCCGCGCACCGCGAGCGCGGCCGGGAAGCCGGGCTGCCGGTCGACGACCTGCCGATGCTGACCGCCGACCAGGGCCTCGAACTGGGCCGTATCGCCACCGGCGGCACCCCCACCACCCCTACGGCCACCACCGACCAGCCCACACCATCCGACCCCGACCAGCCGCCCACCCACTGACACCACCCACAAGGGACCCGCGCGGATCGACCGCGAACGGCTCACCGGCGAACCGTGCGACACCACCGCCGTGCCGCCCTACGCCAGAGCCCGTGCCGTGACCGCGATCGACCACGCCGCCGTGGTGGTTCCGCCGTCTCACCGCAGACCCCACGGGACGCGTACCCAGCATCAACACCGCGGCGGACCGCGGTCGCGCAGATCCCGCTGATCACGGTTCCGCGCCGCGACACCCGACCACTCAAGGAACCGGTGCGGCTATGGCAGCACCTGCCCGCCGACAGTCCGCACCAACCGTTGCCTGACGCCCATCCGGCCGCTCCAGCGGCCGAATCCCGGCCCGCCGCGCCGCCAACACCTCGTTTGTTCGCACCCGTGTGGCCCGACCCGGCCAGCGCGGGCGCCCACCCAGCCCAGAGAGAGGACCACGATGGCCACCGAACGGATTCCCAGCCGCGCCAGTACCAACAGGTTCGAGCTACACAACGTCGGCAACACATTGCTGACCGTCGGCCCCCGCCACCATCCGCCCCTGTCCGATGACCTCGTCCTGGCCGTCGGACACCGCACCTACTTCCAGTCCTCATCCCGATCAGTGCTGGCGACCCGGGCGCAGGTCCGCGAACTGCTCGACTGGCTGAGCGCCTGGTACGAACACGGCTGGGACGGTGTCCCCCGGAAAGAGGGACCCACCACCGCCGACGTCGTCGAGCACTACCACGACATCGCCATCCGGGAGCGGATTCGCGCCGACCACGAACGCATCGACGCCCACCGCCTACTCGACGCCGCGATCGCGCTGATCCCCGCCGACACCCGCAGCCAGGACCTCGACGACGTCGCCCTCGCCCAAGGGCGCATCTGGGCGCGGCTGCAGAAGAAACACGACCACCTCGAACACATCCGCCGCACCCTCGTTCAAGGGCTATGGGAGATCGAGCACTCGACCACAGCATCGGCGGACGCACTGCGCAAAGCCGCTACACGTCTACTGAAAGCCAACAAACCCTTCACCGGTGACGTCAGCGACGCCGAAGCCGCCGACACCCCGCTGTACCGCCACCCACGGCGGGTCACCGCCGCCGACCTGCTGCCGACACGGGACTGAGCACCGAACACCACACCGCAGCCGCCGGCGGCGGTGCCGTCCACACCGCAGCGTGCGCCCGCCTCGCGGCGGCCGGCCAACAGCCCACCTGACCAGCACCAGAGCTCCCAGCCACCGCTGTCGTGGCGGCGGGCCCGCCCGCCGGGTACGGATCCGCGCCGCTGTGTGGCAGCGCGCACCGCGCCCGGCCGGCGGGCCTCCGCCCCCAGCGACACCCCTTGTCGGGAAGGAACCCCGCCGATGCCCACTCCTGCACTCTCCTGCCCCGAATGCGGGCAACCGGCCATCGCCCGCCCCGCCACCGCGTCCACGCCCCGGCGCGGCACGGTGCCCACGTTCCGGCACGCAGACGGGAGGCCGCTGTGCCCCACCACCCTCCTCGGCCAGCCGGGCCGGGCCTGGCCAATCGACCCGGACACCACCGCCGCACCCGCCGTGGCGGGCCTGCTCGCCCGGCCGATGCGGCACCCCTGCCGCACGACCGGCACCGCGATCGGGATCACCCTGCCAGCTGGCGGGCCGGTCATCGCCGACAGCCGCGGGCTGATCGACTGCGCCGCCACCGCGGCCACCGGCGGCTGCGGCTGGCGCACCGGCGGCCCGGACCCGGCCGGGACACCGATCGCGGTGCCCGCCGGACGTGGCTGCTGGCTCGACGCCACCACCGTCCAGCACCACGTCGTCGCACTGGCCTACGCCGGTCACCCGCTGCCGTACCAGGTCAGCGGCCTCGTCCCCGGTCACCTCGACCCGGACCGCTGCCGCGCCCTCGCCGCCTGGCTGCACCGGCACGCCACCAGCCACCCCACGCCGTGCCCAGCCCTCCCACCCGTCGGCGGCTACGCCAGCCGATGGCTGGCCTGGGTCGCCGACCACGGCGGCGCCCACGTCCTGTCCACCGACCCCACGGCGGCCGACACCCGGATGCGTGCCAGCAGCGAGCATCCCTCCTCGCCGCCGCCCGCCACCACCGGTCAGACGGCGGCATCCGCCGGCTCGTGGAACGCGGTGCTCACCGACCTCGCCGCGGCCGGCAACCGCGACGGGACGAACGCAGCCGACTGGTGGGCACAGGACACCGTCGGTGGCCGCGCCACCGGTGACGTGACCACGACGGCCCGCACGCTGCTCGCCGGCATCGACGACGGCGACCCCCGCGTCCTGGACCTGCTACCCCAACTGTCCGAACCCGACACGAACGACGCCGCCGACCTCTACCGCGAGGCCACCGGCGGGCACACGCCCCACTGGGAAGACCTCGGCCAGCTCCGGCGGCAGGAGGCGATCGCCGTGTACCGCGACGCCTACGACACCGCCGCCGAGCGTCGCACCACCTCACACTTGCGCACCGTGGCCGGTCTGGCCGCCTAGCCACCTCCACCGGCGCGCCGACGCTCGCATGACCCGGGCCGGCGTCACGACCGGCACCCGCTCCGCCCATCCGCCACCCGCCGGGGCACGTTGCCCAGTACCGCCACCAGTTTGGAGAACCCACATGCTGACTCCCGCCGCCACCAACCTGATCGCCCACGTGCTCGGGCCGGAAACCGATCTCCACACCCTGCGCCGCCGCCACACCGAGGACAGCGCCCAAGGGCACATGGTCGCCCTCATCCTCGACGCCGCGCTGCGACTGTCGGACCTCGAGCAGAACCTGCGCCGGCGGATCGCTTCCACCGCCGGCATCCTCAACCGTGTCACCGCCACGCTCGACGCTGGCGCGGCCTGCAACCCCAGCGGAGAACTGCGATCCACAGGAGGGGACCTCGACCTGCTCGCCGCCCGGCACGCCGACGCGCACCAACGGCTCATCGAGACCCTGAGCGCCTACCGCAACACCATCGCCCCGCAGTGACACACGGCCGGACGGCACCACATCTGGTGGTGCCGGCCGGCCGCGCCGGCAACGCCAATCACCGCGAGCGGGCCGATCACAGGCCAAGCCCACGCGACACCGCGCACCACCGGCGGGCACCGCCCCGCCGCAGCCGTGACCCACCACGAACCCCGCCCCGGGCAGCGACGGCGTAGGCGCAACGCCCACGGCGAACACGACTTGCTGACGCACCCGAAGGCACTATTCCATTCGTCGTGGTCAATGAAAGCCGACCTTTCGGAAGGATTCGCGATGACCGGCCCGCCACGCGCCGACCGTCGAGGCCGACGTCGTCAGCTACACCGTGGCGGCAGCGTCGGACCTGCCCGCGACCATCGAACGCACCGGCCCGCGCGGACGGGCTCGCCGCGCTTGCCGCCGACGGCACGGTGGGACGTCACCTGCACGGCGACCACCCCACCGCAGGTACAGATCCCGCTGCTCAACGCCGCACTGCTCGCCGACACGGGCGACGAGCAGGACGTGCCGCGGTCGAGGGCCGACGTGCAGCGCGTCGCCCCGATGCCGAACCTGCCCGCACACCGGCCGCATGACCGGCGAGGCCGCAGCAGCCGCGCCCACGTTAGGCACCCCGGGCTGGAGGCCGCACCCCCTACCGACCCGACGTCGCGGGCCGGCGACAACCACCGCCACCAGCCCACGACCAACGCCATCCACACCAGATGACCACTCCGCCGTCTCACAGGAAGGGACCAACCACGTGACCATCCACCGCACCACCACCACGATCGAGCGACTACGGCCAGACACGTGCACGGCGATCACCACGATCCTGGCCCACACCGAGGCCACCACGCACCGGTACGGCTGGGACCAGCCACCGGTCCTGTTCGGCCTGTTCGACCACCAGGCCGACGGCGCCGCCATGATCGAGGTCGACCCCAGCATCACCGAGCCCGGCCTCTGGACTACACCCGACCCGCGACGCCCCGGCATGCCGCTGCCCGTACCGGTCATCCTGCACCGCCTCGCCACCGATCTGACCAGCCACACCGGCCGCCGCTGGTTGGACGGCTGGCTGCACACCAACGGGCGCACCTGCGTCGGCGTCGGCCTCGTGTTCGAGGCGTGGGCAGGACCGATCCGGCCCGGCTACCGGTACGGCGACCTGGCCAAGGCCCCAGCCGGCCAGCGTCGCGAGATTCGTGTCGTGGCCGCCGTCGACACCGACCTGGGACTGCACCGGGTTATCCGGGTACGCGGTACGGACACCCCCCGCGTGGACCACTGGACGCACCCGCCCGCCGGCAGCCGTCACCGCCGGATCGTCACCGGACTGCACCGCCTCGTCCACCTGGTCCGCAACCACTAACCCTCACAGCCGGCCTCGCCCGCAAGACGCCGACACACGGCACCCGCTAACGGCACGGGCACCAACCTCCTCTGTCCCCTGAACGCGGCGTGTGCACCGCCCAGCCATCAATCGGGCTCGGCGCTGCCACCCCGTCTCCGCACGTGCGGTCGTTCGTTCACCGCCCGCGCACCCGGAGACGGGTGCGCGGGCCCTGTCGCGACAGGAGTCACCCCCTGATGAACCCGACGTCACCGCAGCCGGCCAACCCCGGCGCGAACCCCACCCCCACACCCGCCGCTGGTCCCGGTCGCCGGATGGGCCACCTGTATCCGCGCGTCGCGCAGTACTTGGCCGACAACCCCGACAGCCCGCTCAAGGTCGGGCAGATCACCCGGGCGATCGGCGCACCCTCCTCCGGGGCGGTGTTCGAAGTGCTCAAGAAGATGGCCGCCGCCGGCTACGCCACCCACCACACCAACCCGCACCGCTTCCAGATCACCCCGGCCGGCGTCGCCGCCGCCGGCACCCTTCCGCCGCCGGCACCGCGCGGCACCTCCGGCGGTGGCCGGGCCGGCCGGTCCAGCCGACGTAAGCCCGTCACCCGCCCGAACGGAGAGCTGTACTGGCCCCGCAAGCTCGCCGGCGGGACCGACATCGAGGTGCTGCGCCGGCTACGGGCCGCGCAGATGCCGGTGCTGCTGTACGGGCCACCCGGCACCGGCAAGACCGCCATGGTCGAAGCCGCCTTCGACGACCTGCTCACCGTCGCCGGCACCGGCGACACCGTCGTGGAGGACTTCGTCGGCAACTTCATCCCACTGCCCGACGGCGGCTACGAGTACGTCCACGGGCCCCTCGTGCAAGCGATGCGCGAAGGCCGGCCGCTGCTGGTCGACGACGCCACCCTCATCCCACCCCGCGTGCTGTCCGTGCTCTACCCGGCGATGGACGGCCGCCGCGTCATCCACCTCACCGCCTACCGCAACGAACGCGTCGACGCCGCCGACGGCTTCTACGTCATCGCCGGCCACAACCCCGGCGTCCACGGCGCCGTCCTCACCGAAGCCCTCGCCAGCCGGTTCGGGGTACACATCGAAGTCACCACCGACTGGGACCTGGCCCGCAGACTCGGCGTCGCCGCACCCGCCGTGGCCGCCGCGATCGACCTCAACACCGAACTCGCCGCCGGCACCGTCACCTGGGCGCCACAACTACGCGAACTCCTCGGCTTCGCCCGCCTCCACAAAACCCTCAGCCTCGCCACCGCGGTGTCCAACCTCGCCGGCCGCGCCCCCGACCACGACCGCGACGCCGTCATCACAGCGCTGACCACCCACTTCGGCACCACCGTCACCACCCTCAGCCTCGGCCCACAGCACTAACCACCAACGGAAGGAGCCCTCCAAGATGCCGCACCCCAGTGGTCACCTCCGGCCCACCGGCAGCCCCACCCCGGTCGACACCGACTGGGACGCCTGGTCCAAAGCCTGGACCAGACACATCAAGGTCCTGACCGGACGCACCGACCTGACCGTGACCGTCGCCCCCGGCGCCGGCGGCGGCGCCCCCGCCTGCTTCTACCCCACCGAGCGACGCATCGAGGTCGACGCCACCCACATCGGCGACACCCCCGACATCACCAACCCCGCCCGCGCCGCCCACAAGAAGCTGGTCCCCACCGGCTACGGGCTGCTCGTCCACGAGGCCGCCCACGCCGCCCACAGCCATTGGACCGCCCGGACAACCCCAGATACCCCGCCGATCGTGGCCGCCGCCGCCGAACTGCTCGAGGAATCCCGGGCCGAAGGCCGCCAACGCGGCCGACGCCGCGCCGACCGCCGCTGGCTCCGCCACACCGTCAACACCCTCATCACCGCCGACGAGACACCCGTCGACGACCCCTGGCACGCAGGCCACCTCGCCGGGCTGCTCCTCGCCCGCGTCGACGCCCGCATCATCACGAGCAAGGACGTCCGCACCATCCGGGGAGCGGTCCTCACCGTACTCGGAACCAAACGACTCAAACGGCTACGGGAAATCTGGAAAACCGCCCACACCGTCGCCGACGACGACGCCACCACCATGATCGACCTGGGCTGGCAATGGTGCCAGGCCCTCGGCATCGACCCACAGCAGCACCACCACATCCCGGTACCAGACCCCGGCCGGTTCCCCGGGCATCTCGCCAAGGCACTGGCCGACTACCTCGCCGCCGTCGCCGGCATCAGCCCCGCCGAGTTCACCGCACAGCTGACCGCCGGCCGGCACACCGCACCCGCCACCTGGCAGCGCCGCAACCCGACCGCCGACGAACAGCAGGCCGCCCAGCAACTCGCCGCCCGACTCCACGCCGCCCGCAGCCACCAACCCGAACCCGACACGAAACCCTCGCCGATACCACCCGGCCGACTGCGCGTCCGCCACGCCATCACCGCCGCCGCCCAACGCGCCGCCGGCGCCACCCCCACCGCCGCGCCCTGGCAGCAACGCGCCACCCTGCCCCCACCCAAACCCACCCTGCGCATCGCGGTGCTCGTCGACACCTCCGGCTCGATGCGCTCCTACGCCGCACCGCTGTCCTCCGCCGGCTGGATCCTGTCCACCGCCGCCCACCGCAACCACGCCACCACCGCCACCATCGCCTTCGGTAGCACCGCCACCCTGCTCGTGCCGCCGAGGCAACGCCCCACCCAGGTCCTGAACATCAGCCCCGGTGGCGGCACCACCGCATTCGCCGACGCGGTCAAACTCGCCGACCAGATCCTCGACCTACGCCAGCGCGGCCCCCTGCGGATGCTCGCCGTCGTCTCCGACGGCCACCTCGCCGACATCGAAGCCGGACAGAAACTCATCACCACCCTGCACCGCACCGGATGCACCGTGCTGTGGCTCCACCCCGCAGACCTGTCCGGCCACACCTTCCACCACACCACCACCCTGACCGTGGCAAGCCCGGTCGACGCGATCGCACAGATCTCCGCCGCCGCGATCACCACGCTCGAAAACGCCTGACCACCACCGCCCCGGCCGCGACGCACCAAGACCATCAAGAACCACAAGCAGCCAGACGGCCCCGGCGACACCGAGCCATCAGATCCACCCAACACCTGCCCAACGCGCCGTCGACGGCCACACCGCAACCGGCCCGCCGCCAGCGGGCCACGGGTGGCCGTCAACGGCCCCAACCCCTCCTACCAACCCCCTGCCGCGAGAAATGGAACACCCACCATGTCCACCAACCTGCTCCCGGATCCTCCACCGGTGGCCCGTCTCCTGACCGCCAACGCCGAGTCGATCATGCGGAACTCGCGGTGAACGCCCGCAACCTGATCGCCGCGCTCGTCCAACTCGGCGAGCAGGACCCAGAGACGCTCGACGCCACAGTGGAGTTCACCTGTTCGGAGATCGAGGACGCGTGCGAAATCGACACGGTCCGACACTGGCGCCGCACGATCACGCTGAGCCCCGTCGAGGATGACGACCAGGTCGCTGACCTGCCCGACCGCTGAACAGGAACCGCAGCCGACCCGGTAGGTGCAACGGCACACGGCTTGACTCCACCCCGCACACACCGAACGCGGCGACCGCCCCAGCGGGCAGCCCGACGGGTCGACCAACCCGCGCAGCCAACCCAACGCGAACGACGAGCGCTCCGCGAACAGCGCTCCAGCCGCCGCTCCTGACACGCATCCCGCCTGCCACCGGTCCCACCAGGCCCTGCTATCCCAAGGAAACGACGTGACCGCCCACATCATCCAGGCCACCACCCCGCCACACCCCGACGACCACCTGCCCGCCCTGCGCTACTGGAACGCCACCACCGGACGCTGGGAGGACTACCAGCACGCCACCGTCTACGACACCGACAACCTCACCTGCCCGCAGGGCCCACGCGCGAGCAGCACCACGCAGATCATCCAGCCGTACCCGATCGACGCAGACGGCTACCCCTACCGCGTCGACGACGTCCTGGGACCGGTGCGAATGACCCACTGCTGTGGCGCGGCGACCTCCTGCGACGACACCACCTCCTACTGCAAGTCCTGCCACCGCCCGACCTCGGCCGACTACGAGAGTCCCGCCCGACCCGCCGCACAGCGACGGCGCACGACCGACGACACACCTGAGCGCGGCAGCCCGGTCGTGCCAGGCGCCAGCGTCGGCGACCCCGTGCTCGGCAAAAGCCGCATGCTGTCGCGGCAATGCGCCACCTGCATCTTCAAGCCCGGCAACCCGATGCATCTACAGGAGGGCCGGCTACGGGACCTGCTCGCCGAGACACTCGCCGCAGGGACCTACGTCGTCTGCCACTCCACCCTGCCGCACTACCTCTACCCGAACGCGCAACCCGCGATCTGCCGCGGCTTCGCCGACGGCTACACCAGCCAAGCACTGCAAGTCATCGGCCGACTATGGGGATTCATCGAAGTCGACCCGCCGGGCGAGCAACCGGAATCCGCACAGGCCGACACCGCCAATGAACCACCGAGACCATAACCGCCGTGCCCTCCCGGGCAGCACATACACGCCCGACCTTCCCGCGTGTCCCCATCGCACAGCACAACCCTCACCCTCGACCGCGCTGCCGGACACCGCCTGAACCGCGCCAAGGCAACCACCACGCCCGCGTCGTCATGCCGCCCGACGAACACCCGCCGCCCACCGGCGAACCGACATGGCGCCACCGGGTCCGTTCCTCGACAAAGGCCACTGACATCACCTCCACGACGCATACGGCCGCCGGTACCGCATCCGGATCCACCAGCACATCAACGGACCCGACGGACCCCGCTCCTGCCCGGCGACACCGTCTCCATCCTCGCCAGCAGACCAACAAATGAAAGGAACACCGCGATGCCGTCCCTCGACCCCATCCTGCGCAACCAACAGCAGCAGATCGACAAGTTCGGCTGGGCCGTGACCGCCGTCCTCCCCGACAACGACGGCGACGGGGGTCCGTTCGCCTACACCGTCGGCCTCACCCGCCACGGCTACCCGGAACTGGTCATCGCCGGTCTCGACCCCTACATCGCCCACGCAATCCTGAACACCGCCGCCGGGAGGGTCTACGACCGCGCCGAACGCTTCACCCACGGCCAACACGTCAGCGACCTGATCGCCGACTACGACACGGTCATCGTCTCCGGCCCCGCCACCGACGCCCTGCACCCCGGCACCGCCTTCGCCCTCTACGGCAGCCACCGCGTCCGCCTGCAGCAGATCGTCTGGCCCAACCGGCACGGCCGGTTCCCCTGGGACGACGGCTACGGATACCCCACCTGGGTCCAACCCCTGCTCGGCCGCCCCCACCAGCCATGAACGAAATTACCCAGGCCGTCGACGACCTCGCCGCCGAGATCGGCGCCACCGTCAACTGGACCGCACTCCACCACCACGTGCACGCCCCACCCGTCGTCGCCCTCATCACCGCCGCCGCGACCGCCGCCTTCGCCGACTCCCTGATCCGCGCACACCAGCAGGACCTCAACGACATCCTCGACACCGCCCACGGCCACGGCGGCCTCACCGACGACGAGGAGCTGATCACCACCGCACTGGCCACGATCTCGCTGACCCTGCACGACCAACGGCAAACCGCCATCGACCAGGCACGCACCCTCACCGCCACACTCGCCGAACTCGGCGTTCTGGCCATGCGCCCGGCCACTCCACCCCTGTAGGCAGACACCCCCCGCTCCATCCGCTTCCACGGGCGTCTCGCGGAGCTGACCGACACCACGCCTTCGCGGCGGCCACCGCTCGGTCTCGATCCACCGACCGCCCCGCCCGTGGCACCCAGCGGCGACCGACCCGTTCCACACCCGGGAGGTGGCCCGCGCCCCACGGCGGGCCACCTCCTGCCCATCCGTCAGGAGGGACACCGCACAGACCTCAACCCGCCTCACAGCCAACCCGGTCATGGGCCGCCACCGGCAAATCATCCTGAAAGCCGCCGCTGCCGACCTGCGCCTATGGAATCGGGCTTGAAGCACGACTCGATCCGTGCTGGAGCCGAGCCTGAATCGTCGCAGAGCCAACCCGGTCGGCGTCTGGCACCCACGCACGAGCCGGGTCCGCCCCAACCGCCATGCGGGAAGCACCTCCGCATCGACTACTCACGTCAGGAACACCGGTCGGCGTGCAGGTCCGAGTACAGAGGTAAGTACGGCTGCAAGTGCACGCCACGCGGAGTTCAGTCTGCGTCCCGCGGCGACGGGCCCTGCACTGGCTGCGATCCAAGTCGATGGGGCCCATGCGGCGAGAGAAAAGAGCCCTGGCTCCTTTTGCGTTTCCGGACGGGGTTTTTCCGCGGCACGTCCTGTCGCGATGTAGGGACGGCTCAGATCACCGCCCGGCCGTCCAGCGGGTTTTTCGTCGCGTGTGTGGGTTACCGCGCGTTGCCGTTGTGGGTGTGCTGCGCCCCGTTGGTGCCGTTCGGGGAGTTCTTGCCAGGGATGGTGCGGAACTCGTCGAGGTAGCGGCGTACCGTGCGTTCGGACGTGCCGACCGTCTCCGCGATGGCGGTCGGATGCTGGGTGGGGTCTTCACGGTAGGCGTCGATGACGGCTCTTCTAGTGGTGCCGCGGCGTCGCCGCTGTCGGGCCTCGTCGCCTGGGCTTTCGCTGTCGTTCCCGTGATGTGGTTCGTCGGTGTCAGCGTCGGCGGAATTCTGTTCGCTGTCGGGGTCGTGTGTAGCCGTGTCGGGGTTGCCTGCGGGGTTGGGCTGGTCGTTCGGTGTGTGGTCGGCGGGATCCGCCGGTGGTGGGTCGCCGTTGGCGATGTCGGCTGCCAGTGCACTGTTCGTAAGGTTGTCGGGCCGGTTGACGAGCGCCGTCGCTGCCTTCTGCTTTGCGGGTGGTGGCTCCGCTTTTTCCGTGTGTGGTGTGGGTGGCGTCGCCGCTGGGGTGGGTTGGGCGAGTTGGAGCCGTGCCGATAGTTCGACCAGGCTGATGCTGGCGACGACGATGAGACCGTCTACTGAGATGGGTAGTAGGTAGGCCGATAGGCCGGTCTCGCCGTAGCGGGAGGCGACGCCGGCCATGTGCCAGTAGGACACCCATGCGGCGATGCCGGCGATGGCGGTGGTGGCGATCAGCCGTGCGGCGGCCAGGAGTTTGCGGTGGACTGGGACGCGGGAGATCAGTTCGACGGTGAGCAGTAGCGCCACGGGTGGCCAGGCGGCGATGGTCTGGCTGATCGGGTGGGGTTGGGCGTGTAGGACGTTTGCGGCTACGGAGGCGACCACACCGAGGATCAGGGTGGCTCGGACCGCCCAACGAATGCGTTTGAGGCTGCGGACGGTGGCCGGTGTGTCGGTCGGAGGTTCGGTTTGCCGCGGTCGGGCGTCGGTGGGCGGGATCGCTGTGGTCATGGGGCGGTGCCTGGGGCGCGGCGGGCGCGGCGACGTATGTCGTCGGTGAGGGTGGCGGCGAGTTCGCTGGTGTCGTCGGTGGGTTCGACGTCGAGTTCTTCCAGGCGGCGGGTCAGCTCCGTGAGCCGGGCGGTGATCGCGTCGATGTCGTTGAGGTCGGCGTGGCGGCGCATCGCCGCCTGGTAGAGCTGTTCGGCGTAGGGGTCGTGGGCGATGGCGGCGTCGAGCACGGTGAGGGCCTCGTCCGGTTGGTCGCGTAGCGCGTCGGCGAGGGTGAGGTGGGCGTCGAGGGCCTGTCGGCGTATGGCCTCCCGGTACGGTTCGGCCCACTCGTAGCGGGTTCCGTCGGCGAACGGGCCGTGGTAGGTGGCGACCGCTCGTCGTAGCGCCGCGATCCGGGCGTCGCCGGTGGCGGTGCCGGCATCGGCCAGCGCCTCGCGCATGCGCCACAGGTCGACGTCGAGGGTGTCGCGGTTGAGGAGGTACCGGTGGCGTGGGTGGGTGATGTAGGTGGCCCTTCCGCCGGTGCGTTTGAGGGCCAGGCGCAGGGCGTAGACGTAGGTGTGGATGCGGTGGGGTGCCTTGGAGACGGTGGCGTCGGGTACCAGGTCCTCTTTCATGGCGTCGACGGTGGCGCCGCCGTCGCGGGCGATCAGGTACACCAGCAGTTCCAGGGCCTTGGCGCGCAGCGGCTGGTCGGGGTCGGCGCCGACGATGGTCGGCCGGCCGAGGACCTGCACCGCGACGACGCCGGGTCCGTCGGTGACGTCATCGGTTTCGTGGTCGTCCAGGTCCTGGCCGTCGTCGTCGCCGTCGGGCCGGGCGGCTGCCGCTGCGGCGCTGTTCGGACTGGTCGTGTGCGCCTCGACCGTCGGGGCCCGGGTGGTGTCCGGGCCTGGTGTGACGCCGGGAAGCTGATCAGGGCTGGTGGCGGTGTCGGGGTCCGGGGCGGGACCGGTAGCGGGCTTGTGGTGGTCTGTGGGCGTCGCGGGCCCGGTGGTGGTGGCATGGATGTGGGGCTGCTGTTCGGCGGGTGCCGGCGGCTGGGGTAGGCCGGTGTGGGATTCGGCGAGGGTGGTTAGCAGCGCGGCTGTCTCGGCGGCGGTGATGACGGTGAGGCGGCCGATGTCGGCGGGGTGGCTGCCGTGCCGCGAGCCTTCGCCTTCGGCGGGGCTGGTGGTGCCGTCGCCGGCCACGACGACGGTGTTGCCGTCGGGCCACGTTCCGAGTAGGACTCCGTGGATGTCCAGGCGTTGTCCCTGGGCGAGTAGGGCGGCGATGCGGGCCCGTTCGTGTGGGACGGTGGCGTCGGCGAGCAGCAGGATCGGTGGCAGTGGTTCCTCGTGTGGGTCGGCGTCGCGTAGTTGCGTGACGGTGTCGACCTCGTGCCCGTACAGCAGGCGGGTGCGGTGCAGTGTCTGTTCTTCCAGCAGTTCGAGGGTCTCGGTGAGGTTTCCGGTCACGGTGAGCCGGGGTGTGTCGGGCACGTTGACGGCGGCGGCGCCGAGCAGGGTGGCGAGGGTGGCGGCGGGCAGTACGACGCTGCTGCGCCCGTGGGGGTCGTCGATGCTGCCGGCGGCGAGCGCGGTGGTGAGGAAGCCGCGCGCCGCGGCCTCGGCTCCGGGGCCGGTCAGGCCCAGACCGGCGGGTGGCCACGCGGTGAGCATCGGGTTGCCGAGGGCGGGCAGGTTCAGCGGCGTCGGTTCGGCCGGCTCTGGCTCGTCGGCCTGACCGTCGGCGGCGAGGTCGTCGTCGGTCTGATCGTTGTCGGTGGACGGGTCTTCGTCGATGGGGTTGTCGTCCTCGTCGGTGTCGACGGTGTGGTCGAGCAGGTCGTGCAGGCTGTCGTCGGTGTCCGGGGTGGCGGTGCGGAGGCCACGGCGGACTTTGGTCACGATGTCGGGTAGCGGCGTCAGGTCCGGGTCGTCTGTCCGGGTGTGGGCGCTGGGTGGGCGGGGTGTGTAGCGGCGGCGGCGTAGCCGCCACACCACGGTGGCGGCGGCGGCGATGGCGAGCGCGAGGCCGAGGTCGACCCAGCTGTCTCCGGTCAGTGACACCCCTGGCGGCGGCCGGTCCGTCCGTGGCGGTGCGGGGTCGGCTGTCGCCGTCGCCGATGGGCTGGTCGTGGCGTTGCCGCTGGTCGGCGTCGGTGACGTGGTGGCTGACGGGTTCGCCTGGTTCGGGTTGTCGCCGACCACGCCGTCGTCACCTGGCGCGATGGTGGGTTCGGCCGGGGTGGGTGGTTGGGCGGTGGCCGCCGGCGTCGGGGTGTGTGGGGTGGTGGGCGGCGACGTCGGGGTGGTGCCGGCGGGTGGTGGGGTGGCCGGCTCGGTGGTGGCCGGGGGGATGTATGTGTCTGGTTTCGCGGTGGGGGGCGGGGTCGCGTCGTCGGGCAGGACCAGCTGCCAGGTCGGCTCTATGTGGTCGCCGCCGTGCATGCGGCCCTCGCCGGGGTGGATGCGGCCGTTGCCGTCGTAGCGGTCGGAGTTGAGCTGGTAGATCTCTGTCCAGCGGTGCGGGTCGCCCAGCCATGCCTGTGCGAGGTCCCACAGGGTGTCGCCGCGTTGCACGATGACGGTGTACGGGGTGCCGGCGGCGGTGACCGTCAGTGGTCCGGTGTGCGCGGCGAGGGCGAACCGGGGCAGGTCGGTGGGCACACCGTCGAGGCTGGTCGGTGAGGCGGGCGGAGCAGCGGGCGGTGTCCGGGGGGTGGCGTCGACGAACGGCGCCGGGTGGTGGTCGCCGGTCCGGGCGGCGAGGGGGGTAACCGGCTGGCCGGTCTGCGATGCGGCGGGTTCGACGAGGTAGGGGGCGAGGGCTGGTGTCGGCGTGACGATGGCGACGGACGCGGCGGCGGGGCCGGCGGCGAGTCCGGCGACCAGCAGCGCGGCCAGGGCCTGCATCGGGGAGATCAGCCGGATCCGTCGTGCCGACTTTCCCCGGCGGGCGGCGGCCACTTCGACGGCGAGGGCGTGACAGAACGATGCCCAGACCAGCCACAGTGCGACCGCGAGCAGGCCGACCACGGCGGTGTCGGGGAACCCGCCGGTGAGGATCGCCGCGATCTGATCCCAGGTGGTGGGCAGGTCGTGGGGAAGGGGCCAGCCGATGAAGAACACCAGGCCGGTGGGGACTCCGGCGGTCACGGTGAGCAGGGCGAGGCCGCTGCCGGCGCGGACGGCGGTCCGGCCCAGCCGGTGCGTCAGCAGCATCGCTGTCCTCCCTGTGTCGTGGCTGGTGCGGGGTTGTTCAGACGGTGGCGGTGGCGGTGGCCGAGGCGGTGGAGGTCACGGTGACGGTGTCGTAGCCGAAGGACCGCAGCGCCGGGGTGGCCTGGGTGCTGGTGGCGGTCACGGTGATCTCGGCCAGGGTGACCGTGTCGACGGTTCCGGTGGCGCCCGCGGCGGCGAGGTACTGCTTGGCGGCTTGCGCGGCGGGGCCGGGGTCGAGGCGTATCTGTCCGGTGGCGCGGTAGTGCGCGAGGTCGATGTGTTGTGCGCCGGCGCGGGCGGCGGACTGGGCGAGGCTGTATCCGTGTGACCGGGCCGCGAGGATGGTGGCGCCGCCGTAGAGGGCGGCGGCGAACAGCAGCCCGATCACCGCGATGTACAGCACCTGTATGGTCACCGCTCCGGAGTCGCCGCGCGGCGGCTGTCGCTGTCGCCGTGGTCGGGCGGGGGTGTCCTGTCGTGGCGTGGGCTGGTCAGGCATGATCGGTGTCCTCCGGGTACGTGCCGCTGGCCGTGTCGAGAGCGATGTGCCGGAACACGTCGATGGGGCTGGTCGCGGTGGCCGTGAAGGTGGTGCTGCCGGGCAGTCCGATCCCGGTGAGCCCGCGGGTCGTCACGGTGCACGACACGGTGACCCGGACCTGCCCGCCGCGGCGGAACCCGCCGGTGTCGACGTCGATGGTGAGCCCGGCGCATCGGTCGGCGAGGTTGGCCGTGGCGGCGCTGACGGCGGCGCTGGTCGCCGTGGTCGCGCTGCGCGCCAGCGACGCGGCCCGGGCGGCCGCGCCGGCCGCGGCGTTGACGTCGAGGTTCGCCCGGCCCATGACGAACGCGGCGGCGGCGATCAGCACCACCAGCACCAGCATGGGTACCCCGATGGCCAGTTCCACCGCGACGGTGCCCCGGTCGCCGCGTAGCCGCCGCCGTGCGGGGGTGGCGGCGGCGCGGGTGGTCAGGGGTACGCCGGTCATGGGGTGGTGACCTGTTCGGTCGGTGCCCGCACGGTGGCGGTGACCGGAACGGGCAGGCCGTGCACGGTCCCGCTGATGGTGACCGTCGTGGTTTGCGGGCCGCGGTGCACCGTCACCGTCGGGTCGTCGACGAACCAGCCGCCGAGCTGGTCGAGCAGTTCGGCGGCCTCGGCCTGGCCGGCGGCGGCGCTGCCGCCGTGCACCCGGGCTGTCTGCACGCCGTGGTCGGCGGCGGCGTGCGCGGCCAGGCTGCCCATGCCGAAGAAGAACGCCTGCACGAGCAGCAGGAGCAGACCGACGATCACCGGGGCGCCGATGGCGAACTCGACCGCGGTGGAGCCGCGGTCGTCGCGCCCGCGGCGCCGCCAGGGCGCGGCCCTCGTCCTGGCGGCACCCGGTGGGCGTGTGAGTCGCATGCGGTAGACCTCCCGTCGATGCCGTGGGGCTACTGGAAGACCCAGCCGGAGACGACGCTGGCGACGCCGCTGCGGTAAGAGGCGTAGAGGGCCAGGATGATCGCCGCGCCGAGACCGATGCCGATGGCGTACTCGACGGCGTGGCTGCCCCGGTCGGGTTCCGCCCGCAGCCGTTCGGCTCGCTGGCCGAGGGTGCGGGTGGGGGTGAGACGGGCGGCGAGCGCCCGCAGTGTGCTGCCCATGGGAAACGTTCCTCCCTTGTCGTGGATGGGGCCGGGTTGGCGGATTCACGCTCCGGACTGGAACGCGGCCATGGCGGCGTAGATGAGGGCGAGCAGGAACAGGCTGGTCAGCGCCATCAGTGGCACCGACATGCGTTCGGTCGCGGATTCGGCCCTGGCCTCCAGATCGGCGATGAGCCGGTCGGACAGGCTGGCGCCGCGCTGGATGAGGGCCTCGCGGATGCGGCTGCCTTCACCCGCTGCCAGGTGCAGGCTGCCGGCGAGTTGTTCGAGCTCGACGACGCCGGTCTGCTCGCCGAGTTCCCGCAGCGCCTGGGCGATGGGAATGTGGTTGTCGCGGGCGTGGGCGAGCGCGTCGCGGATGCGTTGCGCCGCCCACCCGGAGGCGTTACGGGAGGTGCTGGTCATCGCCTGCTCGATCCCGGCCCCGGCGGCGAGTGCCGTGGGGATGACGTCCAGCAGGGCGGCGATGGTGTGGCGCATCAGCAGCCGCCGCTGGTCGGCCTCCTCACGCACCGACAGTTCGGCGACGACGTAACCGCCCGCGGCCAGCAGCACACTGAGCCCCAGCGGGACACCCCAGCCGATGCCGGCGCCCATGAGGTTGAGCCCGGCCACGGTGGCGGTGGGCGCGACCAGCCCCAACGCGGCCAGGCCGAGCTGGGTGACCAGGAAGCTGGTCGGGTCGCGTTCCAGGACCGCCAGGTCGAGCAGGGTCTGCGCCCGGGGCAGCCGCAGCTGGTACAGCGGCGCCGCCACGGCGTGCTGGGCGCGTGCCACACCGGCCAGCGGCGGCGCGGGCGGACGCCGCACGGCGTCGAGCGCTTCGGCCACCGACAGCCGTCTCGGCGCCACGGCGGTGACCAGCCAGGCGAGGGCGGCGCCGAGCAGCGCGCCGATGACGATCAGCTGGATCATCGCGGCGCCACCTGCACGACGAGGGCGGGGTCGTCGCCGCCGGTGAGGATACGCGGCATGTCCGGCACCCGACCGATACGCACCATCCACAGCAGACAGGCGGCGAATCCGGCGCCGAGGACGGCGAGGATCAACTGCCCGAGCGCGGTGTCGTACGGGCTGAGGAAGTCCCGGGCGAACATCACCAGGCCGACGGCGCTGCCCAGGACGACCGTGATGATGATCCGCACCGAGGTGCGGGTCCGGGCCCGGCCGGTGGCGATCCGCAACCGCGCCGACGCCTGCCGGCGCGCCGCGCGGCCCACCCCGTCGAGGCTGCCGGAGATGTCACGGGCCTCGTGCTCGGCCGCCTGCAGCAGCACGTTCGCGACCAGATCCGCGGTCGGGTCCGCCATGTCGCGGGCGAAGCCGCGGAGCGCTGCCGGGAGCCGGATCCCGGCGCGCGGCGCGGCACCCAGCGTGACGAGTTCGGCGCGGATCTCCGCCGGGGCGACGGCCGCGGTCTCGGCGATGGTCTGTTCCAGGCCGGCGGCCGAACGCAGCGTGCCGGACAGGTTCTCGGCCCACGCGGCGATCGCCTCCACCCGGGCGAGGTCGCGTCTGTGGGCGCGGTCCGGTCCGATCACCGCCGGCAGGGTGTAGGCGGCGATCCCGGCCAGGATCGCGGCGACCGGCCACCGGGTCGCCACCCCGGCGACGGCCGCGACGGCGAGCACACCAGCCAGACGCACCGCGGAGATCCCCACACTCTCCCGCCGGACCTGGAGGGCCCGGGGCCGCTTCGGGCGGGCCCGCAGCCCGGAGATCAGCAGCAGCACGGCCAGGGCGAACCCGGCGCCCAGCACCGCGAACAGGGCACGCATCGCGTCACCAGCCCCGCAGCAGGTCGGGGTTGAACCCGGCCGCGGCCAGCTCGTCGACGGTCTCCGCGCGGATCGGCGCGCCCGGCACGGCCGCGCCGTCGGGGCCCGGCCGCCAGATCTCGTTCGAGATCACCTCGGCGCCCTCGGCGTGCACCACCTCACGGATGCTCGACACCACCCGGCGGTGACCGTTCGCCGACCAGGCCAGGTGGACCACGAAGTTGACCGCCACCCCGACCAGCGGCGCGGTCGCCTCGAACGGCAGCCGCTCCTCGGACTGCGCCGCGTACACCATCAGCTTCGTGAACGCCTGCCTCGAGCTGGAGGTATGGATGGTCGCCATGCTCCCGTCGGTGCCCTGACTCATACAGTTGAGCAACGGGACGACCTCCCCGCCGCGCGCCTCACCGAGGAACACCCGGTCCGGGGACATCCGCAGGGCGTACCGGACCAGCTCTGCGAGGTCGACGCCGCCCTCGCCCTCCATGTTCGGCTCACGCGCCTGTAACGCCACGCAGTCCGGGTGGTCCGGGTCCTGGTCGAGAGCCAACTCGTCGGTGTCCTCGATCGTGATGATCCGCTCACCCGGCCCGATCGCCTTCGCCGCGGCCCGCAGGAACGTCGTCTTACCCGTGTACGGGCCACCACAGATGATCATGTTCTTGCGGGCCCGGACCATCGCCGTCAGCAGGTCCCGCACCACCGGGTCCATGAGCTGATGCCTGGCCGCCAACTCATCAAGCGACGCGTTCAGCAGCGCGTACCGGCGGATCGACACCGACGGTTCCCGCGCCAGCAGCGTCGCGAACAGCCGCGACCCGTCCGGCAGCCGGACGCTGACCCTGGGCATCCCACGGTCGAACCGGCGTTCGTCCGCACCCGAGCGGGCGGCGATGTCACGGACCCGTTCGATCATCTCCTGCCGGGAGGCGAACAGCGGCGGCACCTGGTGCTTGCTGCCGTCGGAGTGCACCACCCACACCACCGGCCCGTTGACGAACACGTTCGTCACCCGCGGATCGCGCAACAACGACTCGAACGGCCCCAGCGCGCTGAACGACTCACGCAGCTCGGCGGCGACAGCCCTCTCCGCCGGCGGATCCAGCGGCATCCGCCCGCCAGCGAGGCTGTCTCGGGCGTGCCGGTCGAGCACCTCGGCTACCAGAGCGCCGACGACCGTGTCCCGTTCGGCCGCCGACATCTCCGTACCGGTCAGCCGCCGGGAAACCTCGGCACGTAGCGCGGCGACGGCCTCCCGGTGCGGCGACTCCCTCCACCGTACGGTGCTGGTCACTTAGCCGCCCCCCCACCGGCCGGCGAGCGTCGGTGCCGGCGGCACCACGCCCCTGCCCGCGGCCGGCCACACCACCATCCGGGCGGGTCGCGGATCAGGTTCAGGTTCGAACGCACACAACGCGACCGCGATACGCCGGACCGCCCGCGCCAGCTTCAGACGCCGCCAGTTCGGGATACGCAACTGTCCCGACAGCACACCGGCCCCCCAGCGGCTGTACGGCACCGTGCCGATGACCGGCAACCCCAGGTCGTGGGACACCTCAGCGGTGCGGTGCCCGCCGACCCCGACGAGCCACAGTTCACCGGACAGGGCGTTCGACAACCATGGAAGCCGTGCGCCGACCTGGGCCTGCTGGGCCAGGGGAGACGCGGACAGCAGCAGCACATGGTCGGCGGCGGCGACCAGCGGCAGGGCCGGGCTGCGGATGTCGACCCGACCGACGTCGACGATCACGGTCGCCGTCGTCGACGCCTGCCGCAGCGCGTCGAGCCCACGATCGACCAAGGTCAGCACCGACGCGGCCGCGCCGTCGCCGGGGATCGCCAACACGGCATCGGCGCCCACGCTCAGGCGCTGCCGGAAGAACCCCGGGATCGGGCCCTCCCAGCTGCTCGCCGCGAGCGCGGACAGCCCCGGCTCGGGGTGGTGGCCGAAGCGCGCCCACAGGTCACCACCCGCCGGATCGCATTCCACCAACGTGACGTCCGGCCGCGGCCACACCGCGGCAAGTCCCAACCCGAGGGTCGTCGCACCAGGCGAACCCTTGCCGTAGCCGACTGCAATCAGCATTGCTCGCTCACCGCCCCACACCGAGCTGCACCAGGGTCACGTCACCGACCACGGCCGCCAGCCGGCGACCGTCCACCTCGGCGATCAACAACGACACAGCCATGTCACCGGACTGGTCCTTCGCCTCTTCGAGCGACCACACCGTGGCCTCCGCCTGCACCACCTGCGCAGCGCCGCCCGTCCCAACGTCCGCGGAGCTCGGCACGATCAGCACCAGGACGTGACTGCCAGCGGTGACGCCCGATGGCAGCCGGCCCGGCTTCACACCCACAGCGACCAGTGCCTGGCCCGCCGGCGGCCACGCCGCCGCGCCGAGCTGCCCCGGGGACAACAGGGCACCGGCCACAAGCGGAACCGCCGCGGTCCTGCCCACCACAGCACCGCGGTCGGTCTCGGACACCGTGGCCACCGTGCTGTCGGCGGCGACCCGCACCACCGTGAGGTCGGCCTCGGTGATGACCTGGCCCGCGTTGATCCCACGGGCGGTGGCCAGGACCGGGAGGCGGGTGTCGATCCTGTCGGCCACGACCGCGCCGGCCAACGCGAAGCCGAGGATCAGCAGGACCGCGAGCAGCACCCGCAGCGGACTGACCCGCCGGCGAAGCACCGGCCCACGTGGCGGCTCCGATCCGGTCCCGGTGGCCGACGCGGCGCCGGAACGCCCCGGCGTGGCGGTGACCGCGGTGACAGCCATCGCGCTCACCGCAACCCGGTGTTGACCGCGGGAGCTTCCACGACGCGCACCGTCGTCGCCGCGGTCGTGATGAGGTTCGGCACCGTCCCGGACCGCCCACCACCGGCCCAGGCGACCGTCCACGTCACCGTGGCGGTCACGGTCAGGGTGACGGGAGCCGGCAGGTCGTAGGTGTGCCCACACGTCGGCGACGCCTTCCTCGGATCACTCCCCGCAGCCCAAGAGGTGCCCTGCCCACACGTGATCGACCTGCCGTCCCCCAACTGCCACACCACCTTCTCCGGAGTAGCCGTCGCGGTGACCGAGACACCCGGCACCGACGCGGTCGCCGACCGCGAACCCCACGACGAGTCATCGACCCAGAACCACACCGGCACGGTCACCAACACGTCGGCCCTCTCCGCGTCCGGGTTCGTGCGGATCGCCGGCACCGGCAGCCGCAACCTCGCCCGCGCACTACGCGCCAACTCCTCGAGATCGACCTGCGGAGCCGTGCCCATCCACACCGGCAACGACCGCGATGAACCGCCGTCGCCGAATACGCAGACCTGCGCGTACCAGGCACCCTCACCGGCACCCGCCGGGAGCTGCGGCTGCGGGTCCACCCGCTCGTAGTAGCAGGACTGGCCGCTGTCGTCGCCGTCGCCGGAACCACCGCCCGAAACGTTGTCGTTAGAGCCGCCGCTCCCACCGTTGCCGGGACCGCCGGGGGCACCGGGGGCACCGGGGGCACCGACGTCCACACTGCACTCCGCCGCGCTGGGATTCTGCTGGCAGTCCACGTTGCCGATGCCGCCTCCGGCATGCGCCGCATGGGGAGGCAACGTGATGAGCAGCAGGGCCGCGACAGCGGTTGCGATTGCCGACCTTCGCAGGCTTAACATGTGTTCACCGCCTGTACTCCGAAACTGGTCACCTTCCAGCCCTCCGCGCCCAGATTGGTCACGGTGGCTTTCGTGTACCGGCGGCCACCCGGAGCATCGTCAACGAGCTCGCCGGAACGCTTGTACACAAGAAACTTGGTGTCATCGAGGCAGTCGGTAACCGTCACCGACGTCGGGTCCGGATCTGGCGATGCATCCGTGACCTGCGGATGGGTGACCAGGTCACCCTTCAGAAACTGGTCGTCCTCGCGGTACTGGGCCAGGCCGTCCCTCAGCGTCGTCAACGCCTGCCCCGACGCGTAGCGGGCCAGATCCGGCTCGTCAGGGTCCGCCGTCAACCCCGCCGCCGCGTACGCCTGCCACATACCCTCGTACGCGGCGAGCGCCTGCTGCTCCGCGGACCCTCGCGTGCTCTGCGCAGGAGCCGACAACGACGGCGCCGACGAACCCTGACCCGTCGGCACCGAGCTGTCGCAGCCGGCCAACCCCAGCAACAACACGCCGAGCCCGGCGACCCACCGCCAACGTCGGGAAGTACCGACCCGGCGATCCGCGCCAGGACGCCCGAACGAACACGACAGCACGCCGTCGTCGGCATCCCGCTTCGCGTTGCGCGTCAAGGTTTGCACCTGCAACCTCCCCCAATCTGGCGCGACCCTTCCGTCCTACCCGAGGTAGCCAGAGAGGCGCTACGCCGAGTTAGTACGAACAAGCCGCGCGTGCACGTCGCACGAACAAGTTGTGCGTAGCCCTAGGTAACCGCGCGAGAGAACCTTCTGGCCACACCGGATTTGGTCTTGCGCCTCGTAGGTCACAGCCACCGAATCGGGCTCTACACTGCACCAAACGGCAACGACAGCCACCGATTTCCGCTGTTGACAGGAGAGCCAGCCAGCGATGAACCCGCAGGATGAACAGCACGCCTTGCGCAGCGCCGTGGACCTGGTGAGGACGCCGTACGTGGTCGAGGTGCTGGACTCGCTGCATCACGGACGGCAACCGACGCCTACCACCTCAGCCCTCGCCGAGCAGGAAGCGCTCGAACTCGCCATTCGCCGTCTCGCCGGCGTGGGCGTCCTCGCCGCGCTGGCCGGCAGCGACACCCCGCACGAGCCGCCACGCCAGGAGACGCTGTCGTTGACGGACCTGGGACGCGATGTCGCAGCCATCGTTGCTGATCTTTGCCGGGAACCGTGACCCAGACGGCCGGAAGCATTGCCGTTAATCAGCCGAACGGATGATGGGGGATCACCCGAACTACCCTGCATTTCGGTGCATATCGGATCCAACGGTGAAAAGTGCCTGCGATTGCCTAGAAGGCGCTTGACGGAGCGGTGGATACTCGTTGATGTTTGCAACTTGCACTGTTAGATGCCCGACGATTCGCTTGACAAGCGGCGCATCGTTGTCGTTGGGGGGCTACAACGGGGTGGAGACGAGTGGAGTACGACGACCTCGCCAAGATCGACAATCTAGCTCACAACCTATGGGACGCGGCAGCCCTGTTCTGCCTGGAGCACAAGTCCCTGCGCTACACCGAGTTGGGCCGCGAGATGGCAGCATGGAGTGGCCGCTACCTCAGCGAGTCTGAGTTGACCCGCACACGCCACCGCCTGGTACGGCGCAAAATGATCAGCCCTGGCCCGGGAGCCAACGGCCACAACGTCTACACCATCACGGAAGCAGGCCGAGTCCGTCTCGCCCAGATCCGCGTCATCATTCAGATCGTGCCACGCCTTGACCAGCCCGACGGCCACACGGCGGACGACGACGAGAAGCCAGCGGACATCGAGAAAGCCGAGGACGACGGAAAGCCAGACGACGAGGGATGACCTAGCTACCCGCCAACGGCACCACGCACTGGCCAAGACCAGTGGGAAACCGCAGTGTCGGCACTCGATGAGGGAAGGGATTACTACGTGAACAACCGGCAGCCTGGCCATGACGCTGAACGATCACCTGCTCTGCCGACATGCCCGCCCTGGTGCACCACCTGCTCCGTTGAGGAAGACGTTCCCGGAACCCGACACCACCGCGGCACGACCGCGCTCGTCAACGCCCACGACGGCGGGCACGACGTTCAGCTCGCCGTGTGGCCGGACTACTTCGACATGCCCGCCGTCCGGCGTGCCGGTCCGCCCGTCCTGGACGAGCCGCACGTCCGGGTCGAACTGCGATCCCCTGACCCCGAGATCGCCCTCACCCCGGAGCAAGCCCGCGCGCTCGCCCGGCAACTTAATGCCGCCGCCGACGCGGTTGACGCCACACCCGGCACCCGCGCCGCCCTCACACTCGGCGGCCGGTAACACAATCGCGCGTCCCCACTGACGAGCGAAACACGCCACGGCGGACCGCAGCGCGGCGGGCTTAGCAACGATCTGCTCCTTCCGAAGAAGTCCGCAGCCGCCTTCCGGCGTCTGCACGACCAGGGCGGGACTCTTGACGTGGTAGTCCGCCAACTGCCGTTACCGCGTCAGCGAGGTCGCTCACCGACCCGGTTGCGGTCATCGGCTCGCACTTCTACGAGAGGACCTCTACCAGCAGCGCCCTGTCGCTGCGGACCAGCATGCCCAGAGTCTTGAACAGGCTGATCATTCCCAGATACAGCAGCCGCACAGTCATACCAGAGATCATCAGCCCGGACCGAGAACTCCCGGCTCACAGTCGGTGCGATGAGTTATGGCACGGTACATGCGACTACGCCGCCGGAGGTGGAGAGATGTCCACCCTCGCCTCATCGGCCGCAACGGCCGGTGGACACGACCAACGGCGGACGGGACCGAACTGTTCAACATCGCATCAGTCCCGGTCGCTCGGTACCGGTACCGCAGCAAGCAGCGGGCTCGGCGCGTTGTGCCAGCTTAGGGCGAGGGCGTCACGGGCGCGGGTGGCGGCAACGAACAGCAGGGACCGCGCTTTGCGCAACTCGCGCTCGTACCGCACCGGGTCCTCCTTACGGTATCGCTCGGCGCCAGCGCGGGGGAGGACGCCCTCGCTAGCGCCGACGATCGCGAGCCGCTGGTACTCGAGTCCCTTGAAGCGGTGCATGGTACCGACGTGGATGGCGCCGTCGCCCACCGGGCCGTCTTTGGTCAGCTCGGCGCAGGTCATGCCTGCCTTGGCGGTCAGGTAGTCCATCACCTGGCTGACCCGCTCGTGGTCCGTGACGCAGACCGCGATGTGCCCGCCCGGGTCCAGGGATACGCCGTTCTCGCTGGTAGACAGTTCGGCTCGCCAGTGCGCCAGCGTGGTGGCCAGCCCTGCTAGTTCGTCCTCCCAGGTGCCGTAGCCGGCGAAGGCTGGCGGTGGGCCGTGCAGGATCGACCGGTAGCCGGCTAGCGTGTCCGTGCCGTCGTCGAGGTCGTCGTAGCTGATGCTTTTGTCGTCGGCGATGAGCAGCGCGCGGACGAGGATCTCCCGGGTGGTGCGGTAGCTGAGGGTCAGCCGGGCGGACCGTCCGCGGATGTGGATGCCCAAGGCGCCGAGGGAGACCTGGTGATTGTAGATCCGCTGGTGGGTGTCCCCAGCGATGAAGATGTCGTCGGGCAGGTTCGGATCTGCCATGGCGCGCAGCATCTTCCAGTGCGCTGCCCGTAGGTCCTGCGCCTCATCGACGACGATGTGCCGGTATCGGTAGCTGAGGTGCCCGGAGCTGGAACCGTCGTTGGTCGATGACCCGGCGGTCCGGCGAGCCTCGATCGTCGCGGCGCGCTCCATCTCGTACCGGGCGGCGCGCTCTGCGGCTTGGCCCCAGGTCTCGACGCCGAGTTTGTTCAGTCGGGCAGTGAGCTGTTCGATCAGCTTCCAGACCTGGCTGCGCTCGGGACGGGAGAGGGCACGACCGCGGCCGGCCCGGCGCACCTGGAAGTAGTCCGAGCGGCTCTGCACCGCTTGGCCAAGGATCACCTGCTCCCATTCTTCGACAAGGAAGTCTGCGTCCCAGCGGTGTTCGTCGAGTTCGAGCAGCAGTTGCCGCATCTCCGTGACGGCTGCGTGGTCGTTGATGCGTCGCTTGCGGGTCCGCTGGGTGGTGTTCTCGCCGACGGCCCGGGCGGCCAGCTGGTCGATGTGCGTGACGTCGACCCGGGTCAACAGGTGCGGCTCGATTAGGGATGCCAGTCGGAGTCGGAGGTCGTTGGCAAGGTTGGCGGTGAAGGTCGTCACGAGGATGGGCTTGTCGGTGCCGGGCGGCAGCGCTTCGGCGAGGTGCTTGACCCGGTGTAGTGCGACGACGGTCTTGCCGGTGCCGGGACCGCCGGAAACGCGGGTGGGACCGCCGTACTGCCGTCCGATGATCTTTTCCTGCGCGGGGTGAAGGTAGACCCGCCAGGCCCGGAAGTCGCCCTCCTCGATCGCCGCTTGCACGTGCTTGTCGACGGTGGTGACTTTGGTACGGGCGAACGCGGCGGCCAGGTCTGCCGGGTCTGGTTCCTGGTCGAGCTGAACAGGCGCGGTGATCTCCTCGCGGACCGCGTCGATGCCCATCCCGGCCGCGAGGCCGTACAAAATGTCCTTGGACAGGGGCGGGGCGCCCTCGAGCAGCTCGTCCAGCTCGGCGTCGTTGGTCACGGCGAGGGCCAGGTCGACGATCTGGTCGGCGACTCCGAGTTCCCGGAGTTGGTCGGCGTCGTAGCCGGCCAGCAGCGGCCGCGCGGGCGGAGTCGCTGGCGCCTCCGGGGTCGGCTTCGTCGCCGGGTCGATGTCCGGCTCGGCTGTCGTAAGCGTGATGCCGGCACGGCGTAGGGCGCTGTCGCCGACGACGGCGAGGTCGACGAACTCAATCTCGCCGGTGACTCGGTTGACAGCGACCTGAAGTTCGTCGTAGACGTCCTTGCGATGCCGGACGGCCACGACGAGCCAGCTCTGCGTGCCGTCGGCGTCGACGCCCACGGGAGCGAGTAGGGCCCGGTACGACTGGTTGATTTTCGCGCGGTAGGTCCTGGAGTCGCCCTTGAGCTTCTTGAGGTCGAGGCCGGGTTGCTCCGGGTTCTGCCGGAAGATGTGGCAAAAGTCGTAGAACTGCGCTTTCACCACACGGTCGAGCTTGTAAAGCTCCTGTTCGGCCTTGCGGTAGAGGCTGAGCCGTGCGGTCATCGGGTGGAGCCTTCCGTGTCAGGCAGCCGGGCGATCAGTTCGTCGAGGTGGGCCAGCCAGTCCCCTGCCGTGCGCACCGTCCAGCCTGCGTCGATGTACGCCTCGTCGCGGCGGCGTGCCTCGTCGCTGTCGGCCGTGGCGTCGTGGTGCACGACAGCGATTTTGACGTCGGAGTCGGCCCAGCCGAAATCCGCGAGCCAGCGGCCTGAGCCCAGCTCGTAGCCGAAAACCGGTGCCCGCTTGCCCCGGGCGGCGAGCTCTTCGGCGAGGCGCAGCAGGTCAGCCGATTCGTCCGGCTCCTCACGGAGGATCTCGAGGATGTCCTCGTCCCAGGTCGTGTCGCGCCGCGGCTGCATGGCGTCAGCGCCGACGGTGGTCGGGGCCGGTACGGTCGGCTTCGCTGCGGCCTCCGACACCCGGTGGTGCCCGCTTAACGTGTCGATCTCGCCGGGTCCGCCGCAGATGGCCAGCGTCTCGACCTCGAACTCTCCGGCCCGGCTGGCCGCCAGCTGGACACCGTCCCCGCCACTGTAAGGCAGGAACTGGGTGATGTTGGTCCAGTACAGCCACGCTCGCCAGCGCTGTTTGTGCGCGTCGGTGTCCAGCACGGCCTCGGCGTCGTCGAGCACCACCAGCGCGGACCACCGCAGCCGGTCGGGTTCGGTAGTGTCGAGCGCGACGATGATCGGCAGGCCGGTCGGGTCGTGCGCCCGGTAGAGGTGGACCAACGCGTGCTGGCCGTCCGCTTCGTGGCCGGCGTCCGTTCCGTGTCGGGCCAGTTCGGCGCGGAGCGCCGCGGCGAGCACGTGACGCTTTCCGGTAGCGATGATCGGGACCGTGCCAGGCGTGGCGAGCAGCCCGGTTACCAGCGCGTTCGCCCGGCGGGCCCAGCGGCCGGCGTCGGGATCGCGCAGATAGGCGATCATGGTGTCGATCGGGTTGGCGAACACCGCCCTGGGTAGGTCCACCCGCTGCCCGCCGTACTGCTCGTAGGCCGTTTTGGCTTGTTCCTGTGCCATCCCGGCATAGGGCGGCCAGACGGGATCTGCATTGGTGGTGCGGCCCTCGAAGAGGTCGATGTCGGCCCAGGTGATCTGGAAGACGGCGTGGCCGTCGGCGCGCAGGCGGGTGCGTTGTGCGGCGTCGGTGGCGATGCGGTTGTGTTCGCGGGTGGCGTGGTACCGGTAGCCCTCCAGGTAGACCTTCACACTCTGCGTCGGCCCGTCCACGCGGGTGAACGTGAAGTCGGTGCGGGTGCCGCTGACCTGCTGCTGGGCGGTGAGCCGCCAGTGCACGACGTCGGCGCCTGACGTGAATCGCAGATGTCCGCTGGCGTGCCCGTCCTCATCGAGGGCGACGTCGTCGGTCACCGTGGCCCACTCCCGCAGGGCCGCGAGGAAACGCGCCTCCAGGTCGGACTCGACCTGCTGGTCCAGTCCGATCAGCCCGGTGTGGGTGACTTCCTCGGTGTCCCACCCGTCGGTGCCGGCGGCAGTGAACAGCAGCGATTCGATCATCGCTATAGCCGTGCGCCGGGACACGACGTCCTGCAGCGCTTCGGGTGTGTAGCGGTGCAGGCACCGGTGGCACGCCCGGCGCTGTTCCTCAGCACACGGGCAGCTGCGCAGCGCCTCGTATGCCCTAGCCAGGGTGTCCTTGAAGGCGTCCGGCTTGGTCAGCCGGTCGAGGTAGCCGGTGCCGCCGGGCAATTCGTCGAACACCACCAGGAACCAGCGGCGTTCACCGCTGGCCTGGTCCGGCATGGAGGCGATAGTGGTGTCGAGGTGCTGGGGATCCCCACCGAAGTGCAGGTCGATGCCCATCCGCAGGGCCGCCCGGAAGGAGTGCACCTTGGCGTCGACGTCCGCTGTCGCGGCCGGCAGCAGCACACGGATCGCCTCGGTACGTAGCTGATGGGCCAGCAGTACCGGCTCCTGGGTGACACCACCGCGCCGTCCGCGCCGCAGCGGGCACCAGGGCCGGTGGTGCTTGAGCTTCGGGTGACGCGCCGCCGAGGAGGTCAGCGCATCGGTGTCGTGGTCGAAGACCGGCTTGCCGTCGGCGGTGGCCGCCCCGCATCCCGTGCACACGTGGAACGGGTTGAGCCGCACGGTGTGCCCGGCGAAAGTGTCCCGGGGCGGGGCGTCGAATCGGGCCGGCCCGACGTTGACGCGGCGGATCATCGCCTGCCGGCAATAGTCGACGCCGAAGGTCTGACGGACGTGCCGCCACGACCCGCGAGCGATGGCGTCCTCGGGAAAGTCGACCGCGTCGATGACGGTGTAGAAACGGCGGTCGCGCTCGTCCTGGTCGTCACGGATGCGCGCGTCCTCCCGCCGGTCGCGGGACGTCACCGTCACGGGCTCCACCACGTGGAAAAGGCAGGAGCCGTCATCGGCGATCTGGGTGCTGTGGCAGCGAGGGCACGGTGACCGGTCGTTGGCGGCGTGCTCGGTGCGCACGTATCCACACGCCGGGCAGACACGCCAGCTGTGCCAGTCCGGCCGCCCGCCGGTCATCAGCTCCAGACCGGTGATCTCGTGCCGGTAGCCTTGGGCGTAGAACGTGTTACCTGGGGCCAGCTCCGACAGGGCGAAGCGGCGCGGACGTTGGTACGTCATGTTCTCGGCGGTGATGCGTGGACGTCCGGTCCGGGGGTCGACGACCCCGTCCTCGCCGTACACGGTGGCCGAGAACGTGGTGGTCGTGTCGATCAGCGCGTAGTTCGGGAGCAGGCCGAGGTCGCACAGTGTGGCCTGAGCCGACGTGTCGCCCCGCAGCAGCAGCCGCTTGCCCACGACGCGCCGCTCGGCGTCCAACTCGGCCTTCTCCCGCGCCTGCTCCGGGTCCGTGTCGTGCAGTTCGGCGTACGCCTCGTCAATTGCCCGCAGCCGGGTGCGAAGGAGCTTTTCCATCCGCTGCCACTCGCGCTCGGCCTCCTCGACGGCGGAGGCCAGCCCGCGGGTGGCGAAAGCCCTCAGCTCGTCCTTGACGTGCTCACTGATTCCGGTGGGAAACAGCCGGAGGAAGCCCTCGACCAGCGTTGCGCCCTGCGTCGTGGCGACCTGGACGAGGTCGGCGAGGTATCCGGACGGGCCGAACAGCGCGGGCGCCCGGCGCGGCAGCGGCCGCAGCACGATCCCGTCGGCGCGGACCAGCTTCTCGGCGGCCGCCAGGTCGAGCAGATGGGCGACGTACTGGCGACGGAGGATCTCCACCGCCGACAGGTAACAGCCGGGCGGCACGATCGCGCCGGCCATGAGATCCCTGGGCCGGTCCAAGAAGTACAGGTCTCGCCGCCGACGGTCAGGAATGGTCAGCAGGAACGCGTTGCCGGTGCGGCGGCCGGCCCGGCCGGTCTGCTGGGCGTAGCTAGCGGGCCGGCGCGGCAGCGCCGCCAGCACCACCGCCGAGAGGTCACCGATGTCGATGCCCATCTCCAGGGTAGGCGTGCAGGACAGCACGTTGGGGTCGTTGTACCGGGCGTCACGGTCGCCCAGGTTGCGTTTGAATGCCACCTCGACGCGTTCCCTCTGCGGCCGGGTGAGCAGGCCGGTGTGCTCGGCCGTCACGATCTGATAGGTGCCCGCCCGGCGGTACAGCCCTCGGTAGTAGTCCCGTGTGTAGTCCCGGTCGCGGTGGTGGCGGCCCAGGCCGTCCGGACGGTCCCCGGCGACCACACGACCGGTGCGGCACCGGTACGACGGACACGGCTGGTCACGCCACTGATCCAGCAGCGACGGGTGGACGGTCTGCTCCCAGGAGCAGACCGGGCAGCGCACGAACGACTGCGACACCTCCTTGTCGTCGAGCAGCAACGCCTCGACATTGCCGGGCCGCAACCCGTAGACCCGCCCGGAGGTGTCGTTGGGCGTGCGCACCGACAGCAAACCAGCCGAGGTGAGCTTGGGCAGCAGCAGACCCCAGAACTCTCCCGCCAGCTCGCGCGGCAGCGCCAGGCAACGACCCGCCCAGCGCTCGTACCAAGACAGCCGCCCGCCCGCGATGTCGAACTCACTGCCCGCCTTCGGCGCGGCGAGCAGGAACACCGGGGCAGCGACCCGGCTCGGGAACGCCCGCATCCCGACCGGCCGCCGCCCCCAGATGAAGTAGCGGCTAGTTCCCGCCTCGTTGATGTACTGGTCCAGCCACGTGTGCGCGACCGCACCGCGCGTGCGCAGCCGCTCCAGGAAGACGCGCAGGAAGGCCAGGTAGCGGGTGTCGTCCTGGGCCACCACCGGCAGCCCGTCGCGGTCCAGCTCGGCGTGGATCTCCCGGACCAGTGCGACCGCGGCGGCCGGATCGGGGATGCGCACGTGCGCGGCGGCGGTACGGGTCAACTCCAGCGTGCGACCGTTGCGGGAGCGGAACCCGAACTCCATCAGCGTCTCAAACGCCAGCCGCTGCCCGACCAGCTTCCAGGTCGCCAGGTCACCGCCCCGACCACGACCGGACAACAGCCGGTCAACCCCGCGTAGGCCATGCAAGTCCGGCGGCACGACGGCCGCCAGCGTCGCGGGATCCGTGGTGGCCGCGACGACGTCGGCGATCAGATCATTCAGGGCCGTGCCGCCGCGCTCGTTCAGGTGCGCGGTGAGCAGAGCCCGCAACGAGAAGGTGTACGAGCGGTTGGCCACGAACCCGGCCCGGTGGGCGGCGTCCTGCACCGAGTCGTTGAACATCAACGTCTTGGCCTCGCCCGCCTCCCTGTCCAACTCGCCACCGGTGAACAGCTGCGTGATCGCCGCCGCCGCCACCGCGGCTGCGCCCGTGCCGAGGAACCGGATCGCGTTGCGCTCCCCGCAGGCGGGACACCAGTCCTCCCGCGCCGCAGTGTTCGCCGTCGAGCCGACGTTCGCCAGCACAAACGCCGAGTCCCGCGCCGTCAGCCGGGGCTCCCCGGTCACAGTGTCGTAGTCGCCGGCCGGGTCCGGCGGCCGCAGCCGCTGCCGTACGGCGTCCAGCACCAGCAACGTACCGGCCACACCCTGCGTTGCCGACGAGCCGCTCACGCCGCGACGGGCGCTGACCGGCATGACCGTCGGCCCTGACCCTTCCCGCGCCTCCCGGTCGGTGCCGGCGATGAGGTACCGAACACGTACCTTGTCCTGGCCGGCCGCCGCCCGACGGATCTTGAAAGTGTCGAACTGGACATCGCCGTCGTCGCTCTCGGGCGAGAACACGGCCCAGCCCGACCGGCCGCACGACCGGCAGTAGACCGCGGGAAGGAACAGGTTCGCGGACTGACCGGCCGTGGCCGTGGTGGCCGGCACGACCGGGTTTCCACCCCGCGCCACGCTGTTGTCGGTGCCGGCGACGTCCCAGCGGAACTCCGCACGCGGCCACGGCAGCACGCCGCGCAGCAGGCGGGTCACCGCGCGGGCCCACTGGTGGACCTCGACGTGAACGAACGGCCGCACCTCGCCGGGCTTCGCGTCTGGGTCGCGGGCGTGGGAGAGCAACGCCACGAACCGCGCCAGCGCCTCGGCGGCCTTCTCCGGCTGCCGCGCGATCGTAGCGGCCCAGCCGGAGGCGCCGGCCCTCCACATCGTGTCGAGCACCTCGGCGCTGATTCGAAGGTCGCCGCTGAACGCCATGAGTACGGCCCTGGTGAACAGGTGCCGCTTCAGGTTGCTACCCAGCAGCGCCCGGTCCGGATCCCGGACTGCCGTGACCGCCTCGATGAGATCCAGCAGCGCGTCGTCGCTGGCGGCGGGATCGGGCAGCGCCAGGATCTCGTCCGGTGACGGCAACGGCAGCGCCTGACGGAGGTCGTCCATTGGGATGAACTCGTCGACCGACAACCGGTCCTCCCCGACGATCGAGTCGTGGGTGAACTCGGCGCCGAAGACGTCCGTCGCCACGGCAAGCAGACGTGCGATTGCCTCTTCGTCGGTGGCCGACGCCAGCGTGGCTGATGTCGCCACCGGGCAGATGTCGCCGAGCGGTCGCCGTTCGTCCGGCGTCCCGACTGCGGCCGCGAGGCGGCGCAGTAGCATCGCTACGTCGGTGCCCTGCGCGCCATCGTAGGTGTGGAACTCGTCGACCACGACGTACCGGATGTCAGCGTCGTGCCACAGCGGCCGGTCGTCGTCGCGCTGCAGCAGCAGGTCCAGCATCTTGTAGTTGGTGATCAAAATGTCGGGCGGCGTGAGCTGCATATCCGAGCGCGTGGTACGGACCCGGTCGTAGCGCAGGGCCGCCCGATCGCCGATGTACAGCCCGGCCGAGACGCGGCCGAGCTTGTCCTGGTTGCCGATGAGCAACTCGTTGATCCGCTGGGCCTGGTCGGTTGCCAACGCGTTCATCGGGTACAGCAGGACCGCCTTGATGCCGGCCCTGCCGGCGGCGCGCTCCCGCCGGCAGTGGTCCAGCACCGGGTAGAGGAACGACTCGGTCTTGCCAGAGCCCGTGCCGGTCGTGATCAGCGTCGGCTGCGGTGTGTGCTCGTTGGCGGAGGTCAGTCGGGCGAACGCCGCCGCCTGGTGGGCGTACGGCGTCCAGCCCTCGCGCCGCCACTGCAGATGCCGCTCCCAACCCGGTCCGGCGAGCGTGAACGGCGTGCGGATCCGCAGGTACGGGCCGCGGAACATGCCCGACGTCTCGTCGCCGAGGAAGCGGTGCAGGGCCTCCCGTGCGCCCTCGTCAGCCAACGCATACGTGGTCGACAGATACTGCAGCAGGCTCTCCTTCAGCGCCCGCGCCTGCAGCGTCGGTCTCACGACGCGTTCACCTCCGCTGCCCCGTGATCCCACTCGCCCCAGGCGACCGCGGCGTCCAGCCGAGCCTGGAAGACGGCGTGCGCCGCCCGCATCTCAGCCTCCCGCTCTGCCTTGTAGAACGGCGGCGTGTAGCCGTCGGGCGGCGGAGCGTTCTCCGGGTCCTTCCAGTACGCCTCGAACTGCGCCCATGTCTGCTTGGTCTGCCGCTGGCCAAAGGTGCGGGCGTTGCCGGCGAGCTTCCACCCGTCGGCGTCGAACCACGTGACAGCCTCGTACTTCTGCAGCACCGGGAACCGCCCACGGTATGCGGCCACGAGCGCGTCGGCGCTCATCCCGAGCCAGACGGCGGCCAAGGCGTCGATCTCGACCAGCGTAGACCGGCGGGCGCGCTCGGTCCGCAGCGGTGTTTCGGGCCGCCAGTCCGGCGCGACGTTGTTCAGCGGCGGCAGGCCGGGCCACTCGCAGACCCAGGTCTCGCCGTCGAGCCACGCGGGGTCGAACAGCTCCGCCCACAGATCCGCGTACACACTGGTCAGGCAGTTCAAGCGCAGGGTACGCAGCAAGAGCGCCGAGGCGAGCGGATGAGCTACGGACGGAGCGGGCAGTACCTTCGCTCCAGCGACTTGGAGGTCGCCCCTTCCCGTAGCGCGAAGGAAGTAGTCGAGCGGGAGAGACGTCCAGAATCCGGCCACCAGCACGGTCTGGTGAATGCTCGGCATGACCATGCTGTGAACGGCATGGATGTGCGTCGGCCCGGGTGGGATTAGCGCCGAGTACAAGGCGCGCTCCGTGTTCGGTGCCACCTGCCGCCGCCACGCCAGGCGGTAGAAGTCGACGTACGGCCGGCGAGCCTGCTCGACCAGCAGCACATCGACCTGCTCGTCCTCGACCTCAACCTCCGGCACCCCGAGTGTCGCGGCAAGGCGCGCTCGCGCCCGGGTCACCTCAACCGCGTCCGTGCGCAGACGCCGCAGCTCCCGGTGGTCCACCCACCGATCCTGTGCCTCCCGGAACGCCGCGTCTCGGCCCGGCACGCAGCCGTACTCGGTGTCGGGCACGAAGTCGGACGGCAGGCTGACCAGGTCGTAGCCGTAGGGTTCGTTGCTGTTGGCATCGTGCCGTTTGAAGATCGGCGTGGCCGTGCTCACCTGGATGCCCTTCAGGACGACCTCTCCCCACGTCGCCGGCTGGTACTCGCGCCCGGTCGCCGTATCGACGCGGTTGTACTCGATCAGGTTCGTCTTTTTCGCACCTGATTCGTCGTAGCCGCGGGTGATCTGTGGCAGCAGTTCGGCCAGCCGAAGCGGGTACGCGGCCAGTGCCTCGATCGCGGCCGCCTCGGCGGTGCTGACCGGGAAGAGCAGCCGAGCCTGGGACAGCGGCCGGTCCTCCTCGTCCAGCAGCCTGCGCCACACCGCCAGAATGTCCTCGGTGACCGTGACGACGCGGCTGCGGTGCGGCCGCTCGTCGAACTCCCGGTTCTTGTACCTGACACCCGGCACGTCCCCCGATCCGTCGTGGTCCCGAGAGTGCCGAAGCGCGTCGGTGGACACCAGCCAGGACAGGTGGTCGAACCTGATTTCTCGGGGCCGGCTGTATATGTGGACGCCGAAGTGCGCCGTGTGTCCCACCGGCTCGGGGAAGAAGCGCTGCCCTGCGTTGACGAAGTCTCCGTGGATGCGCAGCCGCCGGTACGCCTCCCCCCGCAGCGGCCCCTCCTTGTCGCCGGTGAAGTGGCTGTCGGGGTGCAGAAGGCCCACCGTGCCGCCGGCCGACTGATGCGCCCACACCTGGCACATAAACGCCCGGTACAGGTCCGGCTGCGTGCCGACGAGCAGCGGGTACACCTGGGCAGATCCGAAGAAGGCGACCTGCCCGCTGGTCGCGGTCAGCTCGCGCAGCACGTACCCGCGGACCTCCGCGCGCTCCAGTAACTCATGCCGGCGGTGGTCCTTCTCCTCCTGATTGGGCTTTTCCTCCAGCTCGAACCAGGGTTCGAACTCGGCCAAGACGGCGTCCTCGTTCCAGCGTGGCCGGACCCACGGCGGGTTGCCGACCTGAAGGTCGAAGCCGCCGTTCTCCGCGAAGATCAGCGCGAAGTCCAGCTCCCAGTGCAGGAACGCGTGCCGGTCGGCGAGCTCCCGGACCGTCCGCAGCCAGGGAAACCGTGCCTCTGGGTCGGCGTTGTCCATACCCATGAAGAGGACGAGGTTTTCCTCGAACTCCTTCATCTGGTCGAGGTCGTCGTACTTGTCGATGAGGGTGCCGTCAGGGATGTCTGCCGCGCCGAGCATGGCTTCTAGAAAGTCAAGCCAGTCGTCGAGGTTCTTCAGCGGGATGACCGGGCGGCGTGCCAACTGCTTCGGCTTCGGTGCCTTCTTCGGTTTCGGCTCGGGCGTGGCGGCCGGCGTCGCGGCGGCGGTCTCCCACTCCGTCTCGTCCAGCGTCATCTGCTCACCGTTGACAGGGAAGAGTGTCATCGTGCGGAAGAAGACCGGCGCGGGCGCCGCTGGCGGCTGCTCGTCCGCCGCGGCCGGCGCTTGGCCTCCGTCTTGCCCGGTGGGAGCGGGGTCTACCGGCGCCTCGGCGTCACCGATGCCGCCAAGTAGCTCGGTGAGGGCCTCTACGCCGATCTCAGCGACGGCAGCCGCGTACTCGGGATGCGTGCCGTCGAGCAGGCCGACGCGGTCGGTGGGCCAGAACCACAGCGCGCACCAGGCGTCCATCACCGTCTTGAGTCGCCGGTACGGGGTGCCCGCTGCCTCGAACAGCTCGGCGTAAACCTTCTCCTTCGGCACGGCCTGCTCTGGACGACGGAGGAAGGCGTACTCCGGGTTGGCCGGGTCTGCGCCCCAGACGTCGATCCGGCGGGCGATCTCCCGCTCGGACAGCTCCATCCTCTTGACCACACACGACCACAGGAACTCTGCGCGCCGGGCGGCGTCGCGCAACCTGGTGAACTGCGATGCGGTCTCCTGCCGCGGTTTGCCGGTGCGGCGGTCGATCTTGGGGGTGCCGTCGGCGTTGAGGTGGGCGATGCTGCGGGTCGGGCGTTGGAGGAGTCCGCGTCGCCAGGCGGCCAGCCGGTCGACCTCGTTCTTCGCGAGCTTCTTCGCCTCGGTGGAGTGGGTGATCGCTGCCCATCCCGGCGAGGGCAGCAGGAACTGGTGCACTGCGTCGTCGGGTAGCGGCTGCGGTCGCCCGCCACGGTGCAGCGGTAGCGGTGTCGGTGGCAGGCTGCCCTTGGCTTTCAGCCAGGCCTTGTCTGGCGAGCAGACGTCGTGGGCGTGGTAGATGGCGCGGCGGGCGCCGATGAGCGAGTTGCCGCGGCGCAGGTGCAGGCCGAACCACGGCGCCTGCATGCCCGGGTGCATGGTGTTCAGCCACAACGAAACCTCGGCCAGTTCGCGTCCCGTGGCGTTCAGGTCGACGCCGTACGCGTTGTGCAGGGCGATGTATGCCTTGACCTTCTGCTTCTCGGTCAGCACGTCGCCGGCGGGGATCGAGCGGTCCAGTTCCTTCTGCCGTCGGCGCAGATACTCCTCGGCGAGCTGGTTGATCGCCTCGTTGAGGAAGGCGCCGGAGCCGAGTGCCGGCTCGCAGATTTTGTACGACAGCAGCCTGGCGGCGCGTGTCTTGTCGGCGTCGCTGTCGGCGCCTTGGCCGAGTAGCTCCTTGAGCGCCAGCTCCACCGTCACCGTGGTGAGCGACTCGGGGGTGTAGTACGAGGCCGATGTCTCGCGTTCCCGGCCGGAGAGGCGGTAGACAAAGGAGCCCTGTTCGTATTTCTTGACACCGCGGAGGCCGTCGCGGGCGTCCTCTTCATCATAGTGGACCAGTGTCTCGTCTGGGTAATCGTTCTGCCGGCGGGCCGCGATGAGCCACGAGCCCTCGTCGGGATCACCGCCTCTGGCGACCTCGCACAACTCCTCACCCGCGATGATGCCGGTGTAGGACATCAGCCCCTCGTACACGGCGCCGAGCTCGTTGATGCCGAGGTTTCGGTAGGACACGAAGCCGCCCAGTGTGCCTGGCCGGGCTTTCTTCATCGTGAGCAGGCGCAGGACGCGGTGCAGGGCTGAGTTGCGCAGGCGCAGGTCGAGCCAGCGCGGCGCCGTCTCGTCGTCGCACCGCGGGTCGAGCACCCGCTGGCCGATGAGCCGGATGGAGTCCGGGTCGAACAGCTCGCTGCGCAGTGGGTCGAATCGCAGGCCGATGTCTTCGCTGCGCCGCTCGGCTTTCTCCTGCCGGGTCTGCTCGTCGTCGCCGGGCTGGTCGTCGTCGGGCTCGGTGCCGTAGCGGCGGTGACCGAGGTTGACCTTGTTGAAGAGTAGGTCGAGGGAGTGGTAGAGGTGGAAGCTGTTCCTCGCCTCCTCCTCCATCAGTTCCTCGTCGCGGGCGACCAGTTCCCGTAGCCGTGCCACTGAGTAACCGGCCTCGTAGTTGCCGTCGTCGGCGGGCAGGATGCCCAGCTCGGGACGGGCCTCGGCGTAGAGCAGGAACAGGATCCGGTAGAGGTATCGCAGGCAGTCGCGGGTCAGTTCCCGGGCGAACGGCAGGCGCGGTTCCTCGATGTCTGCCGGCGTGACGTCGTTGACGGGCTCTGCCATCCGCCGAAGGACCTCGCCGGCGATGATTTCCACGGCGCGTTGCACGCCGTGGCGCAGCTCCTTGGACACCCCGACGGCGTTGACGGTGGATCCCTTGAGTAGGGCGTCCATCGCCGGGGCAGTGTCATTCTCGCCGGGGCAGAGCATCTCGCGGCAGAACAAGGCTGCGAGCGTGGCCAACTCACCGGACTGGGCGCGGTCGTTGCGCTCGAGCGCGGCGTCGAGGTTAGCGGCGAGGTAGCGGCCTTCGGCCCACGAGTTGCGGTCGGCGAGCACGATGACGCCACCGTGCAGCAGGAGGACGAAGCGTGGTGGCGGGCCGTCCGGACTGCCGATGTTGGCGTGGAACAGCCACGACGCGAGGGCCGCCCCGGTTTCGTAGCGTTCGCTGGCGTTGACCCGCACCGGCGACAGGAGCCGGCCGGCGCCGGCCGGGTCGAACGCGGCGTCGCCGTCCGCGGCCCATCCGCAGTCCAGCGCCACGATCCCGGGGCCGTAATAGGCGACCGGCACGGCGTGTTCGCGGCCGGCCCGATGGACTGTCAGCTCGGTGGGAGCGGGTTCGTAGCCGAGCGCGCGCAGCACATTCTGGTGCCACTCCACCAGGCCATTGCGCCACTCGGGGCCGTTGTAGGTGCCCAGGTCAAACAGGTCGTACGGGTCGGCCTGGGGCCCGGCGGCGAGGTAGCCACGGACATTAGGTGTCAGGTACTCGCGGCGCAGTGCCCGCACCATCTGCCGGGGCGTCGCCCGGTTGTCGTACTCGTCGCCCTCTCGAACCGCCCACGTGGCCAACAGTCGCTTCTTAAGCTCGGCGCCGAGCTGATCGGCGAAGTAGTGGGCGGACAGGTACTCGCCACGATTGATGATCGAGTCGAAGACGCTGCTCACAGGTTTCCGCCTCCCGCCGCTCGGTCGGACGGTTCAAGGACCGCCAGCACGCGCAGCATCGGTTCGCCAACGGTCTCCAACGCCTCCACCAGGTGACGCAGGCGTTCGGCCGTCTCGTCGACAGCCTGCTTGGCTGCGCCTCGGGGCGCGGCGAACAGGGCCTCCTGGTGCCATGTGCCGATCCGGCTTCGGTACGGGGCCAGCAGCTTCGACACCTCCTGCCGGTATGCGCCGCTGCGTTCGGCCACGTACCGGCGGGCCTGGTCGACGGCAGCCGGGACGAGCTTGGTCAGCCCCGGCAGGTCACGCGGCTGGGCGCGGCCCGGCATCTGCGGGCCGACGCCCCAACGGTGCAGCAGCGCCGGCGTCACCTCCTCGACCCGCGGGCGGTCAGCCAGACCGGCCACCGCCATCCACCTGACCAGCGTGGGGCGACCCAGCGCGTTGGAGCACACGCCCTGGATGAGGAACACCGGTTCCTCAGTCGTCGCGGCCATCACCGGCGCCTGATGCCGGCCGACCTCCACGAGCACCTTGTCGGTCAGCCAGTCCAGCACCGGATGCACGTCGGTGACGTAGGAGACATTGGGCCACTGGGATTTCGACGTTTCCCGCGCCGCAAGCAGGCGGGCCTCAGCGAGCGGCTTGGCGAAGGTGATCCGTATCCGGCCTGGCTCACTCTTCGTCGGCAGGATCCGCTGCTCGTCCAGGTATGACCTGGGCAGCGACCGCAACCGGTGGAGTAGATCCGCCGGCGGCTCGAAGGCGATCGTGCCGTCATCATCGCGCCGCAGCGACAGGTGGTCTTCCGGGTTCGGCCGGCATACCTGCCGCAGCGCCTCCTCGAAGTAGTCATCCGTGGACCGGAACAGGGACAGCACGGTGGCCGTCCGGACCTCGGAATGTTCCGCAACGGCGCCCACCTGGCCCAGCAGGCCGGCTAGGAAGGCCGACCCGCTCTGACGCGACCGGCCGATGGACTGCTCCACGGTGCGTCCGGCGATCAGGTCCTGAATCAGCCGGTCCTCTTCCTCTTGCGCCCGATACAGGCCGGTGACCGCCTCGGCGGACCCCTCGATCTTGTGTGCCTCCGCCTCCCGTACCAGCAGCTTCTCCCCGACCAGACGGTCGTCCAGGGTTCGCGGGTGGCCGGTCTCCTCATCGGTGCGCCACGGCAGGTCGCAGGTGAGGATCAGCGCCCGGAACTGTGGCTCGTGTTCCTGGCCGTAGCGGTCGATCCGACCATTGCGCTGCTCAATGCGGATCAAGGACCAGGGAAGGTCGTAGTGGATCAGCCGGTGGCACTGCTGGTGCAGGTTGACGCCCTCTGACGCGATGTCACCGGTGAACAGCAACCGCACGGGATCGTCACGGAGCCCGAACCGCTCGACGATGCTGTTCTGTTCCTCGTCAACCGTGGAATCGCGGTGCATGACCTGCACCACCCCGCCGTACCGCAGCCACGGCCGTCGTCCATCTGGGCCCGATCTGCGGCTGAAGCCCAATGCTTCCGGAACGGATGCGGCCAACCAGGTCAACGTGGGGATGCTCTCCGAGAACACGACGACGCGAACGTCCGAGCCGGGGCCCACACCCATCTCGCGCAGCTCGTCCACGAGCGCGCGGAACTTGGCAGCCTCGTCGTCTCGGACACGCCCTGCGAGGTCACGCAGCATCAGCAGTGCCTCCCTCTCCGCATTGCGGGCCACAGACTCAGCCGGCTTGTGACGAAGCGGATCCCCGAGCGTCCGCAGGCGGGTCTCGATCGTCGCCAGCAGGGCGCGGTGCGACGACAGGAAGGACTTGAGCAACCGGTACGGGATGAGCTGCGACGTGCTGACGGACTGACCACCCTCGTCGGCGGGAATCCAGCGGCTACCCAGTTCCTTGAGAACTGCCGCCTCGCTATCGGTCGCCTGGGCAGGGATCGGCTGGGACGGGCCCCGGTCCGCCCAGGCACCGCGCAGACCGTCGCGCACCTCCGGCGATGTCTTGGTCCGGCGGATGTACAGGTGACGCAGCCTGTCCACGTCGTACTTTGTCGGATCCGCGATCGCCGCCTCGTCAAGCATGCGGATCAGCTCGGCGAACGAGGCCGCCCGGCCGTTGTGCGGGGTGGCAGAGGCCAGCACCAGCGCGTCCGTTCGGCGGGCGAGCAGCCGGGCCAGGTCGTTGTTCTTGGTGCCCCGGTTGACCAGGTTGTGCGACTCGTCAATGACGACGACATCCCAGTCGGTGCGCTCCAGATGCGGGGCGTAGGTGGCGCTTTTCAACGTGTCGATCGAGATGATCGCACGCTTGAAATAGGCGAACGGGTTGCGGCCCGCCGGGATCTCCCGTTGCATCCGCTGGATACCCGTCGAATCCAGCCGCACCAGCGGGATGGCGAACCGGGCCCACAGCTCGCGCTGGAACTGCTCCAGGACATGCTGCGGCGTGACGACCAGGATACGCTCCCCGCGGCCGCGGCGAATGAGCTCGGCCAGCAGGATACCGATCTCCAGCGTCTTGCCCAGTCCTACGACGTCTGCGATGAGGATGCGCGGCTGCGGGTTCTCCATCGACAGGGCTAGCTCAGCCGGCCGAAGCTGGTGCACCTGATGGTCCATGAGGAACCCGTCCGCCAACGCCAGCCCTCGCTCCGTCTGCGGCAGCGGGGTCTTTCGGAACACGGCCTCCAGGTACAGGCGGGCGCGACGGTGGTTCGACGAATCGTCGGCGACCAGCTCCGTCCGACGCGGGTCGAGGACCCGGATATCGTCAAGCTGATCGAAGAACACCGCCTCGGTCCCACGGACGAAGGGCGACACGCCGATGACCTCGACCATCCACCCGTCGCGGCTGGTCTTCGTGATCTTCCGGACGAGCCACAGCTCGTCGCGGACCAGCACCTGCGCACCCGGTGGGTAACCTGCCGACGCCCCCTCGTCCCGCTCCACGACCTCGGTTTCGACACTCACCCCGGCTCCGACCCCTTCCCGCACTCCGGCCCTTTCGACATCCCACCCACAAGCCGTACACCCTCATCACAAATTGATCTGTACCGCGTACTGCCTGCGCAGGTCATCGGCCACCCGGCTGGAAGCGGACAACCGTCCCGCGCGGCGCCGCGGTGTGGAAGCACGGCCCGACGACGGACCCGACCGCTCCGGCGGCCAATCCGTCCGGGGCGGCTGCGCATCTCCCTCGGGCGGCGGCTCGGATGCGGGCAGGGACGGTGGGGTGTCGAGCGGGCTCTCATCCACGTCGTCGACGACCCACTCCGCCAGCCGCGCCTCGATCGACGGCGACAGCCGGCGCGTATCACTCGCCGCGTTGCGGCCCGTCGTACGTGCTACCAGAGCCAGCCGGGCGTTGGCCGGTGTCAGCCCCGCGTCGCCGAGCAGGCCCGTGCACGCCGCAGCTACGTCCGCGACCGTCGGCCGGTCCTGCGGCTCATGCGCCAGCATCGAACTCAGCAGCGGCACGAGCCCAGCCGGCACCCCGCTCAGGTCCGGAGCCACCTGAGGGTTGGTGACCTGGGCGGCGATGGCCTGCCACCTGGGGCCGTCGTACGGATAGTGGCCGGTTGCCGCGTACAGCAGCACAGTGCCAAGCGCGTAGACGTCCGCGGCCGGCCCGACACGCGGATTGCCGCCGGCCTGTTCTGGCGGCATGCACCGGACCGTTCCGATGATCATCCCTGGATGGGACAGCGAGTCCTGTGAGGCGTCCACGAGCGCCGCGAGGCCGAAGTCGATGATCATCGGCCCGTCTGCGCCGAGGATGATGTTCTGCGGCTTCAGGTCCCGGTGCAGCAGATTCACGTCGTGGACCGCCGCTAACCCTTCGGCCAGCAGCGCGCCGAGGCTGGCCACCAGCGGCAACGACAACGCACCGTCCGCATCCACGTGGTCGAGCAGAGTGGCTCCCGCGATGTACTCCATCGCGAGCCACGGCCGTTGCGCGTACGGGTCCGCGTCCAGGAAACGCGCGACCCGGTTGGTACCGATCACCGTCCGAGCGATCAAGGCCTCCCGCTCGAACCGAGCCCGAGTGCCCTCGTCCAGCCGGTCGCTGCGGATCACCTTCACCGCCACCGGCGAGCCGGCCAGCGAGTACGCGAGGAAGACCTCTCCCATGCCGCCCGACCCGAGGCGACGCACCACGGCGTAGCGGCCAATCTGGGCGGGAATGTCCTCCATGATGAGATCCTGCCTTTCCACACGAGTCCAACCCGGATTCGCGTCGGCGCCAGTCTGCCCCATCGGTGCCCCTCGTACGAGCCCTGCCCACTGTCGGTGCCCTGACCGAACCACGACTCGTGACTGTTCATAGGCCGCGACTCCCTGCGGTTCGTGATCGGCATGAAGCGGCGGCTGGTACGGATAACCTGGGCGCGCCGCAATGCGGCGGCGCCGCGCAGGGGCGCCTACCCACCAGGTGTGTCGATCATCAACCGCAGGGAGTCGCGGCGTACCAGCAGCCGAAGGGACGGACGGTTGCGCAGGCAGTGGACTACCTTGTCTATACGCTCGAGGTCGGCGTCCGCCAGGTGCGGGACCTTCCGGAGCTCCTTCAGATCGACTGCTCTCGTGCCGCCGCGCGGGTCGGGGCACGATCGCGGCGTAGACCGCCTGGTCTGTGTCGACGTATGGGGGTGAGTCCGGTCGGCCAACGGTACCGGACTCGTGAATCAGCTCCCGATCCCGCGATCTCCATCTCAGCAACACCGGCGCCGCGCCGGGCGTGCCCACGGAGGCGATGCCGAGGCTCGGGCCCGAAGCGGTGCGGGAGACGGGCAGGAACTGCCCGTGCAGCAGATACACCCCGATCCCGGCCAGCCGGGGCTTTCACGCGAGCTGGGTTCTTTTCAATGCAAGCTGTCGTGAGGATTCGCCGCCTTCGGTTGCCCAGTGCGCCGCCGGCGCCTCCTATATCCCGATCGGGGCCTGCCTCACGGCAGCAGCGTCAGAGTCGGGCGGCTGGGTGGTGTCCGTCGATGCGTGGCGAAACTGCCCTCCGGGAGGAGTCCACGAATGTACTTTTCGAGCTCTCCGACCGTGAGGTGTAGATCGTGGGCGGCCTGAGCGACGAGCGACGTGTCTGGCCGTGTCGTTTGAAGGGCGTCCATTACGACTTGGGAGTGTTCTGGTGCGATTCCCCCTGGCTCGCCGCTGCGGTAGCCGAGGCGGGCGAGGTCGATGCACACCGCTCGGTATCCCCAGTCGGTCAGGAGCGACAGTTCGTGGAGCCGATGCGCCAGGGCCATCGCCGAGACTTGCCACCGGTTCCGGGAGGCGATGATGTGCTGGGCGCTGGCGTTTCGAAGTCCGGAGGCCAAGATGCTGGCGCCGGGCATGAGGAGTGCGCCGGCGAAGCGGTCGGCTTCGCGTTCGGTCTGGGGTCCGCGCGCGGGTCGGGAGCCGGCGTGAAGCACAAGGTGGCCGAGTTCGTGGGCGGCGTCGAAGCGCGTGCGCTCTGCGGTCTTGGTGGTGTTCAGGAACACGAAGGGCGTCGCGTTCCAGACGAAGGAGTAGGCGTCGACTTCGTGGCAGTCCATGGCGACGCAGAACACGCGTACGCCACGGCCTTCCAGAAGGTTGATCATGCAGTCGATGCCGCCCGCAGGCAGTTCCCACCGGTTGCGGAGTGTCTCCGCGGCCTTTTCGGGGTCAGCGCCGACTAGGTTGGGGACGTCCGGCCTCGGCAGCGCCCGCCGCTGGTCGATCCACTGGGCGAGCATGAGTGCGATGCGGCCGGCGCTGCGGGCCATGTCCCGCTTCCCGGCTGTGATCTTGCTAAGTGCGCGGAAGCTGATCGCTTCGACGGGGATCTCGTCAACGTCGCCGCCCTGCAGGAAGGCGGTCGGCATGTCGAGTGCGTCGGCCAGACGGTCGAGGTTGTCGGGGGACGGGCGCTGCGTCCCGTTCTCGTAGGCGAGCAGGCTGCGAGTCGTAATGCTGGCCAGCTTGGACAGCTGCTCACGCGTCAAGCCCCGTCGGTGACGGGCGAGCTTCAGGCGGGACGGTGTCAGCATCGGCTCATTGTTGATCAGTTACCCCGTGTGACGTCGTTGGGCTGGCGACGACACCGCCGCCCCAGGCTGCGGCCACGGCAGCCCACGCCCCTTCAACGGTACCGGCGCGTCGGCCACACGCCCGAGGCTGTTCCACGGCCGCGTCGGTTCACACCCGGCCGAGACCGCCTGAACGCAAGGGCTCGCCCAAAGGGTGCGGTTCGGGTCCGTCTTGATTTGGCCCGGTTGCCCGCAGACGCCGGCGCTCCGGCAGGCCGGACCACTGCGGCGTCGACCCCCGGTCGAGCCTGCCGCGGGCGCGAGGCTTCCTGTCCAGGGGTCCAGCCAGTGCGGGTGCCGCCTGGTCGCGACAGTCGAAATCCTCCATCGGGGGTCCTCGTTGTGGTCGTCGACTCTTCGCGATATTGTCCCTCACTTGAGGGCGAAAAACCAGAAGTCCCATGGAGGGCGGCTGCTGCTCTGCCCTGCTTCCTACTTCGGCCCGACAGTGCAGGATTCGATGAACCCCATTGACATGACCGCGGACGCGTCCAAGGCCAGATCCTCGTCGCCCACGCTGGCCGACGACTACCTCACCGTCACCATGCTCTGCGGCGGCCTGGCGCAGATGATCCGGTCGCGTAATCATCCACGATCGGGGGCGGCCGACCTGGGGCTGCTGCCGGCGTCGTGGCGCGTAGGCTTCAGCCGGGTGTGGTGGCGGTGCCTCGGCCAGGGCGGCGAGGGACCGGCCAGCGACCTGGAGCTCATGGCGTGGTGCACACGTCCATTGATTACCTGGGATGTGGATCTGGCGCTGTCGGACAGCGACCTACAGCACGAGCTACTGGTCGGCGACGAGCTCTCGATGTTCGCGGAGCAGGCCGCCCGTCTCGCCTCGAGCGCCGATGTCGAGGCCGAATGGGTGGAAAACCAGGTCTTCAAGGCGATCAGGGCCGCCGCGGCGGCCAACGGCGGGACCGACGACCAGCAGGTGGAGGTTGTCTATGCGGCGCTGCGCCGGCTGCTGATCGACCGTCCGGTGCTCAGCGACGCCGACCTGTTCCGTCTGGAGCAGCAGCTGCCGGAGGCCGACAACAGCGGACAGACCTACGTTCGCCGACTGATCGAGCACGCCTATACCAGTACACCCGCGAGCGGGACGTACAGGTATCTGACCTGCCCGGGCTGCGGCAACCCGGTGGCCGGCGGCGAACCCTGCGGCACGCCGGGCTGCACCGGCGGCATCCCGGAGCCCAAGTCGGTCAAGACCATCCGCCGGTTCTACGAACATCACCGGGCGACACGCCGGTTCATCCACGACCCCGGCCTGGTCGAAGTTCGGATCATGGACACGCTCAGCAAGGACCCCACCCTCGACGGACGCGTCGAGGTCGTGGCCTACCCCCGGTTGGACATGGTCGACATCCTCATCGAGTTCCTACGTCGCGACGGCCGCGGCGAGGTCAGCGTCTGCGAGGTCTGGGCGGTCGACGCGAAAGACCAGCTCAGCGCGCGTCTGCTCGGTCGGCGATTCGAATGGCCCGCGGGCTTCCCGTGTGACAAGCGGTTCCTGGCCATACCGAAGCACCGGGCCGACCAGGGCCAGTACCTCAAGGAGCTGAAGAGCGAACTGGATGGCCGGCCTGGAAGCGCCGGCGTCACCGTCGTCAGGGAAGACGTCCTGATCGACTCGGTAAAGGTCCGTGCCAAGGAGTTGACCGCGTGAGGGACACCACCAGCTGGTGCGAGGACCTCCAGGGTCGGCTGGAGGCCGCAAGTTTTCCCGAGACCGTCCTGACCAGTGCGGAGTTCTGCCAGGCGGAACTCGGCCTGGCATTCATGGCCGCCAGTTTCCCGGGGGAACCGATCGGCGCGTTGCCGGCCATCTTGTCGGGCTACGTCGCGGTGGCGGACGACCTCGTAGCGACTATCCGGCGGGTGCGCCACCGCATGCGCGACACCGCCCGCCGCGCCTACTGGCGCAGCACCCTCAACAAGTACGTCGGGCTACCAGCGGCCATCCGCGCGTTCGAGCGCGTCGACGACCCCAACCGGCGCGTCAACGACAGCACGGTCTTCGAGCCGAAGGCTACGTCGGTCGTCGCGGAGCGCGACCGGTTCTACGCCGCGGCGATGGCCGACCCACTGGCCTACCGCCCGGCACGCGACCAGCACCCACCGGCGCCAGCGGGCGGCCGGTACGCCTTCTACGTCGACGACCACAGGGAGATCGTGCAGTTTCCCGACCACCTGCCGCCGGCGCCTCCGCTGGCTGCGCTGCCCACCGTCGCAGGCCGAAGCCGCCAGCCGTGGACGGTCGACGTCGACAAGGACATCGTCACGACCGCCCACGCCGTCGACGAGCAACTGCGCGAGCGGCCGGACCTGCGCCAGGGGCACTACACCAAGTGGGTCGCCGAGATGCGCCCCAGCGTCGTCGACACAGCTTCCGGCCGGCTGGTGGACCAGCCCCAGCAGTTCACCATCAACGGTCTGGAGCACTGGGTCGGGCTGATGAACTCCGGCAAGACGACCCTGGCCGACCTCCTGACCGTCAACCGGGTCCGCGAACACGGCGACCGGATCTGCCTGGTGGTCGGCTCGGTCGGCGACGTCTACCAGAAGGTCTCCGCCCTACGAAACCTCGGCATCGACGCGGTGCCCCTCATCGGCCGCAGCGCGAGGTCAGAACACATCGGCCGATACTGGACGACGCACATCGACCAAGCCGCCGAGCTGTTCCCTTCCGGCCAATACCCCCCGGACCCGGCGGCCGAGTACGCCAACGCCTCGTGCCTGCTGGAACCGCTGCGGGTCACCAACCAGGCCACTTGGACTCCGCTGCGCCCCGAGGAGTTTCCCTGCCGGAGTCGGCTACGAACCGTCGACACCAAGCAGACCCGCATCCACGACTGCCCCCTGTTGACGGTGTGCCCGGCGCAGAAGGCACTTCGCGAGATCGCCGCGGCCCAGGTGTGGGTGACCACCCCGCAGTGCCTCGTGGCCAGCCGGGCGGAGCCCGCATCGGAGTCCATGCGGTGGCTCGAAGCGGTCCAGCACCACATCGATCTCATGATCATCGACGAGGCGGACGCGGTCCAGCAGGTCTTCGACCAGAAGTTCGTCCAGACCGAACAACTGGTTTCCAGCGACAGCGGCTGGACCCACCGGATGGTGGACTGCACCAACCAGGGACTGGCCAACGGCGAGATGGCGGCGGTGGTCCACCGCTCAGTCCAGGAGTGGCACCGGCTGCTGCTCATCCACCAACAGGCCGTGTTCAGCCTCAACCAACTCGCGCTGGCCGACTCCGGCCAGGCCCTGCAGACGCTGCTGGGCGACACGACGTTCACCGCCCACTCGCTGTTTCGCCAGGTGGCCCGCACGCTGCACGGGCTAGCGACGTACGCCGACGGCGACAAGGCGGCTGAGGACGCGGCTGAAGCCTTCTATGAACGCCAACTGCAGGCGCTCGCCGAACAGCCGCTGGTCCGCCATGGCCACGACCTCGAAGCGGCCATCGAGCACATGACCAGACTGCCCCGCGACGACGACCTCGTCCGGGAAACGATCGACTCCTGGATCAACGCGAGCCTGTCCCCCCAGCACACCAGCCGGCAGCGCATCGACCTCGACCGCGACCTGCTGCACCTGGTCATCGAGGCGGCGATCTGGTCCGGCCGCATCACCATGACCTTCTTCCGCATGGTTGGGCTCTACCCGTCGGTGCGCGAGCCGCTGCGCCTGCCCGACGACGAGATGTTCATGCTCGCCCAACCCCCGCGCGACTACCGGCCGCTGGTACCCGAAGCCCCGATCGGCAACCTGCTCGCGCTGAGGTGGGCGGCCAGCCGCAGCGGCGGCGCCTCACTGCAGATCGTGTGGGTCCACGGCGTCGGTCGATGGCTGCTACACCACGCCCACGACCTGCTGGAATGCGAGGGAGTCGCCGGCCCGCATGTGATCATCACTTCGGCCACAAGCTGGATCCCCGGATCGTCGTTCTACCACATCCCGCAGACCCCCAGCCTCGTACTCCGCCAGCAGGAACACGACCGGAAGGCACTGCGGACCTCGAGCATGCTGGTCCAGCCCGGTCGAACCCCGGCCAACGACCCGATCTTCGTGTCCGGCCGCGCCGGGCCAGCCAGGGCCGACGCACTACGTCAGATAGTCTCCTACCTGTTCGACGTCACCCCCGGCCGCCACCGCAGCCGCATCGACGACCTCCGGGCCACCCTGCCCGACGACCGGCGGCAGATCCTGCTGGTCACCCTCTCGGGCCGTGACGCGCGACTGGTCGCCGAGCACATCAACCACAAGACGGCCCTGTCGGCGCGGTACGTGGTCCCCGACGCCTCCGGCCCCCAGGACGGCGGCATCCAACGCCGGCTGATCGCCCGCTTCGGACACAGCGACGACGACATCCTCGTCGCCGCCGAGATGTCCATCCAACGCGGCTACAACATCCTCAACGCCAGCGACACCGCCGCCCTCGGTGCCGTCATCTACCTCACACGGTCCCACCCGCCGCCGTTCGACCTCGGATTCCCGCTGTCCCTGGTCAACCAGATGGCAATGCGGCACCTGCAGCATCCCTTCGAAGCCCTACCCGGCGACGTCGGCGCCTACACCCGGCAGATGCGCTACGCCGCACGCGACCTGTGGTACGACCTCATCGGCCACCCGGTGGTCTTCCGGACCCTCGACGAGGACTACCGGCCGGCGTTCGTGGCCAACAACCTCGTCCCCATGAGCCAGACGATCGGACGCACGATCCGCGGCAACCAACGCACCACCGTATGGCTGTGCGACGCCGCGTTCGCCGAACGGCTGTCGACCGACGACGATGCGCCCGACACCAAACGCACCAGCCTCGTCGTAGCCACCGACGCGTTCCTGACCCGCCTCCTGAGCCCACCAAAGGCCACCGCCGCCGCCGAGGAACACCATCGACACGCCGTCAACGTAGCCGTGTGGGAACTGATGTGCCACCTCGTACAGACCAGCCAGCCACTCGGATCCCGAAGGAAGCAGCCACGTGGCCAAGATCAGTGACCGGATGCAGCTGACCGCATTCACGCTCGCCCCCGACGCCCGCTGGGACGTCCACTGCAAGGTCGCCAGTTTTCCGAAACCGTGGCTGGATTTGCTAACCCGGGAGTACCACGCCAGGCCGGAGATCAAGCCCGGCTTCTCACTGCCCACCCGCAGCCTCGTCGGCCTTCTCCTCGGCATCGACCCCGCCGTCATCCACGTCAACTGGGACCTCGCCGACGACCGGTTCATCGTGGCATTCACCGATGTCGACCCCGCCATCCTCACCGTCGCCATCGGAGCCTGGGCCAGCACTGCCGTCGCCCCCGACAGCACCACCGACTGGTGGGACGCCTTCGATCCGGCCGACCTGCGGTTCGACGACACTCCAATCAATGCCTTCGGCCACGCCCAGCGTCCCAACGGCACGGCAGCCCCGTCGGAGTACATGTACGACCTGCTCCCCACCCTCCTAGCCCAGTACGTACGCGAGCACGGGCTCCACCTGGTCGGCAAGCCACGCGAGTCACTACTCGGCCCACCCAGCCCAAACAACCACCGCAGCCTCGTGCTGCTGCCCTTCTCCAAGGTTCCCCAGACCGGCGGCGGCCTGGCCACAGCCAAGATCGAATTTCACGTCGAGACGATTCCCCACCGAGGGCTGCCCAGCATCCACGCGGACCTGACCAGCAGCCGCTTTCCCTTGCAGCCCGTGGCCTACATCCCCCAACGCGGCGACGGTCCCGCCGGTGCCACCATCCTGCTGCATGCCCCCGACGGATTCCTCGACGAACGCGGAGCGCATACGCTGCTGGCCGCCAAGGCGCAGCACCGGTACGTCAATGGAGGCCAAAAGACCTGGCAGTGGACCCCCGGACTGGCCAGCACGCTGGGACGTCTTACCCACCTAACATTTCCATCGCCGGAAAAGGTGTTCGCTGACCCCCGGGCCGCCCACGAGGAAGGCAGGATCCACGCCTACATCCTCTACTCCGAAGGCACCAAGAGCGACGCAGAAGACTTCGACGTTCTGGATCAGTTCAAGCCCGACGAGGACGGTAAGCGCAAGGCACGGTCGCTGCGACACGGAGCCAAAACCGGCTTCGTCCCCGCCGATCACATGCACGTCCGTGAACAGCTCGCGAATATCCTTCAGCCGCTGGGGATCCAGCCGTTGCCCGAAGCCCGACGCGTCGGAACGCGACCCGCCAGGCACATCACGCCCACCCACGACACCGCCGAAGCCTACGCCCTGGAACTGTGGACGCAGTCCGACGACACCCGCCAGGCCATACTCGCCGCCCTGCAACTGCACCAGGGACTCGAACCCCACCCAGACCCCGCTGACCCCGCCACCATCCGCTTCACCGGAGACCTCAACCTCACCGTCCACCTACGCGAGGTCGGCGCCCTAGGGGCCGGCATCGAACGCCCCGGCAAGGACCGCTCAGTCGCCACCCTCCGAGGCAGTCACGCCAACCACGTACAGAACCAGATCGGCCCCGCGAGCCAGCGCGTCGCAGCGATCTTCGAACTCCACGGCCCCGACCACTTCGCCCGCACCCGCACCATCGACCCCAAGCCCGCCTTGAAGAAGGCATTCGCCCGCAGCGGACGGCGGCTACAGTGCATGAAACCCGCCATCAGGTTCAAGCCGCCGACCAACCCTCCAGCGAATCCGAAGAAGACTCCCACCCCGTACCCCGGCACGATCTTCACCAAGGGCACCATCCACCGCGCCTCCGCATCCGTCCTCGACGCCCTGCGCCAACTCGGCCGTCTCGGCCGCCCACAATTGGACGAGGCGCTGGCCGGCACGGAACTGGTCGGGGTATGGCTACACCACCTCGACGGCGCGTGCGTGCCGCTCGTCGTACGCATGCCCCCCGAAGGCGAGCCCACCGCCCACCTCGCCACGACCAGCGACACGCCCGTGCCGCCCATGCCCTACAGCGACCTGCCCCAAGCCCTGGCCGCCGGAAAAGGACGCATACCGGCAGGAAAACACCAGCAGGCGATCCTATCGCGGTTTCTCTCCAACGTCCTCGGTGTCGACGAAACCTCCGTCATCGACGAGCACGACCGCGCCGTCTTCGTCAAAGCATACGGGTTCCGCAAATGGGGATGGAACTGGATCCAGGACAAGAACATCGCCGGCAACAGGCTCGTGCTCCCTGGGCACACCTTCGACGACGACCAGCCACCCCCGCCGTTCCTCACACCCCAGCAATGCCCAGGCCTGAGGATCATCCGCGTCCGAGACCGGAACACAACCCAGGAGGTGGCACTGGGATTCCCACCCGACTACGACACGCACAGCCCGCGCGGTGACGGCCTCTACACCTTCGACGACCACGTCTACTACTCGATCAACCCCCGCGCCGAACAGATGCAGACCCCCCTCACCGCAACCAAGATCGACCCCGACGTGCTCGCCAACCACCGCTTCCGGGCATCCAACGAAACCCCGCTCGAGATCCTTCCCGTCTTCCTGCAAGCCACCGATACGCCGGACGCGTTCGCCGACCTCACCCAACTGCTGCGACGCAGCTACCTGCACACCGAACAGGCCACGCTACATCCGGCGCCCATACACTTGTGCAAGCTCGCAGCCGAATACTTGTGACGGGAAGCGGCTGGCTAGCGGTCGACCGCACCGGACGGGCAACTCGATGGCCATCAGTCGCTGCAGCATTTACGACGCTGGCGCGTCCGGCTAAGCCTAAGGTGGTGGCGATGGAGCATGGACCGGCGCGGGCCCGCCCAACACCTTGGTTCGCAGGCCGGCCGCCTCCTGCAGGTGCAGCATCCGTCCCCACCGCGCGAGGCATCTTGGTGCTGCCCCTGCGGTCATCGCCGCCCGCCCAGTTGGCATGCTCCGGTGCCTCCGCAGCCGGGACTCGGCGCTGACGCTGAGAGACTCATCGAGTCCGTCTGGGACGTTTGCGGCCCCCGTGCCCTCGCAGACCTCGCACTCGAACCAGTACTCGTCCGGCCCGTCATTCAGGCATAGCCTTCTCGGTCCACTCCGTACTTATATTGAAGAAACCGTATCTTTTGCGCAAATCATGAAGAACTGAACCGCTCGGTCGAGAATCTGTTTCTTTGCTCGCAATATTCACCTCTAGGTAAGGGTCCGGACTGCGCAGCACCCACCACATAGTGAGATAGCGACTCTCAGATGACAACCGCGCCACCGCGTCACCTTCGATGATGCGCACACGATTAACCCTGTACGGATATTCTTTGCCACCAGAAACCCACTCTGGCAGCCCGGCGCTCGCCTCTGAAAGGCGAGGTCCTTGATCCGAATCCTCAATGATCATTCGGTCTTTTCGTGCTATGAACGCCTCGGCCAAAAGGGCAACTTCGTCAAAGTCAGCCTCTGCGGATATCCAGACAACCTTCTCCACCTTTATCTTAGTGCCCCTCACCAGCAACGAATTGAAGGGAACCCAGAGATCCGCTTGAACCAACTCGTACCCATTAATTGTCACCTGAGAGGAGAACTCGTCGCGCCCCTCCAAGGCTTTCTTTAGCGAGTCGTGTGCCTGGTTTTGGTCGATTCCTCTTGGAGTCAGGGATGCCTTCCTTCCCAGAACGGAATAGACTGCACCAAAAACGTGGACGTCCACTTCGCCGGCGTTCTCAACAGACAGACTCACGGGCATCCGAGCGCCACCGGTTGCCAGTCTGGTTGGGTCTCCAAATTCCGCCATAACTTGGACCCTGGGAGAAGCAGCCGATGGCTCGAATATTCGAGAATATCCAAAGTTCGCCAAGGTTATGATAGTCGCGACCGCCACAGCGAACCCGACCTTCTGTGGTACGGGAACTTGGATGCAGTGTCGGTAGACCTTCCAGGCAGCCCAAGCTGATACGATTGCAAGTGCTCCCCAAAGAAAAGAAGCCAGTCCGCCACCAAATCTCTTAATTGCGATGACGAAGAGCGATGTGTTTGCAATCAGCGCAACGACGCAGCCTAGTAGAACGAAAAGTTCAGCCCTAGCAAACTTCCTGAGCCTAAGATAGTCCCATATAGCAAAAGTGGCGAGCAGGAGAAAGGCTGCCGCGAGAATAAGTAGCGCGCCCGTCAGCCAACCTGCATAGGTTAATGCGGTTGCAAGGTTTTCCACACCAAGCCAGCCAAGTGCGGCCGCCGTGATAAGCAAAGTCAAGGCCATCACCAGCACTTCGAACAGTTCGCGGCGCACGATGCCTCCGCTACCACGCGGGGCTTCACCTTCTTTCGACTTGGTGCGATGCGATGCTTTGTCCACCTGACATTCCCCCGGAAAATTTCGTCTGTTCGGTTGACATTATCTCGGCTGAAGATGCGCCCAGTGTTCCCTGTCCCGCAGAGTCCAAACCTCGCGCCAATGCCACATCCAGGCGCCGCAGGAAAAACGCGACCACAACCGCTCACATAAGCGACGCCCGACACGACCTAGCTAAGCCAACTATTAGATCCACATGACGTAAAGTTTATTCGTTTCGTTTCCAAGAAGATGCCAGATGAAGGACTTCAGATCACGAAAATCCGCCGCCTTGGGCAGAGGGGTCCTTCCTGGCATACGACTTGAGCCGAAGGCCGTTCGAGAGATAAGTTACCAAACCTCGCTCTTGCCAATTAGAATCAACCCGGATAGACATCTGACTTAAGGCAGTTTCGTGCGTACCCATAAGTCTGATGCGGGAGTCTTGGAAATACGGTATCTGGGAAGCCCGACCTCAGGGCCAAGGATGCCTCCAGAGAGTCGTGGCGTCGCTTGGTCAATAGGTTGCTTCGGGTTAGCCTTGCGCGCCCCTAGCGGCGTCCGAGATTTGATGATTAACGCGGCCGCACGGTTCGCCAGCGAGAGCTACGTGAAAGTCAGTAGTGGCGATGGCAGTGCTCCCCGTAGGACGTACTCATCTCGGCATGACCAGGAGCCGGAGATGCGGCTGGTTCAGGAGCGTCCGTCACGCAACGTCGCCAGCCTAAAGCCGCTGGCGGAATAGGGTGCCGCGTGGTCCGTTGAGGTGTCCGCTCGCCTGATGAGACCGAACCCGGTGCGCGGTTTGCACTGCCAGCCGCACTTGACTCTGCGCTTGTGCCGGTACGCCGGCAGTAGCGGCAGCCAGCTGGCAGCGGGTCGGTCTTTGCGCGGGCAGTCGACCGCGTCTTCCTGATCGCAACGCTCGGGCTCGACCTGTGGATAACGTGACCGTTGTCCACAGGTTCGGTCCGGCCGGTGGTGGGATCTGCGGTTCTGGCCGCACCCTGCCTGGGTGCCCGAGAATGAGACGACAGCAGCGGCGGATCCGACAACGACGCGAGCGGCAGGGGCGGAGCTGCCTGTGGAGCCGATGGTGCAGGTTTGGTGTGCGTCTGCGCGCCGCCGTGGCCGACGTCCGTGCCGCCGCAGCCATGTCAAGCCACGTAGCGCGGCGGCTGTCGGAAGCCACCGTCCGTTCCAGGAACACCTGCGCGGTGCGGCAGGACCATCGGTCGATCACCTCATCGCCGCGCTACGAGGACGCGGCTCTCATTCACCGGGTTCCAGTAGCACGCGCGCTCCGGCCGCCCCGTAGCGATTCGACGGCCTGTTGGAAGGTGTGCGGACGCCAAGCGCGGCGTTGACACCCACCCACGGACGGTCCGGCAGGAATCCTCAACGCCTGGCCAAACACATCCAGGACATCAACGCAGGCAAACGCCCTCGCAGTAGCCGTGTTCTCCGCGCGGACCACAACCACCACATCCGACAACGCGCTGTGGCAGGCGAGCAACGGCGTCCCGGCGGGCGGTCCCGGACACAGGAAGGGTTCTCCGCCACGAGGCGCAGCACCAGCGTGCGGATCGAGCGGACAGTGGGTGGTCGGCCCCGACGCCGGGGTCGGGACCTGTTTGCGTGGCGGCGGGCGTACAGGTCACGATGCCAGCGCAACACCGTTTCCGGGCGCACCAGCAGCCGCAGATTCTGCAACGCAGGCCTGGACAGCGTGCTGAGCAGCGCGGCCAGCCACGCCCGATCAGCCGGTTCGAACCGGGCCCGCTGCCCGCCGAGCTGGCGCTGCAATACCGCGAGCTGTTGCCGCAGGACGAGGATCTCGGTGTCCTTGTCGCGGTCGCTGCCCGGTAGCAGCCGCAGCAACGCGAACGCGTTCGTGACCCAGATACGCCAGGCGCAGCAGCATGAGTCAACATCCTCGCGCAGCCACCAACAACGAGGACTCGGGGGACACCGACACCAGGGGCAGACATGATCGCCCCGACTGCCGGAATAGCCTCTGACCAGCACGGATGTACTTTTCGGCAAACACAACCTCGCCCACGGAAGCACGTCCCACTATCTGGATTTTCGGCCCGACGCGGGTAACCATGATCAAAACCCATCGGGACAGGACGGGTCGCCGCCGGACCGGGCCGGACGTGAGGGATGCTCGTCGTACGAGCACCCACCGAGCACCCAACCGACCACAAGGGATGGAAAGGCGAAGGGATCCGACTGCCGTTTCGGCAGGTCAGACCCCTGATGATCTTGCGCGCCCGAAGGGACTCGAACCCCTAACCTTCTGATCCGTAGTCAGATGCTCTATCCGTTGAGCTACGGGCGCAGGTGCCTGGCAAGCATACACGCCTCGCCGAAGCGCGGAGACTCCGGGATTCGAACCCGGGAGGGGCTTTAAGACCCCAACCGCATTAGCAGTGCGGCGCCATAGACCAGACTAGGCGAAGTCTCCCCGGCGGCCGCTCCAGACCACCGCCGATCGAGGATACAGGGCACGCCGCTCTCGGGGCAAAGCGCCTCCCCGGGCCGCAGCCGACGTCAGTGCGGCGTGACCGGTGCCGGCGTCGTCCGGTCGGGAACGGGCAGGCGGCCGGGCCGTACGACGACCAGGAGCACGATCAGCGCGGCCAGGACACCTCCCGTGATCACCGTCGCCATCGCGATACTGCCGGTGCCGAGCAGTCCGACGACCGGCGCGGCGAGCGCGCCGACACCGAACTGCACCGCCCCGAGCATCGCGGACGCGGTCCCGGCAGCTTCCCCATGGCCGGCCAGGGCCAGCGCGGGAGCGTTCGGCAGGGCGAACCCGGCTGCGGCGAGGACCGCCCACAGCGGGATCAGGACGCCGGGTAGCCCGCCGACGTTCGTCGCCGCGAAGCCGAGCAGGACCAGCCCGCACACCAGCCCGGCGATCAGTGAGGTCCGCAGGATCTGCTGCGGTGAGTAACGGCGGAGCAGCCGTACGTTGAGCTGGGTGGCGGTGATCATGCCGACCGCGCCGGCCCCGAAGGCGATGCCGAACTGCTGCTCGTCGAGCCCGTACTGGTCCTGCAGGACGAACGACGAGCCCGCGACGTACGCGAACAGCGACGCCATCGAGAACCCGGCGACGAGCACCAGGCCGACGAAGATCCGGTCCCGGAACAGGCTTCCGTACACCCGGAGGGTGTCCAGCACCCGGGCCGGACGACGGCGGTGCGGCGGCAGCGTCTCGGGCAGCCCGAGGGCGGTCACCGCGATCAGGGCGAGCCCCAGCACCGCGAGCGCGGCGAACACCCCTCGCCAGTGCGTCCAGTTGAGCAGCGCGCTGCCGAGGGTCGGCGCGAGGACCGGCGCGACGCCCATGACCAGCAGCAGTCGGGACAGTACGCGGGCGAAGGCGATCCCGCTGAACATGTCCCGGACGACGGCCATCGCGATCACCGCCGCGGCGGCGGCTCCGAAGCCCTGGACGATCCGCAGCGTGCCGAGCACGGCGATGTTCGGCGCCACGGCGCACAGCACCGAGGCGAGCACGTGCAGAGCGGTGCCGACCAGCAGTGGTCGGCGTCGACCCCACACGTCCGACAGCGGCCCGATGATCAACTGGCCGATGGCCAGCCCGGCGAGGGTGCCGGTCAGCGTCAACTGGACGCCGGCTGCGGTGGTCTGCAGGTCGTCGCTGATCGCCGGTAGTGCCGGCAGGTACATGTCGATGGTCAACGGGCCGACCGCGATGAGCGTGCCGAGCACCAGGATCAGTCGGATCCGCTGCCATGAGCTGAGCAACTCACCGGGAGTCGGCTCCACGACGGTGACTGGTGCGGACCCGCCGGGCCGTTGGGCGAGCGCTGTCATGGTTCCTCTTCCGCGGGGGCGCGTCGTCGGCGCGCGGTGGGGCGCGGGTCGTCGCGACCCGTCTGGTACGCCAGGGCTGCCGCTGTGCAGGCGCGCAGCCAATCTCACAAGCTAGCCGTCGCGTCTGCCATTCCCGTTACGGCGAACGGTGTGGCGCGTCACAGCGGCGCGAACGGTGCGCTCGCCGGCCCGGATGTGGTCCACCGCACGTGTGCAGGGCCGATGCCGGCGGTGTCCGAGGCGGGAGCCGGCCCGCCGGCCCACCCGGGGTGCACCCGGTCACCCGGGTCCACCTGATCACCGTGACGACGGTGACAGGCGACAATGTATATTGCGTACGTCATATCTTCGTACGGCAGGTCGCTTCCGTAGGACGCCATCCGAAATAATCGGCCCGGAGTCTTGTCGCGGAAACCGCCGAAGCCTAATCTCTGGCATCACCGATGCGCGACTCGCGTCGCCGGTGCGGCGCCTGCCCGGCGTCGCCGGACAGCAGGTGTCCACCGACGGAACCCGTCGTGGGGCGCCGGCCCGACCGGCCCGGAATCACCCGGGGCAACCCCTTCGGTTAAGGAGCCAGCCTTGCGTATCCGACTCACCCTGGCCATCGCCGCGACCGCACTGGCCGCCGCGTTCGTGGCCCCGTCCGCTGCGGCTGCGGCACCGCAACAGATCATCGGTGGCGGCACGGTTTCCTCGGCACCGTGGGCGGCCGCCGTCTTCCAGAACGGCTCGTTCGCCTGTTCCGGCTCGATCATCGCCTCACGGTGGGTGCTGACCGCGCGGCACTGTCTCGGCGGGTCGATGTCGGTGCGGGTGGGCAGCGTCTACCGTTCCTCGGGCGGCGCGACCAGCACGGTCAGCGCCACGTACGGCCGGTACGACCTCGGCCTGCTCTACCTGAGCTCGGCGGTCTCCACCAGCTATGTCACGTTGGCGTCCAGCAACCCACCGGTCGGCTCGACGAACACCATCTACGGCTGGGGCCGGACCTGCAGCAACTGTGATGCCTCGGCGCAGCTCAAGGTCGCCTCGGTGCGGACCACGACCAACGGCGCGTCTGACGCGTACGGCGGCCCGGCGATCCGCAGCACCGGGGTGAACGGCGTGGCCTGGCGGGGCGACTCCGGCGGTCCGCAGTTCTACAACGGGCAGCAGGTGGGTGTCTGCTCGACCGGCAACGGGTCGACGTACCAGAACTACGCCTCGGTGGCGTCCAGCCGGAGCTGGATTCGCTCGGTGACCGGGGTCTGAGTCTGCGATGACCGGAGCGGCCGGCGCCGGCCGTTCGGTACGCGGGGGGCCGGTGGGCGCCTCGCGTACCACCTGATTCGCCGGTTCGGCGGCCGCTGCCCGCAGCGGCCGCCGAACCGGCGCCGGCCGCCACACCTGTACCGGCTCGCTGCGGCCGGCGATCGACATCGGTGGTTGCTGGTGGAACCTGAGTCTCGTGCCGGCGGCGCGGTAGGTTTCCGCGGCCACGGCGACATCGCCTGGGGCGGCATGCGCCTGCAGCCGCGCGGCTACGTTGATCACGTCGCCGGTGAGGAATCCGACTCCGCCGTCGACCGCACCGGCGGTGTCGACGGCCGCTGTTCCGGTGGCTACCCCGACCCGGATCCGTACCCGCGCGCCGTCGGGAAAGTCGGTACGGCGTACCGCGTCGGCGAGTTCGAGAGCAGCCCGCACCGCCGGGTACGCGCCACCGTCACCACCACCACCGTGATCATCGTTGTTGCCGGCGAGGCCGAAGACCGCCATCACCGCGTCCCCGATGTACTTCTCCACCACGCCGTCCCACCGTCGTATCACGGTCCGTACCGCGTGGAAGTAGCGCAGCTGCACGTCGCGGACCTCCTCCGGAGTGAGCCGACTGGACAGGGCGGTGAAGCCGACCATGTCAACGAAGAGCACGCTTACCGTGCGGCGGCGGGTCCGGGCGGCCGGAACGGACCAGCCAGATGGCGGTTTCCGTCGCGCTCCGCAGTTGTCACAGTAACGGTGGGTCGATTTTGCGGCTGTACGGCAGATCGGGCCGGCCGCGTGGGTCGGGCCGGTGGGGCGGCGGGAGTTGCGGCGGAGCGTCCTCATGATCGCCTCCTGCGCGGTGGTGGTGCTTCAGTCCGCTCCCGGGTGGACCTGATCCGGTCCGTGTGGACCGACGTACGGGACGGATGGCTGAAACGGTCGCAGCCCAGCGCAGCCCTAGGATCTGTAGAACGACGTATGTCAGATACTCCCACCCTTTATGTCGGTGATCGGATTGACACAGTCACGCGATGGCAGGTCGCTGGCCCCCAGCTCCGACGAAGTTCCCTTCGTCGGGCGGCAGGCTCAGCTGCAGGTCTTGCATGAGTCGCTACGTAGGGTCGAGCGGGGGAACACGGCCGCGGTCTTCGTCATGGGCGAGAGCGGCATCGGCAAGTCGCGGCTGCTGAGCGCGGCCAGCGACCGGCTACGTACTGCCGGTGCGCTGGTGTTGTCCGGGGCATGTCTGGACATTGGGGATTCGTCACCGCTGCACCCACTTCGGCAGGCTCTGCGGCGCTATCAGCCGGCGGCCGGCCGGGCCGGCATCCTGTCCGGCGCCGCCGCCCACGAGTTGATCTCGGTACTGGACGGCGAGGCCCGGCATCCCGACGGAGCCGGTGACCTGCTGGAACGGCTCACCCGTGGACTCGGCGCGGTCGCCGCCGGACGGACCCTGGTGCTGGTCATGGACGATCTGCAGTGGGCCGACCTGACCACCCGGCATCTGCTGCTCTACCTCCTCGCCGGGCTGGGGGACGTCCGGCTGCTGCTGCTCGGCGCCGCGCGGACCGAGACGCTGCGGGGCGACGACCCGATTCGCCGCATGCTGTTGGAGCTGCGCCGGTCCCGGTCGCGTTCCGGCGCGGTCCACGTGTTGGAGTTGGAGCCGCTGGACCGGGCGGAGACCGCCCAACTCGTCGCGGAGCTGCTCGGCGGCGACCCGGAGCCCGACCTGGCCGAGTCGGTGTGGCGGCGCAGCGGCGGGGTGCCGTTCCTCGCCGAGGAGCTGGTCCGGGACGCCCGGGACGGCCGGGACGGCTTGTCGGAGACCCTGAGCGAGATCACCCTGGCCCACGTCGACGCCCTGCCGGCCGACGCCCAGCTCGTGTCGCACGCGGTCGCCGCCGGCGTCGAGCCGGTCGCCCACGACCTGCTGGCCCGGGTCGCCCAGCTCGGCGAGGACCGGCTGCTGCAGGCGGTACGCGAGGCGGTCGGCCAACGGGTGCTGCTGTCCGAGCCGGACGGGTACCGGTTCCGCTACCCGCTGATCCGCGAGGTCCTGGAGCCGCGGTTGTTGCCGGGGGAGCGGGTCCGGTGGCACCGGCGGTACGCCGAGGCGATCGCCGCCGGCCCCACCGGTGACCTGCAGCACGCCCGGTTGGCGTACCACTGGCGGGAGGCGGGCGAGACCACCCGGGCGTTGCCGGCCGTGGTCGCCGCCGCCGAGGAGGCGGAGCGACTGTACGGCTTCGCCGAGGCGTTCGAGCACTGGGCCAGCGCGGTCGACCTGGCGAACCAGGTCCCGCCGGCCTGGCTGGTCGAGTTCGACGCGACCACGCTGGGCCGACGCGCGGCGGAGGCGGCGCACCGCAGCGGCGAGCACGAGCGTGCGCTGGCCCTGCTGGAGCAGCTGGCCACCAACCTGTTCGGTCCGCCGCCGTCCTGGCTGTACACCCTGCGGGCGCGGTACCTGACGGCGGTCGGTCAGCTGGCCGAGGCGGAGCGCGAGTACGACCGGACGCTGGCGGCGGCCGACGCCAGTGCCGGTGAGCGGGTCGCCGCCGCCGCGCACTCCGCCGATCTGCTGCTGCAACTCTGCCGGTACGCCGACGCCGGCCGGCGGGCCCAGAACGCGCTGGACCTGGCCGTCGGGGTGCCCGACTGCGCCTCGGCGATGGTGCTGGCCGGGGTGACCCTCGGCTACAGCCAGGCTTACCTCAACGACCCGGCGGCGGGCAAGGAAGCGGTTCGGCAGGCGCGGCGTACCGCCGAGCTGTCCGGCGGTCCGGCGGACGTCGCGGTCGCCGACCTGCAGCTCGCCGAGCTGCTCAGTGGACACCTCAACGAGTTGGAGGAGGGTGTCGCGGTCGCCCGCCACGGTGCGGAGCGCGCCGAGCGGGTCGGGCTGGCCCGTACCTACGGCACCCGGTTGCTCTCCGCCGCCGCCAACGGGCTGTTCCGGCTCGGCCGGTGGAGCGAGGCCGAGGAGGTGATCACGGCCGCGCTGCGGCACCGGCCGTCCGGGGCCGACGCGGTCGAGCTGTTGCTGGCCCGCTGCCGGATCCATGTGGGCTTCGGTCACCTCGACGGTGCGGAGGCCGACCTGGAGGCGATCGAGACCCTGCTGGCCGCCGGTGGCGGGGTACGGCACATGCTGCCGTTGCTGACGTTGCGCGCCGGACTGGCCATGTGGCGTGGCCGGCACGCCGAGGCGCGGGAGGCGGTGCAGCAGGGGATCGACCTGGCCGAGCGGCACTCGGGTGACGTCTGGTTGCAGGCGCCGCTGGTCTGGCACGGGCTGCGGGCCGAGGCGGAGGCCCGGTCCAGTGGGACACCGATCGACCCGCAGGCGGTGCAACGCCTGGTCAAGGTGGTCGGACGGATGGAGCGCAGCAGCAACACGGACACCGCGGCGCCGGTACGCGACGCGGTGATCGGCTACCGGGAGCTCTGCACCGCGGAGATCAGCCGGATCGACGGCCGGTCGGACCCGGCGCTCTGGTCGCGGGCCGCCGAGGTCTGGGAGCGGCGGTGCCATCCGTACCCGGCGGCGTACGCCCGGTTGCGTCAGGCCGAGGCGCTGTACGCGATCCGTACCCGAAACGCGGACGCGACCCGGGCGCTGCAGGCGGCGTACCGGACCGCCCGCCGGCTCGGTGCCCGTCCGTTCACTGAGGAGATCCAGGCCCTGGCACGCCGCGCCCGAGTGACGCTGAGCGCGGGTGAGCCGGAGCCGATGCCCGAGGTGGACAGCCAGGAACGGGTCACCCTGCGGGCGGGTCTGACCAGTCCGCCGACGGTCGGCGAACGGGTGGCGCGGGCCTTGGTCAACGATCGCGCGAAGCGGACCTCGATGGTCGAGCGGGCCGGCCAGGTGCTCACCCCGGGTGGTCCGGACGAGTTGGCGGTGCTGACCGACCGGGAGCGTCAGGTGCTCGAACTGGTCGCGGAGGGACGGACCAACCGGGCTACGGCCGAGGCGCTGTTCATCAGCGAGCGTACGGTCGGTGTGCACGTGTCGAACATCCTCAACAAGCTGCAGGTCAGGACGCGGGTGGAGGCGACTCGGGTGTTCATGCGTAACCAGCCGCGTGCCTGATACCCGACTGTAAACCTGCCAGTCCGGTGCGTAGCGGCCGCCGACCGGTCGGTCCACCCCGGCCGGTTGACGTCTCCGCCGGAAAACCGCACACCGGGGCGGCGGGATCGGCCAGTGAGACACCCGTCGTTGCGCCGATACCTGCAGGTTGGCAGCGGCTGCCACTGTAGGGACCGACCGTTTCGGTGACGACCGCCCGCCCGGGGCGAGGGAGCACTGCAGACTGGAGGTGTCCGATGCCAGAACTCCGCTGGGGTCACGTGCACGACCAGATCATCGAGGTCCTCAACCACCGGCCGACCGACGTCGCTGGCGTGGTCGAGGATTTGGCGGCGCTGCAGAAGCTGCTCGAGGCAGCCACGCCGAGTGACAGCGACAATCCGGTGGCCGACTTCAACCATCTCTACTGGGTGATCACCAGCACCATCGACGAGCGGCTGCAGGCCGGTGAGTTCGCCGACCCTGCCTTCCTCACCCTGCTGGACATCGAGTTCGCGGAGCGGTACTTCGCGGCGCTGCGCTGCTGGGGCAACCGGGGTGACACCCCGGCGGCCTGGGAGGTGCTGTTCAGCCGGCTGCGCGACGAGAGCGTACGGTCGTTGCCGTCGGCCGCCGCCGGGGTGAACGCGCACATCAACTACGACCTACCGTTCGCCCTGATGAGCACCTGGGCCAAGCTCGGGTCGGGCCCGGACAACGCCGAGCAGCACCGCGACTACCTCTACATCAACGAGATCTTCTTCGACCGGATCCCGCAGCTGCGGCGCAGCTACCTGAGCAGCTGGCAGATCTGCCTCGACCGGCTCAACGGGCAGGTCGACGACTGGTACCAGAACCGGTTGGTGGAGTTTACCCGGGACATCGCCTGGCGGGATGCGGCCCGGATGTGGCCGATGCGGGACGACCCGACGACGTTGGAGAGTGAGCGGTTGCGGATGGACCGGCATACCGCCTTCCTGGGCTGGGCGTTGCTCTCGCCGGTGGGCAGCCTGCTGCAGTGACGCTGCTCCAGTGACGCCCGGCCGGCTGCCGGCCGGCCCGCTGCCGGTGGTACCCGCTGTTGGCGGGCACCGTGGTCAGGCGGTCCGGTCGAAGCTGTCCCGGGCCGCGAGCACCGTCGGCATCTCGCGTTCGACCAGCTCGATCAGGTCGGCCAGCTTGCCGGCGACGGCGCGGCCGAGCGGGGTGAGGCTGTACTCGACGCGGGGCGGGATGGTGGCCTGGACGTCCCGGACGACCATCCCGTCGCGCTCCAGCGCTTGCAGGGTCTGAGCCAGCATCTTCTCGCTGATGCCGTCGACCCGGCGGCGCAGCGCGTTGAACCGGTAGTTGCCGGCGAACAAGGCAGCCAGCGCCAGTGTGCCCCATTTGCCTGTTATGTGGTCTAGGATGGCTCGTGATGGGCAGTCGCGGGCGAAGACGTCGGTCACCAGGTCGGCCGTCGGGTCGTCGGCCGTCAGGTCGTCGGTTGGCGGGTGGTCGGTCGGCGGGCAGGGTTCGGTGTGCGGCGCGGGCGCGGGCGCGGACCGGCTGGCCATGTTTCCAGGGTATCTCCCAGTGATGTGTCGAATAGACCACAGCACTTACCAGTTCGCTTGCGCTTTCAAAAAGTTAGTGCAGGCTGGTGGGCAAGGGCGATCGTGGGGGCCGCCCCACAGGGACGTAGGGAGCTGACATGATCACTGTCACCGGTGCCGCCGGCCAGCTGGGTCGGTTGGTCGTCGACGAGTTGCTGGACGGCGGACTGTCACCGGCGCAGATCGTCGCCGTCGTACGGAATCCGGACAAGGCCGACGACCTCGCCGCGCGCGGCGTACAGGTCCGGCACGGCGACTACGACCAGCCGCAGACCCTCGGGCCGGCCCTGGCCGGGACCAGCAAGCTGCTGCTGATCAGCGGCAGCGAGGTCGGCCGGCGGATCGACCAGCACCGCAACGCCGTGGCGGCGGCGACGGCGGCCGGAGTCGACCTGATCGCGTACACCAGCATCCTCAAGGCGGACACCAGCAGCGTCCCGTTGGCCGCCGAACACCTCGCCACCGAACAGATGATCCGGGACAGCGGCCTGCCGTACGTACTGCTGCGCAACGGCTGGTACCTGGAGAACTACACCGGATCGGTGCTGCCGCAGGCGCTCGCCACCGGCAGCGTGCTGGGCGCCGCCGGTTCGGGTCGGGTCGCCGCCGCGACCCGGGCCGACTTCGCCGCCGCCGCCGCCGCGGTGCTGACCGCCCCGGCACCCGCCGTCGCCACCGGCACTGTCTACGAGCTCGGCGGCGACGAGCCGTTCACCCTGGCCGAGCTGGCTGCCGAGATCAGCCGGCACAGCGGGCGGGAGGTCGGCTACCAGGATCTTCCGGCCGACGTGTACGCCAAGGCGCTGACCGACGCCGGGGTACCGGAGGCGTTCGCCAGCATGCTGGCCGCCTCCGACGTCGGCATCTCCCGGGGCGACCTGACCACCGACAGCGGCGACCTCGCCCGGCTGATCGGCCGGCCCACCACGTCGCTCGGCGAAGCTGTCCGGGCCACCCTCGCCGGCCTACCGGGCTGATTCGCCGTCCGGCAGCTGGTAGTTGGTGACGAGCAGATCCCAGCTGCCCCGCTTCGCCGACTGCAGGTTGATGTCCCGGCGGGTCGCCATCCGGGCGATCAGGAAATCCGCGCCGAACAGCTCCCGCACGAACGGCGTGTCGCTGTTGGTCAGGGTCAGTCGGACGCCGCGCCGGCTGGCCCGTACCATCGCGTCCCGCAGCCGCACGTGATCGGCCGGCCCGAACTGCGTCGAGGTGTACCGCCGAAAGTCCGCCCAGCCGCCGAGCGGGACGTACGGCGGGTCCAGGTAGACCCAGTCGCCGGCGGCGGCCTCGTCGAGCTGCTCGGCGAAGTCGGCCACCCGCAGCTCGGCGCCGGCCAGCGCGTGCGCGGCGTCCAGCAGCACCCGCCGGTTGTAGTACGGCCGGTCGTAGGCGCCGTACGGTGCGTTGAACTCGCCCCGCCGGTTGACCCGCCACAGCCCACGGAACGCCGTCTTGTTCAGGTAGATCACCCGGACCGCGCGTTCCAGATCGGAACAGTCCGCTGGCGAGCGGCGGCGGACCGCCGCGAAGTGCTCCGGCGTGTTCGGTTGCTCGTCCAGCAGCCGCATCACCGTTTCGGGGTCGCGGGCGACCTCCCGGAAACAGACGATCAACTCCGGGTTGGCGTCACTGAGCACCGCCCGCTGCGGCGCCAGCTCGAAGAAGACCGCCCCGCTGCCGAGGAACGGCTCCCGGTAGCTGCCGGTGAACGGCGGCGCGGCGGCGACGAGGGCGGCGGCGTACCGGGTCTTCCCGCCCGCCCACTTGAGGAACGACCTACCGTCCGCCCTGGTGGTGGAGCGCGCGGACCTGGCGCCGGTCCGGATCATGGAGCGGATCATACGGGGCGGTGACCCGCCAGGCGTAGTGCGGCGAGGCGAGGAACTCGGCGAGCAGGCTCGCCGAGCCGGGAGCGAACGGCCGGCCGTCGCTGATCTGGTCCGGCCGGAGAAACTCCATCGCGGCACCCTCGCCGAGCCGGACGTCGCACTGCCGGGCACGGGTCGAGCCGAAGTAGTAATGCGCCGTACGCTGTGGGTTCAGCTGCCGGCGGCAGAACAACCGCAACCCGTGCTCGGGCCGCAACCCGGTCTCCTCGGCGAGTTCGCGCAGCGCCGTCTGCTCCGGTGTCTCCCCGGGCTCGCAGTGCCCACCCGGCACGCACCAGGCGTGCGGATGGCTCGGCGCGTTGCCGTCCCGCAGCTGCAGCAGGACGGAACCCGCCGGATCGACCAGTAGCACCGCGGCGACGTCACCCATCGGTCCAGTGTGCGGCCGAACCGCCGGCGGCGGGAGTCAGTGCCGCAAGCTCATCGGCGTGGCGGTCGATTCCACCCGGATGTGCGAGTCGGGTGGCGATCTCGGCCGGTGCCGGCAGCCTCGACATCAGCTCGGCCGCGTCCGCCACCCCGCTGGCCGGACCGTCCTCGGCCAGCAGTTCGGCGAGCAGCTGCGGGGTCACCTCCTCGGGTGCGCAGCCCAGGCCCAGCCGGTGCCGTCGGACCAGGTCGGCGTTGCCGAACTGGTCGGCGCCGTGCGGCAGGACCAGCTGCCGTACCCCGGAGCAGATCGCGCCCATCATCGTCCCGGAGCCGCCGTGGTGCACCACGGCGGAGCAGCCGGCGAGCACCTGGTGCAGCGGCAGCCAGCCGGCGGGCCGGACGTTGCCCGGCAGCGGCCCGAGCGCGGCCACGTCGGCGTCGGCGCCGAGGGCCAGCACGAAGTCCGCGTCGGTCTGCCCGGCGGCGTCGATGGTGCGGCGCAGACCGGTCAACCCGGCCAGCGCCGGCACCACGGTGCCGAGGGTGATCAGCACCCGGGGGCGCGCGGTGGGCAGGCGCAGCCAGTCCGGCAGCGCACCGCCGGCGTTGTACGGTACGTACCGCATCGACCATCCGTCGCCGTCGCCGATCATCAGCTCCGCCGGCGCCAGGTGCAGGACCACCCGGTCGGGCAGTTCCAGCGGTACGCCGTTGCGCTCGTACGCCGCCGCCAGGTACGGCAGGAACCGGGCGGCCAGCGCCTCCTCGCGGAACAGGTTGAATCCGTGCTCGACGGCGGGCACCCGCAGCGCGCGGGCGGCCAGCAGCCCGGCCGGATGGAGCCGGGAGTGCACCACCAGATCCGGCCGCCACCAGCGAGCCAATGTCAGCGTGCCGTCCGCCATCAGGTCGGAGACCCGCCCGAAGGTCTCCAGCAGCAACGGGTCGGTACGGCTGCCGGCAGCGGCGATCCGCCGGCCCCGCTCGCGCATCCGGGCGGCCAGTTCGGCGGTGGTGCCGGTGCCGGTGCCGAACACGGCGGCGATCGGGGCGCCGGGGGCGACGTCCACCGCCGGCAGACCGGCCTGGGCCGCGCCGGCCAGTCCTTCGGCGGCGGTGCCGACCAGTACGTCGTGGCCGGCGGCCCGCAACGCCCAGGCCAGCGGCACGGTGGGGAAGAGATGCCCGACTCCGGGCGGGCTGGTGAACAGGACGCGCACCGAGGAACCTTCCGGTTGACACATGAGTCGACAATGGATAATTTATCGTGATTGATCCGGTTTCGCGAGAGGGAGTTCACCGATGGCTGGGCCGACGGACATCCCGTTCACGCCGGAGCTGCACCTGCGACTGCTACTGAGCATCGACCGCGGGCACAACGTGCAGCGCGCGGTCCGCAGCGCGGTGCGGCCCGGTGACCGGGTGCTCGACGCCGGCACCGGCAGCGGACTGCTCGCGCTGATCGCCGCCGACGCGGGCGCCGCCGAGGTGGTCGCGGTCGACCGGCACCATGTCGGCATGGCCGAGCGGATCGCCCGGCACAACGGGGTCGCCGACCGGATCGCCTTCGTCGAGTCCGACCTCGCCGATCTCGACCCGGAGGACCTCGGCGGCCGGTTCGACGTGCTGCTCGGCATGATCCACACCAACAACCCGTTGCTGGACGAGGAGCGCTCCCGGCTGGTCGTCGAGCTGCGTCGCCGGTTCGGCACGGCCGACTGCCGGGTGCTGCCCGGCGAGGTGCGCTACCTGGCCACCGGCTGCGACCGGCTGGACTGGGACCTGCCGACCGAGCTGGTCGACCTGGCCCAGGCCACCGAGACGCTGCAGGGCGCGTACGGCTGGGACTTCCAGCCGCTGGTGGACGCGGTCCGCGACGGGGTCGCGATGCGCGCCGCCCGGCCGGCCAAGGGGGTCGTCCCGGCCTGGCGGTCGCCGACCCGGTCCGGCGCGCTGCGCTTCCCGCGAGGCGACGTGCGGCTGCTCACCGCCGCCGAGGACTGGGTGACGGTGGACTACCAGGCGTCGTCGTTCGACGGATTCCCCGACCGGGTACGGCTCACCGCGACCGCCGCCGGGCGGCTGACCGGGGTGATCTGGACCCAGCAGCTGCGGTACGCCGGAGTGCCGCTGTGGACCAGCGAGTCGTACAGCCCGCTGGCCGGCCCGCGCCACGTCGGCCCGGGGCAGGAACTGGTCTTCGGCACCGGTGCGACGTGGCGGGCGACGAACGTCCTCAGTCACCACCACCCGACGTAGTCCTCCAGGAACGCGGCCAGGTAGGCCGGTGAGTCGACCAACCGGGTCAGCCGCGCCGCCTGCACCCGGTGCAGAAACGCCGCGTCGGCCGTGCCGTACCCGGGGGTGTTCACCAGGTCCATCATCCAGTGCACGAACTCCTGGGCCCGCCAGATGCGGGCCAGCCGGTGCTGCGAGTAGGCGTCCGACCGGCGGTGGTCGCCGGTGGTGAACCGCTCGATCAGCCCCAGCGCCAGCTCCTGCGCGTCGGCCAGGGCCAGGTTGAAGCCCTTGCCACCGACCGGCGGAACGATGTGCGCGGCGTCGCCGGCGAGGAACAACGACCCGTACCGCATCGGGTCGCAGACCAGGCTGCGCATCCGGACGGTGCCGGTGTCGGTGACCGGCCCGGTGTGCAGCGTCCACGGCTCGTCCAGGGCCAGCCGGATCCGGACCTCCTTCCAGATCCGCTCGTCCGGCCAGTCCGCCCGGGTCTCGTCCCGCCCGCACTGCAGGTAGAACCGGCTGACCGTCGGCGTCCGGCGGACATGTACGCAGGCCCCGGACTCGTGCAGGGCGTTGATCACGCAGTCGCTGGACGGCGGGGCTTCGGCGAGCACCGACAGCCAGGCGTAGTCGTACTGGTAGTCGGCGCAACGCAGCGCCCCGGCGGGGATGGCCCGCCGGGCGACGCCGTACTCGCCGTCGCAGCCGGCCACCACGTCGCAGCGCAGCTCACGGCCGTCGGCGAGCCGGATGCGGGGCTGCCCGGTCAGGTCGTCGATCGCCTCCGCCGCGGTCTCGAACCGCAGGTCACCGCCGTCGGCGAGGTAGGCGTCGACCAGATCGCGGACCAGGAACTGCTGCGGGTAGATGTAGTGGCTGCGGCCGCCCGCCAGCGGCTCGTAGCGGACCGGGTAGCGCCGCCCGCCGAGCCGGAACTCCACCGCGTCCTCGACCGCGCCGGTCCGCAGCAGGTTGCCGGCCAGGTCGTGCCGGCGCAGCAGGTCGACCACCCGGTGCTCCACGGTGGCGCCCCGGGCACGGTTGGCGACGTACTCGCGGTCCCGACGCTCCAGCACCACGCAGTCCACCCCGGCCCGGCGCAGCAGCACCGCCAGCAGCATCCCGGCCGGTCCGGCGCCGATGACGCCGACCTGGGTACGCTCGTTCAGCACCGGTCACCGCCGGCCGGCTGGTCGACCTGCCCACCGGCGTCCGCGCCGGGCGTTCCGCCTCCGTGGCCACCCGGACCGGTGTCCGGCGTCCCGCACTCGGGCCCACCGGGTGTCCCGCCCCCGTCGGTCCGGTCCCGGTGGCTGCCGTGCAGCGCGAACAGCCGGGCCCGCATCATCTGCCGTACCACCTGCACCCCCGGAGACGTGCTGCGCCCCGCCGACCGGGCGGCCATCCGCAGGCTGGGCAGCACATCGCCGCCGAACCGGGCGCAGATCAGTTGGTGCGCCTCGTACGCCTCGACGGTCGCTTCGACGAACTCGTCGAAGGCGCTACCCAATCGGGCCGGGCCGATCTTGGACCGCATCGCGCGGACCTCGGTGAACAGCGCCATGAGGTGGGCGTGGTCGCGGGTCTGCAGTCCACTGAAGCCGGCCCGCACCGCAGGTGGTGCCATCGCCGGACGGATCAGTCGCTCGTAGTCGACCGGTGAGAAGTCCGAGGTGAATCGGAAGGCCGCCGCCGAACTGCGCATGAACGCCGTGGCGACCCGCAGCGCGGCGCGCGCCTCGGCCTCGTCGCCGTCGGCGCTGGCACCGAGGAAGCAGTTCAGCCCGGTGATCGCCCCCTGCATCAGGGTGAAGAAGAACTGGTGACCGATCAGCCAACGGTCGGCGGCGGCGTCGGAGTCATCCGGGTCCGTACCGTCCGACTGCGGGTGGCGCAGCGGGCGTTCGACGGGCTGGTCGAAAACGCCGGTCGGCTGGTTGCCGATGTCGTGGCCCGCGTACCGGTACAGGCTTTCCAGCCCGAGCCACAGCTGGGCGATGTAACCGTCGCTGAGCTGGGAAAGCCCATTTTCGTCGACGTTTTCTCGAACTGCCAAATGCGCTATTGCCAAGGCGTGGAGAAACGCCGATTCCGGCGTTTGGCGGGTACGGCGGATCTGGAAGTAGCGGTCATGTTCCTGGTAGTCGACTTCCTGGTAGTCGACGGATGCTGGGTCGACCCGGCCGCCCGACGTAACGCTGTCGAGCGGCTCCGGGGCCGAGGTGTGGGGGCCGTCGGCGATCGCCGCGCGGAGTCGGTGCCGGTTCGCCGGCAGCAGCTCCGGATAGGGTAGGCATAGTGCGCCATCAGACACAGGGCAGCCCTTCTGGTGGCTTCCGGGCATGGGTACGGTGTCGCAATACCGTGCCGGCGGAGTGGCCTATTCACCGCGCCGCCGGTGATCCACAATGCTCGCAAATTCTCGCGGCTGCTCTGATTGCTGTCAATCCCTGTGTAGTTTTTCGCCTACTGAGTGGTGACTTTGTGCACGTCAGCGGCGCGATATTGAGTCGGGCGACCGGCGGGGCGGTCGGGGCCGTCCGGTGGGCGGGCGACCGTCAACGGTGCACCCGGTCCAGCATCGGGTCGGTCTCGGCCCGTGGCAGCACGTACGGCGCGGTGATGGTGTCCACCCCGGTGCCACGCGAGCCGGTGGGGCGGTAGGTGACGGTCGCCGCGCCGGCTGAGGCGGTCTCGACGATCCCGGCGCACCAGGTGCCGCCGCGGTAGACCCAGACCGGGTCGGACGGCTGGTACCGGTCGGTCGGGTAGACGTCCCGGGGGTCGCGTTGGTTGGGGTTGAGGATGGGAGCCGGCATGCTCATCGCCCTCCTGTCTCGCTGCGCGCGGTGTGTCTCGTGGCTGCTGCCGTCGGATGACGCCGGAGGCAGCTGACCGGCCCGCAGATTGGTGACTCTGCGTGCATCATCGTCTACGCCGCCCCTGGCCTTATCGGGGGTGATGTCATCGAATGTCCGATTATTCATCACGGTGGGTAAACCGCCGGATACAAGTTCACGTGCGCTATCATGCTCGCAATACCTTGCAGGCGCAAGAGCAGATGCACGTGCATTTGACCCTTCCGCGACGAGGCGCGGCTGACCCTGGAGTCCTACGTCTGTTGCGACAATGTCCGATTTGGATTGTATGTATGCATAAGCCGGATAGTGACGTTCCAATTACCGACCTGCCGACCCTCGCCTGGCGCAAGAGTGGCCGCAGCAACCCCAGCGGGAACTGCGTCGAGCTTGCCCGGCTGCCCGGTGGCAGCGGGATTGCTCTGCGTAACTCCCGCTTCCCGGACGGTCCGGCGCTGATCTACACCCGTGCCGAGATCGAGGCGTTCATCCTTGGCGCCCGGGACGGTGACTTCGACGACCTGATTCGCTAGGATCGATCCCGCCGGGGGGCCTGATCCGCTGGGCCGATCCGGAACGGCTACCGATCCCTGGGTGTAATCGGTGACGACCGTCCGGGCCGGCGGTGTCCACTGGTCGGACCGGACCGACGGGGCCTTAGGGATCACCCTCAGGTCATGGCATGCTTACTCGCCAAGAGTAGCTGCCATACGACGTGACGGTGTCCGGAGGTCGGTGGGTGACGATGACGGCCCAGCCAGATGGCGGATCGGCGACTGGGCCGACCGTGCTGCGGATGCTGCTCGGCGCGCAGTTGCGGCGGCTCCGGGAGAGCCAGGGAGTGAGCCGGGAGGCAGCCGGCTGGCACATCCGCGCCTCCGAATCGAAGATCAGCCGGATGGAGCTCGGCCGGGTCGGCTTCAAGGAACGCGACGTCACCGACCTGCTCACCCTCTACGGGGTGACCGACTCGCGGGAACGCACAGCGCTGCTCGGGCTCGCCCGGCAGGCGAACACGCCCGGCTGGTGGCACCGGTACGGCGACATCCTGCCCAGCTGGTTCCAGTCCTACCTGGGGCTGGAGGCGGCCGCCAAGATGATCCGCAGCTACGAGGTCCAGTTCGTACCCGGCCTGCTGCAGACCCGCGACTACGCCCGTGCGGTGGTCCTACTCGGACACGGTCGGGCCCCGGCCGACGAAGTGGAACGCCGGGTCGAGCTGCGGATGGAGCGTCAGGATCTGCTCCGTCGGCCGCAGCCACCGAACCTGTGGGCGGTGATCGACGAAGCGGTGCTGCGGCGGCCGATCGGCGGCCAGGCCGTGATGCGCGACCAGATCAGCGCCCTGATCGAGGCGACCAAGCTACCGAACGTACGGCTGCAGGTCGTGCCGTTCGACGCCGGCGGGCACGCGGCCGCCGGCGGAGCCTTCACCATCCTGCGCTTCGCCGACCAGGACCTGCCCGACATCATCTACATCGAACAACTGACCAGCGCGATCTACCTGGACAAGCGGGAGGACGTCGACCACTACGCCGCCGCGATGGAGCGGCTCTGCGTCGAGGCCGACCCGCCCGCCCGTACCCAGGACCTGCTCCACCAGATCCTGCGTGACCTGACCTGAGCCGACAGACCCTGATCTGGGCTGGGTCGACAGCCCGGTGTCGCGGGCGCGACCGTAGGTGCCACGCCCGCGACCCGGTGCCGGACCCGCCGGCGACCCGGGGCCGGACTAGCGTCGACCCCGACCGAACACCCGGTCGGCCGAGCCGAGCCGGAGGAACACCGTCTCGCCGGTGGCGTCCTGGGCCCCGTCGTTGTCGGTGACCACGTACACCTGCCGGTCCCCGCCGACGGTGAGCCCTTCCAGCTTCTCCTGCGTCCACCCGTTGCCGGCCCGCAGGTCGGGCAGCACGTCGTAGGCGAGCCGCTTCGGCAGCACCGGCAACCGGCCGGGGGCCGGGTCGCCGGTCGGTACGTCGACCGTGTAGATCCGCTTGACCCGGGCGGCCGGCCCGCTGAGCTTGTCCCGCTCGATCACCGCGAGCCGGCCGTCGCCGACCGAGGTGATCTCGGACAGGCCGATCCAGTCGCCGGCGACATCGGTGCTCTCCAGCTGGTATCCGAACCAGGCCCAGGTGCCGCCGCGTACGTCGTAGCGGCCGAGCCGGACCACCCCGGCCGGATCACCGGCCACGCCCCGCTGCAACACCACCCACACCTGCTCCCGGCCACGCCGGTCGGTCAGCGCGGTCACCCCCTCCAGCCCTTGGCTGCCGAGCCCGGTGGCCACCTCGTCGGGCAGGGACACGACCTGTCGGGTCACCCCCGAGCGGTCCAGCCGGACCAGCTGGTTGGCGGCACCGGTCGCACCCTCCGACACCAGCCAGAAGCCGCCCTGCGGCCGGGCGAACAGGCCTTCGGCGTCGTAGCCGGCCGGCTCGCCGGACGCGTCACGGACCACCAGATCGTCGACGATCCGCGCCGGGCTGCGTCGGGTGTCGATGGTGTAGATCCGGGTCGGCGAGTAGAGGGCGTCGCTCGCCGCGTACAGCTGGTGTCGCTTGCCGGGAACGGCGGTGAGCGCGCCGAGCCCGCCCCAGCCGATCGGCGCCCGGTCGGGGCCCCAGCCGCTGGTCTGCGAGACCAGCGTCGGGAACGACGGGGTGCCCGTACCCAGCCGGAACAGGTTCACCGCAGCGCGTACCCCGGCCTCGGCGTCGTCGACCTCACTGGAGACCGCGAGCAGGCCGCGGGACGGGATCGGCAGCAGCCCCTCCGGGCCGTTGGTCGTCGCCAGCACCTGGCGCAGCACCGGCCTGGTCGGTCTGGTCAGGTCGTAGACGGCGACGAAGTTGCTCCGTTCGGAGCCGATGAAGGCGTACCGGGTGCGGCCGAACGTGGCGACCGCGATGCCCTCCGGTTCGGTGCCCTTGTTGTCGGCCCGGTTGTCGTTGTGCAGCCCGTGGCGCACCGCCAGGTGTTCGAAGGAGTTACCGGCGTCCCAGACCACCCGGCCGGTCCGGCTGTCGAAGATCGACCAGCCCCGGGTGCCGCCCTTCCAGTCCCCTTCGTTCGCGGTCGCCAGGTAGCGGTCGTCGATCCAGGCCACCGCGTCCGGTTCCCGGGGTAGGCCGGTGAACGCGCCGGTCAGGTCGATGACCCCGTCGTCGGCGGTGTCGATGCCGGTCACCGTGGCGGTCCCGGCGCTGAACGCCTTGGTGATCCGCCCGCTGCGCAGGTCGACCAGCACCACCCCGTTGTTCTCCTGCAGGGTCACCGCGACCTGGTCACGACCGTTGATCGACACGTACTCCGGCTCCGGGTCGGCCGGCGTGTCCAGCCCGGCGGCGACCAGACCGGGCAGCGCGCTGCCATCGGCCGCGGTCAGCGACACCGTACGGGTCGACCAGGTTGCCGGGTGGCGACCGGTCAGGTCGACGATCTGCAGGAACCCGGCCGGCGGCTGCGGCAGGTCGCCTTCGTCGCCGCCGAGCGGGGTGGCATCCTCGTCCCGCTCGTTCTCGATCGCGATCGCCGCGTAACGGCCGTTGTCGCTGACCTCGATGGCGTCGGGCTGGCCGCCGAGTGGGATGCTGCGCACCCGGGTACGGCTGGCCAGGTCGACCACGTCGAGTCGGCCGGACGGCGCGGTGTAGCTGACGCTGGTGTTGACGACGATCAGCACGTACCGGCCGACCACCGCGACCGAGGTCGGCTCGTCCTCGGCGTTGCCGAGCGTGGCCAGCGAGAGGGTGCCGAGACTGCGGGGGTTGCGCGGGTCGGTGATGTCGAGGAACCCGACCCGCCGCCCGGCGGCGTCGGTGTAGATCATCGTCCGACCGTCCGGGCTGACCGTGGAGATCTCCGCGACGGTCTCGGCCGTCGGGTCCTCGCCGGCCGGTCGGTTGTGGAACACCGGGTAGGTGGCGGTGCGGTCGAAGACGGCGGATCCGCCTCCGACGGGACGGTGACCGGCCGCCGCGCCACCGGGGGGCGCAACGGTCAGCGCGACGGCGGCGCAGAGGACAGCGGCGGTGGTGGCGGTGGCGAGCACCGCCGGGTTTCTTCGGGTACGCATGCCTGGGCTCCGATGCGGTCGAGGGGGTAGTCCTGGCGGGATACGACGGGAGCCGCGACCGGTCGGCGAGATCGGCCGCGGCTCCCGGAGCCCGTACGTCGGGCTCGAATGATGAGCAGGGGTGGACAGGGGCGGTCAGCTGCCGATGACCCCGCCGTCGGCCTTGCGGATGACCACGGTCGCCGACCGGGGCCGGCCAGCCGGGTCGAAGTCGGGCCAGTTGCTCACCGCTCGCGGGTCCTCCGGCGTCGGGCTGCCCCAGTACGTCGTGGACTCGCCCGGATGCTGCACGTTGATGAACATGGTCCGCTGGTCCGGGGTGGTGACCACCCCGGTGATCTCCGCGCCGCGCGGGCCGACCAGGAACCGCCGGATCTCCCCGGTACGCGGGTCGGCGGCCAGCATCGCGTTGTTGCCGATGTTGTCGTGTCCCCGGTCCGGCCGGTTCTGCGTCGAGTTCGACACGTCGGTCTGAATCCACAGCCGCCCGTCGCCGTCGAACCAGATCCCGTCCGGCGAGCCGAAGATGTTCGTCTCGTCGAGCCGCACCTGCGGGTCGTACGCCGGGTCACCGGCCAGCATGAACACGTCCCACTCGAAGCTGGTAGCGGTGTTGTCGCAGCCGCGTTCCCGCCAGCGGACGATGTGCCCGTACGGGTTGGGGGTGCGCGGGTTCACCTCACCGGGCCAGCCGGTGCCGTTGGTCAGGGTCAGGTAGACGTCGTTGTTCTTCGGGTTGACCGCCACCCACTCCGGGCGGTCCAGCGCGGTGGCGCCGACCGCGTCGGCGGCCTCCCGGGTCCGCAGCAGCACGTCGGCCTGGTCCTGCCAGCCGTTCGCCCTGGTGAGTGGACCTTTTCCGTGCTCCAGTGGCAGCCAGACGCCCTTGCCGTCGTCGTCGAACCGGGCGACGTAGAGCGTGCCGTGGTCCAACGGGCTGCGGCCCAGCGCCCGCTGCATCCGCCACGGACCGTCACCGACGAACTTGTAGAGGTACTCGCCGTCCTGGTCGTCGCCGCTGTAGACGACGACCCGACCGCGCGACTCCCAGAAGGTGGCACCTTCGTGCTTGAACCGGCCGAGTGCGGTCCGCTTCACCGGGGTGGACCGCGGGTTCATTGGGTCGATCTCGACCATCCACCCGAAGCGGTGCAACTCGTTCGGGTTGCGCGCCACGTCGAAGCGCGGGTCGGCCAGGTGCCAACGGTAGCCGAACCCGGCGGCGTTGACCCCGTACCGGGCCTGCTCCGGCGTCGGCGACCACTGCGGATCCTCGGTGCCGAAGTACCCGTTCCAGTTCTCCTCACAGGTCACGTAGGTGCCCCACGGGGTGGCCCCGTGCGAGCAGTTGTTCAACGTACCCATCGGTGGGTTGTTCGCGCGCAGCGCCGGGTGCCGGCCGGACACCGGTCCGGAGAAGGCGACCGGGGTGGTGCCGGTCACCCGGCGGTTGAACCGCGAGTCGACGTTGCGCCACCGGCCCCGCGACAGCTCCACCTCGACGACGCTGACCCCGTGGCCGGCGAGCGCCTTGTCGACCTTTTCCCGGGTCATCTCCGCGTCGCCGTCGGGGTAGAGCAGGGTCCGGTCGACGTACTCGTGGTTGAGCACCAGCAGGCCGCGACGGCTACCCAGCGGGCCGCGCCCCAGCGGGAAGAAGTGCATGCCGTCGTGGTGGCTGCCCACCTGCTCGGCCTGGTCACCGGCGGTGTTCGTGGCGTCCTTGCGCCAGGCCGGACCCCGGCTGCGCAGCGGGGTGCCCCACGGGATGAGCACGTCGGCGGTGTAGCCCGGCGGGACGGTGATGGCGTCGTCGGTGCTCGGCGGTACCGGGTCGAAACCGAGCAGACCACGTCGGCCGGGCCTGCCCTTGCCACGCCCGTGCCCGTGGCCACCGGCGCTGGCCGGCGTGTCGGTGCCGAGAGCGCCGCCGGCCGCACCGAGGAAGGCCGCGGCGGCGATCACCGTACCGCCGCGGACGATGTCGCGGCGGCCGGCACGGGCGGCGAGCACCTCGTGGAACGGACGGTTGCCGGAAGGGTTCGAGCTGATGTCGTCCGGGTCGGTGTGGACGTGGCTGTCATGGTCGATTGACATGTCGATCCTCGCTCGGTCGGAAGCGGGCCGCCCGGTCCGGTGCCATACCGTGTGCGGCGTGCGGACCGGATCTGCCAGGGACGGGTCCGGGCTGGACGGCGTCGCCGGCACCCGGGACGGTATGCAGCGGACCGGGACCGCCCGCGAACGCGTGTGCGACCTGACGGCGACGTCGAGATGAACGATCGATGTCCTGACCTGGGGCGTCGCCGAACCGTCCCTTGTCACGAAGGGGTAACGGGACCCGAATGTTTAACGGGTCACCACCGACCCGTCTGTGCTTCGAAACCCGCGTCTCCTAGATTTACTGGACTCACCCTCTGACCGGAGGAACGCCTACATGCGCCAGCACAGACGCATAGCCACCTGGAAAATCATCACCGCGGTCGTGGGGGCCGGCGCGCTCAGCGTGCCCGGCAGCGCCGCCGCCATGGCCGCACCAGCCGCCGGTGACCCGTTCATCAGCGAGATCCACTACGACAACGCCGGCACCGACACCGGCGAGGCGATCGAGATCGAGGCACCGGTCGACTTCGACCTGACCGGTTGGCAGATCGTCCTCTACAACGGATCCAACGGCACCGTCTACGACACCCGTACGCTCGGCGGCACGGTCGCCGCCGCCGGTGTCGCCGTCGCCGGATACCCCGCCAACGGGATCCAGAACGGGTCCCCGGACGGGGTGGCCCTGGTCGACCCGGCCGGCGCCGTCGTCGAGTTCCTCAGCTACGAAGGCACCCTGACTGCGGCCGGTGGCCCGGCGGACGGTGCGACCAGCGTCGACATCGGCGTCGCCGAGACCTCCGACACCCCGGTCGGGCACTCGCTGCAGAAGGTCGACGGCGACTGGCAGCAGCCGGCCGCCGACACCTTCGGCGTCCGCAACGGGGCCGGTGGCGGCGACCCGGACCCTGACCCCGAGCTGGGCTGCGACGTCGCGGTGACGCACAGCATCGCCGAGGTGCAGGGCACCGGTGACAGCACGCCGCTGGCCGGCACCGAGGTCACCGTCGAAGGCATCGTCGTCGCCGACCACCGCGTCGGCGGCTACAACGGCGTCTACCTGCAGACCGCCGGCACCGGTGGGTCCCGTACGGTTGCCGCCGGCACCGCCAGCGACGGCCTCTTCGTCTACCTGACCGGCGAACCGGCCAACCACCCGGGTGTCACCATCGGCGACCGCGTACGGGTCACCGGCAACGCCGGGGAGTACTTCGGACTGACCCAGGTGAGCATCGGCGCGCGGCCCGACGTGCAGGTCTGCGACCGGGACAACCCGCTGCCCGCGCCGGTCGCGCTGACCCTGCCGCTGGCCGCCGGCGACCGGGAGTCCGTCGAGTCGATGCTGGTGGCCCCGGTCGGCGACTACGCCGTCGCCGAGGTCTACAACACCAACCGGTACGGCGAGGTCGTACTCACCGCCGGTGACACCCCGGCGGTCATCCCGACCGACGTGGCGCAGCCGGGCAGCGCCCAGGCCGAGCAGATCGCCACCGACAACCTGCTCAACCGGATCCTGGTCGACGACGCCCGGACCACCAACCTGGCCAGCGCCGGCATCGCCCCGCCGTACGTCTCGCCGGACCAGCCGCTGCGGGTCGGCGACTCGGTCGAGGCGTTCGGGCCGAGCGTGCTGTCGTACGGCTTCGACGAGTGGCGGCTGCAGCCCACCCTGCCGGTCGACGCGGACACGCCGGCCGCCGAGCGGACCACGTTCAAGGCGACCAACCCGCGTACCGCCGCCCCGGCGTCCGTCGGTGGCGACATCCGGGTGGCCAGCTTCAACGTGCTGAACTACTTCGTCCACTTCGGCGGCGACGCGCGTGGTGCGGCGGACGAGGCCGCGCTGGCCAAGCAGGAGGCGAAGATCGTCGCGGCGATCACCGCGCTGGACGCGCACGTGGTCGGCCTGCAGGAGATCGAGAACTCGGTGCGGTTCGCGCCGGGCGAGCCGGAGAAGGCCCTGATCCGGCTGGTCGGCGCGCTGAACGCCGCCGACGGTGCCGGTACCTGGGACTACGTCCGCTCCCCGGCGGACCTGCCGGGCACCGCCCAGCAGGACTTCATCAGCAACGCGATCATCTTCAAGCCGGCTGCGGTGACCCCGGTCGGGCCGTCCCGGTCGGTCGACGACGAGAGCGTCTGGTTCAACGCGCGGGAGCCGATCGCGCAGACCTTCACCGCCGACGAGCTGACCTTCACCGTGGTGGCCAACCACTTCAAGTCCAAGAGCACCTCGACGCCGCCGACCGGCGACAACGTCGACACCGGTGACGGACAGGGCGCGTACAACGGTGACCGGACCCGGCAGGCCGCCGCGCTGGCCGATTTCGTCGACGGGCTGGTCGCCGACAGCGGCAGCGACAACGTGCTGCTGCTCGGCGACTTCAACTCGTACACCCAGGAGGACCCGATGCGGGCCCTCTACGACGCCGACTACGTCAACCTGAACGACACCGGACGCAGCACCTACGTGTTCGCCGGTGAGTCGGGTTCGCTGGACCACGCGCTGGCCTCGCCGTCGCTGGCCACCCGGGTCACCGGGGCCGACGTCTGGCAGATCAACGCGGTCGAGTCGTACGCCTTCCAGTACAACGGCTTCCCGACCTTCTTCGACCCGGGTCCGTTCCGGGCCAGCGACCACAACCCGATGATCATCGGGCTGGACACCGGCGCCGACGGTCCGGTCGAGCTGCAGCTGCTGGGGATCAACGACTTCCACGGCCGGCTCGAATCCGTCGGTACGGTCGACGGCCAACCGGTCGGCGGTGCGGCCCAGGTGGCCGGGCTGGTCGACCAGTACCGGGCGGCCAATCCGAACACGGTGTTCGTCTCCGGCGGAGACAACATCGGAGCGTCGACGTTCATCTCGGCGATCGACGACGACAATCCGACCCTCGACGCGCTCAACGCGGCCGGTCTCGACGTGGCTGCGGTCGGTAATCACGAGTTCGACAAGGGCATGGTGGACCTGACCGACCGGGTCATCCCGCGTTCGGACTTCCCGTACCTGGGTGCCAACGTGTACCGCGACGACGAGCGGGCGCTGCCGGCTTACCACGTGCAGGAGATCGGCGGGATCCGGGTCGGCTACATCGGTGTGGTCACCGAGCAGACCGGCTCGCTGGTGAGCCCGGACGGCATCGCCGGGCTCACCTTCCGCCCGCCGGCACCCGAGGCCGACCTGGTCGCCACCGCGCTCAAGGACGGCGACGAGAGCAACGGCGAGGCGGACGTGGTGGTGCTGCTCACCCACGAGGGCGCGGCCACCGAGCACATCGACTCGCCCGAGGCGCTGATGAACGACCCGGTGTTCGGCCCGTTCACCCGGACCGTGCCGGAGATCGACGTCATCTTCAGCGGGCACACCCACCAGCCGTACGCCTTCGAGGTGCCGGTGCCCGGCACCGACGAGACCCGGCCGGTGCTGCAGGCCGAGGACTACGGCAAGAAGCTCGGCCGGGTGGTGCTGCAGGTGGACGCCGAGGCGGGGACGGTCGAGACGGACACCGTCGAGATCGTCGACGTGGTCGGCGCGCCGGTGAACCAGGAGGTCGCCGACATCGTGGCGGCGGCGAAGGCCAACGCCGACGTGCTCGGCCAGCAGCCGCTGGGTTCGGTCACCGCCGACATCACCCGGGCATACACCAACGGCAACGAGGACCGGGGCAAGGAGTCGGTGCTCGGCAACTTCATCGCCGACGTTCAGCTCGCCGGGACCCGGGAGCCGGGTCGGGGTGGTGCGCAGATCGCCTTCATGAACCCGGGTGGGCTGCGCGCCGACCTGCTGTACGGCGAGGACGGGGTGATCACCTACGCGGAGGCGTTCTCGACCCAGCCGTTCGCCAACGACATGGTCACCCGGACCTACACCGGTGCCCAGGTCAAGCAGGTGCTGGAGGAGCAGTGGCAGCCGGCCGGGGCGTCGCGTCCGCTGCTGTGGCTCGGCGTGTCGGAGGGCTTCTTCTACACGTACGACCCGACGTTGCCGCAGGGCGAGCGGATCACCTCGATGACCCTCAACGGTCAGCCGGTGTCGCCGACCGGGACCTACCGGGTCACGGTCAACTCGTTCCTGGCGGCGGGTGGCGACAACTTCACCACCCTGGCCGACGGCACCGACACCTCCACCACCGGTGACAACGACCTGACCATGCTGGTCGCGTACTTCGCCGAGAACTCGCCGATCACCGCGGACCCCGAGTCGCGGTCGGCGATCGGCCAGCCCGAACCGACCTGCGACGTGACGGTCACCGGCACGCACGACGGTGGGCTGATCGTCAAGGCGGAGATGACCTACTGCCTGGAGTCGGCGACGGTCAACGGTCCGGTCACGGTCCGCCCGGGGGCGACGCTGATCGCCACCGACGGTGCGGTCAACGGTCCGCTCACCGCGAACCGTCCGGCGGCGGTGAGCTTCACCGGTACGAGCGTCTCCGGGCCGCTGGCCCTGCTGCGGGCGACCGGGGCGGTGACGCTGACCGGGATGACCATCCGAGGCCCGCTGGAGGTGACTGGCGGTGACGGCGGTCTGCGGCTGGACGGCGCTGACATCTCCGGTCCGGTCCGGCTGGTCAACAACAAGCACGACGAGTTGCCGGTGGTCGTTGCGGGGAACACGATTCGTGGCCCGCTGCACTGCCAGGGCAACAGCCCGATGCCGGTCGACGAGGACCGGGTAAACACGGTGCAGGGCCCGGTGTCCGGGCAGTGCGCCCGGTTGTGAGCCGCCCGGTTCGACAGCACTGAGAAGCAGTGCTGAGAAGCGCCCTGAGAAACGGTACGGCCCGGCGGACCTTGACTGGTCCGCCGGGCCGTACCGGTCTTGCCGGGTTCCGGCTACCGCCGTGTGGTCAGACGGTCGCCGGCTCCGGGGCGGCAACGGCGGCCGTACGGCGTCGAGCCAGCATGGCGTCGAGCGAGTACCGGCCTGGCCCCAGCGCGGCCACCAGCAGAAACGCCCAGCAGAACAGCGCGGCGAGCTCGCCGCCGTTGTTCTGCGGGAGCAGCGCATCCGGCTGATGGACCACGAAGTAGGCGTACGCCATCGATCCGGAGCAGATGACGGCGGCCACCCGGGTACCGAGTCCGGTGAGGACCAACAGGCCGCCGACAAGCTGGATCAGCGCGGCCCACCAGCCGGGCCAGACGCCGATCTCCAGTGCCTCGCCGGTGCCCCGGAAGCCGCCGAAGATCCCGAAGATCGAGGCGGCACCGCGCAGCGTGAACAGCAGACCGACCACCACGCGGAACAGTGTGGGGACGATCTCCGGCAGGCGGGTGAATACGGGCATGGGGACTCCTCGTGAACTTGGGAACACTGGTCCCACGGCGCCCGGATCGTATCGACCGAAATAAAATCCAGTCAACGATTTCTCACTTAGTGTGAGGGCCGACTAGGTTATCCGCTAACCTGGGTCGGCGGTCTCCCGGTCTGTCCCCAGCATTCGGGTGGCGTCGCGTAGGCTGGGCGCTTCGAGCAGCCCAACTCCGCCGCGCGGGCCCACGGGCGCCACCGCAGGTCGGAGTCGCGACCCGCCAGACGGAGCCAGCATGCACGAGATCCGGGTGTCGTCACCCGAAGCCGGGCACTGCGTCATCGAAGCCTCCGGCGAGCTGGACATGACCGCCACCGGAGAGCTCAGCACCGCCGTTCGGGCGGTCGACCGGCAGCAGGCGACCTGGATCGTCGTCGACCTGGAGGCCGTCACACTGATCGATTCGAGTGCGGTCAAGGAACTCGTCGACGCGCACCATGCGGCCGCCGGCCAGGGCCAGATCCTGATCGTCCGCAACCCGCGGCCGATCGTCGCCCGGGTGCTGCGGGTGACCGGAGTCGCGCCGTTGCTGGGCATCGCGCCGCAGGACCACACCGGAACCGTCTACGGTGGTAGACCGGACAACGGGAACCACGGGTGAACACCCTCACCTGGCTGGTGACGCGTGACTTCGCCAACGGTGTCACCCGGGTCCGGCTGACCGGTGCGTTGACCGACACCGAACTGGTCCGGCTCGCCCCGGTGCTGCGCCGCTGCCTGCTGGAGGAGCCGTTGGCGCTGCTCGTCGAGCTGGACGAGGTGACCGTGGCCAGCCCGATCGGGCTGCGGGTCTTCGCCATCGTCCAGGGCGGCGACGCCAGCCACCGTCCGGTGGTGCACCTGTGCGCCCGGCCCGACTCACCCACCGGCCGGCTCGCCCGGCACAGCATCAGCGGTCTGGTGAGTGTGCAGGACAGCGTGATCGACGCCACCAAACTGGTCGAATCCGCTCCGAGGTCGCCGTACCGGTGGCACGAGTACCTGCCCCCGCACCCGCACTCACCGGGACAGGCCCGCCGGCTGATCGGCGGTGCCTGCCGCTCGTGGCAGCTGACCACTCTGGTCGACGAGGCGATGGTGATCGGCTCCGAGCTGGTCAGCAACGCGGTCGAACACGCCGGCACCGAGCTGGACGTCACCACCACCCGGCAGGCCGGAGCGATCCGGATCAGCGTCCGGGACCGCGCTGCCGAGCTGCCCCGACCGGCCACCGGGCCCCGGCCCGGGCCGGCACCCGGCCGTGGCCGAGGGCTGGCCATCATCGAGGCGCTCGCCAGCGACTGGGGGTACGCCGGATTCGCCGACGGCAAGACGGTGTGGGCGGCACTGCGGCTGCCCGACTGACCGGGCCGGCGCCCGACCGGTGTCGGCCGGGCCGGTGTTAGTTGGGCCGGTGTTAGTTGGGCCGGGCAGCGGGTACCCGACCTCAACGGTCACACCTGTGGAGGTCACGATGACGCAAGCAACCGAGATGCTGGAAACCTATCCGCTCGATCTGGGACACGTCGACCAGCGGGCACTCGCCGACTGCATCGACGCCTGCTTCGACTGCGCTCAGGCCTGCACCGCCTGCGCCGACGCGTGCCTGAGTGAGGACATGGTCGCCGATTTGGTCAAATGCATCCGCACCAATCTCGACTGCGCAGACATCTGTGCCACCACCGGCCGGGTGCTCTCCCGACACACCGGCTACGACGCGAACACCACCCGGGTGATGCTGCAGGCATGTATCCAGGCGTGCCGTTCGTGCGGCGAGGAGTGTCAGGCACACGCCAGCGAGCACGAGCACTGCCAGGTCTGCGCCGAGGCCTGCCGTCGGTGCGAGCAGGCCTGCCGGGACCTGATGGCCGCGCTCGGCTGAGCCGGGACCGTCCGGCCATCGGCCCAGCCCGGCCATCGGCGCGGCCCGTCGGGCAGGCGGTCAGATCCGGGCCAGTGCGGTCCGCAGCGGGTCGAGACCGAGTACGCCCAGGTTCAGCGCCGCCTGATGGAACTCCTTGAGGTCGAAGGCGGCACCCTTGCGGGCCTGGGCGTCGGCCCGGGCCTGCAGCCAGATCCGCTCCCCGACCTTGTACGCCGCCGCCTGCCCCGGCCAGCCGAGATACCGGTCCAGCTCGAACCGCAGAATTTCGTCCGGCAGTTGGCAGTGCGCCCGCAGGAACTGCCACGCCAGCTCCGGAGTCCACCGCTCGCCGGGATGGAAGTTGAACGAGTTCGACGGGATGGTCAACTGCAGGTGCAGGCCGATGTCCACGATCACCCGAGCCGCCCGCAGCGCCTGACCGTCCAGCATGCCGAGCCGGTCACCGGGGTCGGCGAGGTAACCCAACTCGTCCATCAGCCGCTCCGCGTACAGCGCCCAACCCTCGCTGTGCCCGGAACACCAGCAGAGCAGCCGCTGCCACCGGTTGAGCAGATCGGCACGGACCTGTGTCTGACCGATCTGCAGATGATGCCCGGGCACCCCTTCGTGGAAGACGGTGGTCACCTCCCGCCAGGTCGAGAACTCGGTGAGCCCGTGCGGCACCGCCCACCACATCCGGCCCGGTCGGGAGAAGTCCTCGCTCGGCCCGGTGTAGTAGATGCCACCGTCGCTGGTCGGCGCGAGGCAGCACTCGATCCGCCGGATCTGCTGCGGGATGTCGAAATGGGAGCCGTGCAGGTCCCCGATGGCCTTGTCGGCCAACGCCTGCATCCAGTCGCGGAACGCCGCACCACCGGCGATGGTCCGCGCTGGGTCGGCGTCCAGGGCGCGTACCGCGTCGTCGATGCTGGCGCCGTGCCCGGCGATCTCGGCGGCGACCCGGCGCATCTCCTGCTCGATGCGGTCCAACTCGAAGAATCCCCAGGCGTACGTCTCGTCCAGGTCGATCCGTGCGCCCAGAAAGTACTGGGAGGCGAGTTCGTAGCGGTCCCGTCCGGCGGCCTCGGTGTCCCGCCCCAACGGGGCCAGCTCGGTACGCAGGAACCGGCCGAACGCGATGGTCGCCGCAGTGGCCGCCGAGGCCGCGCGGCGCAGGTCCGCGGTGAGCGTGGCCGGAGCGGCCAGCCGGCCGACCAGGGCGTGGAAGAAGTCGTCCGCTTCCGGGTCGGTCCAGACATCGCACTGGTCGGCGACCTTGAGCATCTGCGCCCGGGGTGCCGCGTGCCCGGCCCGGGCCGCGTCCAGCAGGGTGACCCGTACCTGGTCCAGGGCCTGCGGATAGTTGTCCAGCCGGGCGGCGATGTTGGCCACCGCCTCGGTGCCCTCGGTCGGCATCAGGTCGAAGACCTGGCGCAGCTGGTGCAGACCGCTGGTGATGACGCTCAGCTCGCTGGTCTCCTCGCCCGCCTCGTAGCGGGCCAGCTCCAGGCCGAGCCGCTCCGCCATCGCGTCCCGGGCCACCCGCTCGGCCTCCGACTCCGGGTCGGCGACATCGAGCTGCCGCAACGTGTCGCGGGTCAGGGTGGCGCGTTCGGCGTACCCGTCCGGTGACAGGTCGTCGAGCTGGTCGTCGTACCCGTCGACGCCGATGTAGGTGGCTCCGATCGGATTCAGCCGCGCCCACCGCTCGACAAAGCTGTTGCTGATGTCATCCACACGTCCCATGCTGATGACCCTACGCGGCAGGCCGGCGGGGCCGGCGGATCCGAGAGGCGGGTACGGGCATGCGGAACACCGGCCCGGCCGGCCCACCACCCGGTCCCCGGCTCGCCAGCTGGCTGCCCGGCTTCCTGCTGCTCGCCGGCATCTGGGGCACCAGTTTCCTGCTGATCAAGATCGGGGTCGCCGAGCTGCATCCGATCCATGTGACCCTGGCCCGGGTCGCCGCCGGTGCGCTCACCCTGCTGATCGTGTTGCCCCTGATCGGTGACCGGCTGCCCCGGGATCCGCAGCTGTGGCTGCACCAGTGCGTCGTCGCCGCGATCGGGGTCGCGTTGCCGTTCACCCTCATCGGGTACGGGGAGCAGCGGATCCCGTCGCTGCTCGCCGGCATCTGGAACGCCACCACCCCGCTGATCGCCCTGCCGCTGGCGGCGCTGGTGTTCCGCACCGAGACGATGACGGCCCGCCGGCTGGCCGGCACCGGGTTGGGCTTCGTCGGCGTGCTGGTGGTGCTCGGCGTCTGGCAGGGTGTCGGCGGGGGACAGTTCGCCGGGCAGTTGATGTGTCTCGGCGCGGCCGCCTGCTACGGGGCGACGATCCCGTACCAGAAGCGGTTCGTCGCCGGCCGGTCCGACAGCGGCGTCGCGCTCGCCGCGACCCAACTGATCCTGGCCACCGGCCAGTTGGCCGTCGTCGCGCCGATCGTCGCCGGGGCCCCGCCGACGCCGACCCGGCTCTCCCCGACGGTGATCGTGAGCGTGCTGGTCCTCGGGGCGGTCGGCACCGGCCTGGCCTTCGTGATCCACATGCGCAACATCCGGCTGGTCGGTGCCAGTACGGCGGCTACCGTCACCTATGTCGTGCCGGTCGTCGCGGTCGCCGCCGGGGTGTCGGTCCTCGGCGAGCGGCTGGTCTGGCACCAGCCGGTCGGGGCGCTGATCGTGTTGGCCGGAGTGGCCATCGCACAGGGCACCGGGCTGCCCCGACCGGCCCGTTCCGGCCCGCTGCCCGGCGGCACGGTCCCGGACAGCGGCTCATTGCTGTCCGGCGGCCCGCTGCCGGACAGCGGTTCAGTGATGGGCGGCGGCCCAGTCGACCAGTCGCCGGGCCGACCAGGTGTTGACCACCCGGTCGACGTCGACACCGCAGAGCGCGGCCCGGGCGCAGCCGAACCGCTGCCAGTCGAGCTGACCCGGCGCGTGGGCGTCGGTGTCGATGGCGAACAGACAGCCGGTCTCGACCGCTAGCCGGATCAGCCGCTTCGGCGGGTCCTGCCGCTCCGGCCGGGAGTTGATCTCGACGGCCTTGCCGTGCTCGGCGCAGGCGGCAAAGACCGCTTCGGCGTCGAAGTCACTCGGCGGCCGGGACCGTCGCCGGTGGCCGCGGTCGCCCGGGCCGGTCACCCCCGGCGGCCGCGACGTCACCATCCGGCCGGTGCAGTGACCGAGGATGTCCAGCCGGGGGTTGGCGACCGCGGTCAGCATCCGCCGGGTCATTCGCGCCCGGTCGTCACGCAGATTGGCGTGCACCGAGCCGACCACCACGTCGAGCCGGTCGAGCAGTTCGTCGGACTGGTCGAGGGAGCCGTCCGGCAGGATGTCCACCTCGATGCCGGTCAGGATCCGGAAGCCCTCCGGCAGGGCGGCGTTGAGCGCCGCGACGTGGTCGAGTTGGCGCCGCAGCCGGGCGGCAGTCAACCCGCGGGCGACCGTGAGCCGGGGCGAATGATCGGTCAGCACCAGGTACTCGTGGCCCAGCTCGACCGCGGCCAACGCCATCTCCTCGATCGGCGAACCGCCGTCGGACCAGTCCGAGTGGGTGTGGCAGTCGCCGCGCAGCGCGGCGCGCAGTGCCGCCGCCGCCTCGTCCAGGTCGGTGCCCTCGGTGGCCAGCAGCCGGCGCAGATAGACCGGCTCCCCGCCGGCCAGCGACTCGGCCACGCACCGGGCGGTCACCTCGCCGACCCCGGTGAGCTCGGTCAACGTGCCGGCATCGGCCCGCTGGGTCAGCTCGACGGCGGGCAGTCCGGCCAGTGCCGCGGCGGCGGACCGGAACGCGCGTACCCGGTAGGTCGCCTCATTGGCCCGCTCCAGCAGGAAGGCGATCCGACGAAGGTCGGCGATCGGGTCCCGGGCATCGCTCACACCGGTCACCATAGGTCCCTTCGGCGGTACTGTCGCCCGGCCGGAGCCGACTAAGGTCGTCGCATGCGGACCATCGACTGGGTCGACGACGCCATCGACATCATCGACCAGACCGCGCTGCCCGACCGGACCACCGTACTGCGGCTGTCCACCGTCGAGGCGGTGGTCGACGCGATCCGGTCCCTGGCGGTCCGCGGCGCGCCGGCGCTCGGCGTGGCCGGTGCCCTCGGGGTGGCGCTGGCCGCGCGGCTGCACCACGACCAGCCGGACCGGCTGGCCGACGCCGTCGACCGGCTGCGCACCGCCCGGCCGACCGCGGTCAACCTCGCCCGGGGCGTCGACCGGGCGGCGGCCCGGCTCGCGGAGAGCCCGTCGGCCGTACTTGCCGAAGCGGTGGCCCTGCGCGACGAGGAGGAGGCGGCGTCGGTGGCGATGGCCCGGCTCGGGGCCGACCTGCTCGGGCAGCTCTGCCCATCCCGGTGCCGGCTGCTGACCCACTGCAACACCGGTGCGCTGGCCACGGTCACCGGAGGTACCGCGCTCGGGGTCGTCGTGGAACTGCACCGGCGCGGCGGGCTGGAGTCGGTGATCGCCAGTGAGACCCGGCCGCTGCTGCAAGGTGCCCGGCTGACCGCCTGGGAACTCGACCGGGCCGGGGTCGACTTCCGGGTCGCCGTCGACGGGGCCGGGCCGTTCCTGATGGCCCGTGGCCTGGTCGACGCGGTCGTCGTGGGCGCCGACCGGATCTGCGCGAACGGCGACACGATCAACAAGATCGGCACGTACGCCCATGCGCTCGGCGCCCGCCGGGCCGGACTGCCGTTCGTGGTGGTGGCTCCCGAATCGACGGTGGATCCGGCGACCGCGACCGGCGCGCAGGTCGAGATCGAGGACCGGGGGTCCGCCGAGGTGGTCAGCTTCGCCGCTACCCGGACCACACCGGCCGGGGCCGGCGCGGTCAACCCCGCCTTCGACGTGACGCCCGCCGACCTGGTGACCGCCGTCGTCACTGACCGCCGGGTGGTCCGGCTGGACCGGGGCGAACGGATCTGACCCGTCGGTCAGTCGACCGGTGCCGGCCGGACCGCCGTCACGGTACGTCGGTCGTCGGCCACGGCGGTGACCCAGCCGCCGGCCCGACCCAGCCGCAGCAGCGCGTCCGGCCGGGCCGGCAGTTCCAGCGGCCGGCCCGGCTGCGGCGGCCAACCGATCCGCGCCGAACTGCCCGGGGCCAGCCACGGCACCAGAGCCTGCACCGGATCGTCCGCGTCCAGCGCCGCCCGGGCCGCCGCCAGCGCGGAGAGCACCTCGTCCAGGGCGGCCCGGACCGCCCCGGCGTTGCCGCCGCACATCGCCGCCACCAACTCCGGTCGGCTGGCGGCTACCCGGGTGCCGTCCCGGAACGATCCCGCGGCCAACGACCAGGCGAGCGGGTCGGTCACCGCGGTGGCGGCCAGCGCCGTCGCGAGCAGATGCGGTACGTGACTGATCGCCGCGACGGCCCGGTCGTGCTCCTCGGCGGTGGCCGGTACCACCCGGGCGCCCAGCCCGGTCACCGCTGTCGCCACCGTCAGCCAGTCGTCGACCGAGGTCACCGGCGGCTCCAGGCAGAGCACCCAGGCACAGCCGGTGAACAGCTCCGGATCGGCGGAGGTGAACCCGGAGGTCTCCCGACCGGCCATCGGATGGCCGCCGACGAACCCGGCGGTCCGGTCGTGCTGGCGGTGCAGCCGCCGGTCGACCAGCCGCCGCACCGGTTCCTTGACCGAGGTGACGTCGGTGACCAGCCCGGAGTAGCCGACCGCGGCGATCTCGTCGAGCACCGGACCCACCGCCGGCAGCGGCACCGCCAACAGCACCAGATCGGCGTCGGCCACCGCGTCCCGTACCGTCGGGGCGACCTGCCAGCGCGCGCCGAGTGCCGCCCGCGCGGCGGCGGTACGCGCGGTGGCCCGGGTCGCGGGATCGGCGTCGTACCCGAAAACCCGGTGTCCGGCGGCGGCGAACGCGCGTAGCGCCGAACCGCCGATCAGCCCCAGCCCGATCACCGCCACTCGCACGCGGTGACTCTGCCACATCGAGCCAGGGCGCGATCGGGCAGCCGTCGTCGGTACGCTGACTGGCACGGCGGTGGACCGTCACGAGCCGCCGCCCCGCCGCAGGAGGGAGGGACGAGATGCCGGACCGGCCGATCGACTGGCCGTCACCCGCACCGACCAGCCCGCCCGGTTGGCCCGGTACGCCGGCCGGCTGGCACCCGCCGGCGGCCGGTTGGGGTCCACCGCGCGGCCAGCACCCGTACCCGCCGGGGATGTTTCCGGCCATGCCCGCGCGGCCACCGGCCCCGTCCCGGCCGACCTACCGGGAGCCGCACCCGGTACGCCCGGGAGCCGTCGCACTCGGGGCGCTGGCCACCGCGCTGTGGCTGCTGCTGACCGGCCTGATCGGCCAGGACCTGCGCGGGTACGCCCTGTCGACGCTGCTCTGCGGCGTACTCGCCTGGGCCGTCGCGATCCTGCTCGCCCGGGTCGGCGACCGGGGCGTGGCGACCGGCATCGCGCTCGCCATGTCGGCCGGCTGGAGCATCACGACTGTGGCGCTCGCCACACACTGGGCGGCGACCGGCGACTGGCCACTGTGGTGACCGGCGGCGGGCGAATCCCGGGCTTGACGAACGCGGCGACGGTCGGCACGCTCGGCGGCATGGCCAACACTGGGCACCGGCTCGATCCCGAGCGGAATCGGCGCCGACTGCAGATCCTCGCCGAGCTTGCCGGAGCCAAGCTCGGCCGCGAACGGGTCCGGCCCCGTAAGGTCCGGGGGCAGCAGCTGCGCCAGCTGATCGCGGCCCGCCGACTGGTCAACTGACCGAACGCCGACGCGCTGTCGCGCACCCGTCCCTGCCGGTCAGTGACTGTTCGGGGCGTTGTGGGGTCAACGACCGACCTGAGCCGATACCGTCATTCTGACGACAGAATCGGCGGTCGCCGACGGCGGCGGGGATGCCGCGCCGCCCGGTGACCGCAGGGACCATTGGGGGGACCGTGCCCTATTTTGCTGCCGCTGCCGTACGCGGCCCGGCCGGTTGGTCCGGCGCCGAGCTCGACCTCGGTGGGGTCGCCGACATCGACGAGGTGGTCGACCGGCTCCGTGAGGTCGATCCCGACGCCGAGGTGTCACTGCTGTTCGTCGAATCGGACGACAGCTACCTGGTGATCCTGCGCCTCGACGAGGGCGAGGATCTGCGAATCTTCAGTTCGGACGCCGCGTTCGCCGAGGAGTCGCGGCTGGGCGCGCTGCTGATCGGCGACATCCGTACCCCGGCCGTCGAGGTCGACCTCGAACCGGTCGTGGTCGGTGCCGGCGGCGGCTCGATGTCCGCCGCCGCTGCCGCGCCGGCCGGTTCCAGCGCCGGCGGGTACCTGATCGGCGACCCGTTGGACGACTCCGACGACGTCGACGCGTTGGCTGACGAGGAGGACGACGACGATGAGCCGGCCGCCGACCCGGACGCGGAGCCGGTCGGGGACGCCGACCTGCTCGCCGACCTCGGCCTGTCGGCCCGACGGCTGCTGGCACTGTGCGCCCGTGACGGCATGCTGCCGGCCGACATGACCGCCGAGATCTGCCAGACGGTCGGCTGCGGCGACGAGATCGAGGAGTTGCGCGAGGCATGAGACCGGGCGGGGCGACGGCGTGACCGGGCGGGGCGACGGCGTGCCGACGGCCCGGCGGCACCGCGACCCGCTGCACGAGAGCTGGATGCGGCGGGCGTTGTCGGTGGCCGGCGAGCCAACCGCCGACGCCGGCCCGGGACAGGCGCCGGTCGGCCCGGTCGGGGTATCCGTCGGTGCGGCCGACGTGCCGGTCGGTGCGGTCGTCTACGACGCGGCCGGTCGCGAACTCGCGGTCGCCCACAACGAACGCGAACTGACCGGCGACCCGACGGCGCACGCCGAGATCCTCGCGCTGCGCCGGGCCGCCGCCCGGCTCGGCCGGTGGCGGCTCGACGGGTGCACTCTGGTGGTCACCCTGGAGCCGTGCACCATGTGCGCCGGCGCGTTGGTGCTGGCCCGGATCTCGACCGTGGTCTTCGGCGCGTGGGAGCCGAAGACCGGTGCCGTCGGATCGCTGTGGGACGTCGTGCGCGACCGCCGCCTCAACCACCGGCCGACCGTGTACGCCGGGGTGCTGGCCGACGAGTGCGCCGCCGCGCTGCGGGCGTTCTTCCGCTGAGCCGCACCGCGGGCGTTCTTCGTCGAGCCGGGCGGTCCGCAGGTATCGTCGGCCGATCCCTGGCGGCGTCAGGCGATCGCGGTGTCCAGCGCGATGCGGACCATTTCGCTGAAGGTCTGCTCCCGGTCGTCCGCGCTCATCTTCTCGCCGGTACGGATGTGGTCGCTCACGGTGAGGATGGTCAGCGCGCGGGCCCGGAACCGGGCGGCGATGGTGTAGAGCGCCGCCGACTCCATCTCGACCGCCAGCACCCCGTAATCGGCCAGCGTGTCGTACAGGTCCGGCCGGTCGGTGTAGAACGCGTCGGCGGCCAGGACCGGGCCGACCCGCAGGTCGACGCCGTGCCGCTGGGCAGCGTCGACCGCCGTACGCAGCAGGCCGAAGTCCGCCACCGGGGCGTAGTCGACCAGCCCGGCGAAGCGCACCCGGTTCATGTTCGAGTCGGTCGACGAACCGTTTGCCGCGATGACGTCCCGCAGTTGCAGGTCCTCCGCCAGCGCGCCGCAGGAGCCGACCCGGATCAGCGTCCGCACCCCGTACTCGTTGATCAGCTCGTGGGCGTAGATCGACGCCGACGGCATGCCCATCCCCGACCCCTGCACCGACACCCGCGTCCCGGCATACCGGCCGGTGAAGCCGAACATGCCGCGCACGTTCGAGTAGCAGGTGGCGTCCTCGAGGAAGTTCTCGGCGATCCACTTGGCGCGCAGCGGGTCCCCGGGCATGAGGACCCGCTCGGCGATGTCGCCGGGCTTGGCTCCGATGTGCGTGCTCATAGCCATGATCCTGCCAGTGCGGCCGGCGCTGCCCGCGCTCGGGCGGGACCGCCGTGACGGCCGGCCGGCGCTTCGGGTAGCCTACTCGGCGGTGGTGTGTCCGAGTGGCCTAAGGAGCACGCCTCGAAAGCGTGTGAGGGTTCACGCCCTCCGCGGGTTCAAATCCCGCCGCCACCGCCACTGAGCAGGCGACCATCCTGCTAGTTGAACGCCCGGCAGGTCCGCGAGGACCGGCCGGGCGTTTCGGCGCACCGGTCCTCACCGGTCGGCGATCAGCTCGACGACGGCGCTGGCGATCCGGTCGATCGCCGCAGAGTCGGCCAGCAGGGCGGCGACCCGCTCGTCCGCGGCCGGTCCACCACCGGGCGGCCGGTCCATCTCCTCGGCACCCGTGCCGGTGTCGAACACCGAGCGGAGTACGGCGACCACCGCGCACCGGGGGTCGGCGCCTCGACGCAGCTGCGCCTCGATCGCCGTCACCGCGACCGACGCCAACTCGGTCAACCGGGCCTCGTCCGCCTCGTCCGGCGTCCTCGGCTGCAGGTGGTCGGTCTCGCGAGCCGGACCGGTTCCGCCCCGGGCGGCCGGCAGCACCGGGGCGTGCTTGCGGCCAAGTGGTCGTTCGACGAAGTCCGCGTACCACTTCGGACGTTTGCGCATCGCGGCGAGCACCCGGTCGAGGTCGGCCGTCACCTCCCGTTCGCCGCCGCCACAGTGCCCGGTGGCGGCGGCCCGGCGGTCTGCCCACGCGGACAGCGGCCACACCCGTACTCCGGCCGTGGCCGGGATCCCCACCCAGACCAGCACCTCGACGGCGAGGGCCAGCAGCCACGGGTCCTGGCCGAGGTCGGTCTTGAGCCATCCGGGCAGCCGGGGTCGCTGCAACGCGCCACGGTCGCCGCGTCGGCGGCGATGCGCGTCGACGGTGGCCGGGCCGATCCGCCGGGCGATCCACCCTTCCAGGTTGACCACCGGGACCTTGGCGTTGGCCAGCAGGTCGTCGAGGACCGCCTCGACGTCGTCGTGGAACTTGTCCAGGCAGTCGGCTTCCAGCCGGTGGACCGACGACGCGCAGGTGTGGTGTCCCCGGGCGAGTTCGATCCGGCGGGTCAGCCGCTGGAACACCACCGGCCAGACCAGTGTGTACCCACCCGTGCGGAGCAGCCCGCGCTCCGCGTCGGACGCCGCCCTGGCGCGGTCCGCCAGGATGCCCCGTCGGGCGAGGTCCCGGACGTGGTCTTCCGCGGCGGTACGCCCGGACGCGGCGGTACGCCCGGACGACGCGCCGGCGGCCCGGACAGCCACGCTCGCACTGGCCATCGGTATCTGTCCTTTCCGGTAAGCCACCAAATCATCAGAAAGGTGTGTGGAAGATGATCGGCTACATGCGTACGGGTCAAAAACTATCCGCTGCGTCGCTGACTCAAGAAGCGATCGGAGCCCGTTGCCGTAATAGTGCGTAGTAGTGGGGGCGAATTGTCGGCCGGTGCAGATATAAGGGGTGCCCGGCCGGATCTATGTATGGCGTACTGGTGCGACTACGTAGTTCCCCCGATGGAACGGTCGCCGGGCGCGGCGAAGCTGGCGATGTGCCGGTGTCCGACCCGCACGTCGACCGATCACATCAGGAGCCGCTGCGATGACCACCACGCTTCCTCCCCTGCCGGACCACCCCGCCCACCGGGCCGAGCCCGCCGACCGGCTGCTCGACCTGGTGCTTCCCGGGCCGGTTGAGCCGACCACCCGGACCCTGCTGACGGCGGCCGCCGCCGGCGACCCGGTGTTGCTGCGCGCCCTGGTCCAGCTCGGGCTGGCCCTCGGCGACCTGGCCCGCCGGGACGGACACTGGCGGTGGAGCACCACCGGCCCGCGTACCGCCCCGCCGAGCGGGCTGTCCGGTACCCGGCCAGGGGCCGGTACGCAGCCGGTCCGGCGTACCGCCGGCCAGCTCGCCGCGATCCGGACCCTGGCCGAGTCGTGGAGCCGGCCGCAGTCGGCGGCCGGGTGCACCTTTGCCGACCGGCCGGGGGCGGCCGTGCCGCCCGTGCGGTTGCCTCGGCTGACCGTCCGCGAGCAGGAGATCCTGCGGCTGCTCGCGGACGGTCTGACCGCTCGGGCGATCGGTCACCGGCTGCTGCTGTCGCCGCGTACGGTGGCCAAGCACCAGGAGCGGATGTACCGCAAGTTCGGCACCTCCGACCGGCTGACCACCGTGCTGCGGGCCCAACGGCTGGGCCTGCTCCCGCCGCCGGACGCGCTGGCCGTCACCGGCCGTCGCGACGGGTGAGTCAGGACATCTCGCTCGGGCGGGGGTCGAGGCCGAGGTCCACGACCACGGTCACCGCGGTCCGGCCGTTGAGGTAGACCGTCACCGGCCGGTCGGCCCCGTCCAGCAGCTCCAGCTTGACCACCGAACCGGTTTCCATGGCGGTCTGGATGCTCAAGAGGATCGGGTCGAGGTTCGACTCGGGGATCTCCCACTCGGACCCATCGACGATCACACGCTTACGAGCCATGATTTCCACCTTTCAGTCGGTTGTCCGTACGGATATTTCAGCACCGCCGGGCGCCGGGCGTAATTAGCAGAACTGCGTACCGGTGATCCGGCGGAGGCGTTGGTCAGTCGACCGTTTCGACCGTGTACGAGAACGAGAAGTCCTGCGCCCGCAGATTTCCCACGGCCGGGTGCCGGCCGACGCCGAATTCCTCGGTCGCCAGCAGGGAGGTGCGGTACAGGCCGATGCTGTCGCCGACCGCGTCCAGCAGCAGCCGGTACGCCAGGTTGACGACCACGGCACCCGCCCCGATCGCGGCGGCCGCGGCGGCGGCCTGCGGGGCGGCCACGGCCAGCCCGATCAGTTGCGCACCGGCCGCCTGGACAGTTGGGCCGTTGAGTTCGTCGCGCAGCAGGTCGCTCAGCGCCCGACTGTCCCCGGTGTCCCGGGACACCCAGACCGCCAGGTCCAGGTAGTCCACCGCCCGACCGTGGTAGACCAGCATCCGGTCCAACGGCAGCCGCTCACCGTCGCGGACGTTGCGGAACCGCGCCGTCTCCGCCCGGTACGGCACCGCTCCGCCGTCGTCGGTGGTGCCGGTGAGCACCACCGCGTCGACCCGTATGTCGGCGCTGCGCAGCGCCCGGTTACGGTGCACCAGCACCTCGTCCAGCCGGACCGCGACAGTGCTCGCCGCGCCGCCGCGGGCCCGGAACAGCATCCGCGACCGGTCCGGGCGTTCGTCGATCAGGAACCGCACCGACTCGGCCGGCGGCCGTGCCGTCGGACTCAGGCTGAAATCGATGGTACGCAGCGCGTAGCGCACCTCCGGGGCGAAGTCGTTGGACATCTCCCGCATACCGCCGCTGCCCAGCTGGTCGAGTGCCCGCTCCAGCGGCGACTGGTCGCGACGCGGGACGCGGCGGCGGACCTCGGCGCGGTCGGCGGTGCGGATGCCGTCCTGCTGGAGCAGCCCGACGTCCTGCGGCTGCGAGGTGGCGATCAGCAGGACCGTCTCCGGCCGCCCGGCCGCCGGCACGATGCCGGCCGGCCAGTTCAGTCGCACACCACGCAGTACGCCGCTCAGGGCGTCGTACCCCACCAGGTACTCCTTGCCGGGCTCGAGCCGGAACCCGGACGGCGCGAAGTTGGTGAGATTCTCGATCCGGGCGGAGACACCGATGTCGAGCAGCGACACGTAGACCGTCTCGGTGCCGCCGTTACGCACCCGTACGTACACCTGGTCGCCGTCGTGCACGACCTCGCCGGCGGACCGCATCGGCACCTCGACGCCGTCGACGACCCGGCCCCACTCGAAGGTCAACGGGGTGTCGAGGGCGCACCGGGGGTCTTCCCCAAGGGCCCGCAGTCCGGTGGCGCGGGCAACCCGTTCCAGGTCGGTGAGCAGCCGGGCGGCGGTGCCCGGCCCGGCCGGGCGGGGGCTGTGCAGCGGACCGGTCCGGTCGTGGATCTGGTAGTTGCCGGCCCGATCGGGCCGGACCTCCACGGTGCACGGCTCGTCAGCATCGGCCAGCCGGACCAGGGTGCTGGTCCGGATCGCGGCGACGAGGTCGGCGGCGTCCGGTTCGGTCACCCGGACCGGCAGCGCGGGCGCGGCGCTGCGGGTCCGGTACGCCCGGGCTGTCGCCGGCACCTCGGACCAGCCGGTACGCAGGGTGAGCTCGGCCTGTGCCGCCAGCGCCCCGAGCCGGTCGACGACGGCGGTGCCGACGCTGGTCTCCTCGTCGACCGGCAGCTCGGCCGGCATCACGGTGAACTCGTCGTGCAGCTCGACGCCGAGCAGCGGCGCGCCGGGCAGGACCACCCGACCGTCGGGAATGGGGGCCACCGGCAGGCCGGCGATCGGGTCCGTCTCCTGGAGTGAGAACAGCAGCCGGCGGGACGGCCCTTCCACCTCGGGCCGCTGGTTCGACGCCCGGCGCAGCACCTGGCGACGTACCGTCTCCATCAGCGTGAACCAGGTCACCGGAAGGTCCTCGGCGGCGGCCAGTGCCTGGATCAGCGCCTCGGTGAACATTCCGGTGCGCTGCCCGGCACCGTTGCGGTACTCGTAGGCGAACTGCTCGGGAGCGCAGGCCACCAGCCGCACCGAGTACGGGTTGCCGGTCGCTACCCGCCGGTCGACCGCGAGCCCGTCCCGGCGCAGCGCCGCCAGGTGCCGGCTGATCTGCTCGTACCGGGTGGTCGACTGCCGGTCCAGGCCTTTGACCCGCAGGTCGGGGTCGCGGGACTGGTGGGCGGAGTGGCAGCAGTCCAAGGCCACCACCACGTTCTGCGTCACCTCGGTCAGCCGGGCCTGCAGCACGGACAACTCGACCGAGGTGATGCCCAGAAACTCGCCCTCGGTGGATGGGGAGTAGTCGGTGGGCACAATGAACTGCAGATCGGCCGGCCGTCGCCCGGGCGTCGGCTGGCTGGCCGGGTCGTCGGTGGCCGGCTCCTCGCTGGCCGGATCCGGTGCGTGCGCGTATCCGCCGTGACCGCTGTAGTAGAACAGGACGGTATCGTCCGCCGTGCTCTGTCCGATTAGCTTCTGGTAGCCGGCGAGGATTCCGGCCCGGGTGGCATCGTCGCCGGTGAGACAGGAAATGGTGAACCCGCGCCCGTCGAGCGCCGCCGCGATCGTTTCGACATCGTTGTGCACTCCGGTGAGGCCGTCGGTCTGAGAACCGACCAGCAATGCTCTCCGCGTCACCGCTACCCCCTGAAAGGTTGCCCAGCAGATCCGGTGTGGACTTTACGGCTCGGGCACCGGTGGCGTCATCACTCGGTGCCTACGATCTTTTGCGTACGGTCACATTCGGCTCGCCCGGTGGCGACCGGCTCCGACCTGATAGGACGAGCTACCGGTACGTTCGGCGCGACGGCGCCGTACGGAGGTCTATCCGGAATCGCGATCGGTGCAGAGCCGGAGCCGATGGGCCATCGAGGCGGCGGCATTGCGGTTGTTGGCCGCCATCTTCTTGAGCAGGTTGGACACGTGGACACCCGCCGTGCGTTCGGTGATGAACAGTTCGGTGGCGATCTCCCGATTGGTCCTGCCCAGGCAGAGCAGGCACAGCACCTCCAACTCGCGGGCGGTGAGACCGAACGGCCGTGCTGCCGGCCCGGCGGTGTCGTCGGCTGGCTCCGGCAGCTCAGGGTCGAGGGGGATGCGGGCCCGGCGGGCCATCGCCTCGATCTCGGTACGCAGCGGCCCGGCCGGCAGCGGCTCGGTCGTCTGCCAGGCCGACCGGGCGGCCGATCCGGCGCGGGCCAGGTCGCCGGCGTCGAGCGCGGTCTCGGCTTCCCGCCAGTAGGCGTAGCCCGCCGGGTAGGACCGACCGAGCATCGACCAGCCACGGGCCACCGCCGCCCAGGCGTCGGGGTCGGCGGTGCCCCGGGCCCGGGCGAGCTCGGCCAGGCAGAGGTCACGCAACACCCGTACCTGCGAAACCCCGGCCTGGTCGGCCTGCGCCTGGTCGGCCTGCGCCTGGTCGGCCTGCGCCTGGTCGGCCAACCGCTCGGCGTACGCGACAACCGCCGACAACCGGACCGGGTCGCGCTCGGGTTGCGTCCGCAGCACTTCGCACTCGTCAGCGGCGGCCCGTAGCCCGACGGCGTACATCCGGGTCAGCTCCAGGATGTTGGCCTGGCCGTCCAGCGCGGCCAGGCCGGCTCGCACCGCGTCATCCGCCCCGGCCCGGTCGTCCCGCCACAGGGCGAGCTCCGCCAGACAGGCGTACAGCGGTCCGACGAACCGGGGGTCGGTGGTCGGCCGGTCCACGAGTTGTACGTCGGCCAGCAGATCGGCGGCCGCGTCGAAGGACCCCTGAGCGAGCCGGATCTCGGCCAGGGTCAGCCGGGGGTAGAGGGTGCCCCGTAGCGGCCTGGCCCGCAGCACGTCGTCCAGCACCGCGGCCGCCTCGTCCCACCGGCCGAGCAGTACCAGCGTCGCGGCGGCGTTGTTGGCCAGCACGCCGGCGCCGCGGGCCTGCTCCAGCCCGCGTTCGCGGGCCACTTTCAGCCCGGTGAGGGCGACCTGGACCGAGTCGGTCAGCCGCCCCACGTGCTCCAGCGCCACCGCGAGGTTGCCGTACGCCCGGAACAGGTCCTCCAGGTGGTCGACCTCCTCGGCGATCCGCAGTGCCTCGCGTACCTTGGCCATGCCGTCGCTCGGCTGGTCGAGCATGGTCAACGCCATGCCCAGGGTGTTGAGCGCGCGGCCCTCCTCGGCCCTGGCCGGCACCGCCCGGGCCATCTCGACGGCGTGGGCACCTTCCCGCGCACCCTCGGCGTACCGGCCCTCGCGAACCTCGGCCATCGCCACAGCGGCCAGTACCCGAGCGCTCACCGCGCTCGGCGGCTGCCCGGCCAGCGCCCGCGCCGCCGCCCGGTAGGTCTGCTGCGAATCGCCGTACTCACCGGCTTCCCAGAGGTAGTTGCCGAGGCGTTCGAGCAGTTCACCCGCGTAGCGAGGGGCGGCGGCCCGGTCCACCTCGGCAATCGCGGCCCGGTCCACCTCGGCGATCGCGGCGCGGATCAGTTCCAGTGCCTGCTCGACCCGACCGCCCCACCGGGCGGTGTCGGCGGCGGCGGCCAGCACCCGCCAATGCGGCTGGCCGGTGCGTCGCTGCGGATCGTCGACCCGCGACCACAGGCTGAGCACCCGCTGGTAGTGCTGTTCGGCTTCGCGGAACGCGTGGACCCGTACCGCCATCTCGCCGGCACGGACGGCGGCGGTCAGCGCCTCCGGTAGCGCTCTGGCCTCGTACCAGTGGTAGGCCAGTTCGGCCGCTGCGGTGAGATCCTCGGCGAGGCTGAACCCCGGGTCCGCGGTGAGGGCAGTGGCGAGCGCGCGGTGCAGCCCGACCCGTTCACCCGGCAGCAGTTCCTGGTAGACCGCCTCGCGCAGCAGGGCATGCCGGAAGACGTACGTGTCGTCGGCGGCGTCGATGGTGAGAACGTGCTGGGCGACGCACTGCCGCAGCGCTTTGATCAGTTGCTGATCGGGCAGGTCGCAGACGGCCGCCAGCAGCCGGTGGCTGACCCGCCGCCCGGCGGCTGCTGCGGCTCGCAGCACGTCGGCCGCGGCGTCGTCGAGCAGTTCGACCCGGGACAGCATGATCTCGCTCAGCGAGTTGGGCAGTCGGGTGGACGCGGGATCGGTCAACACCCCGGAGACCACCAGTTCCTCGGCGAAGAACGCGTTTCCGTCGGACAGTTCGTAGTACCGGTCCAGCAGCGGCCGGTCCACCGAGCCGCCGGTCGACGCGGTCAGGAACCGTTCCAGCTCGGCGCGGGTGAACCGGGCCAGCTCCAGCCGGTGGATCCGGCGGATGAAGTCCGGCTCGGCGAGCAGCGTCCGCAGCGGATGCCGCCGGTCCAGGTCGTTCGACCGGTAGCTGTGCACCAGCAGGATCCGCTCGTCGGTCTGCGCCCGGGCCAGATAGGAGATCAGGTCCAAGGTGGATGGGTCGGCCCAGTGCAGGTCCTCGAAGATCAGTACGGTCGGTGCGTGCGCGCCGAAGTGGTCGAGCATCCGCAGCACCGCGCCGAACACCCGTAGCTGTGCGGTCGACTCGCCGAGGGGCGCGACTCCGGTGAAGTCCGACACCAGCCGGCTGAGTTCGGCGTAGGACGGGCCGCCCAGCTCGCGTACCCGCTGCTCGCCGCGTTCCCGGACGATCCGCCGCAGGGCGTCGATCAACGGGGCGTACGGCAGCGCGCCGGTACCGAGGTTGATGCAGGCGCCGTGCAGTACGGTGCGACCCGCCGAGCGGGCCTCGGTGGCGAACTCCTGGAGCAGCCGGCTCTTTCCGACGCCCGCCTCACCGGCGACGAAGACCGTCGCGGCGGCACCGCCCGCCGCCTCGGTCAGCAGCCCGGTCAGCTGGGCGCGTTCCGCGGCGCGGCCGATGAAAGATCCACCCGCTGCCGGAAACTGCGCAGATGCGTACGCCGTCGCCATGTGTCCATGGTGGCGCGAGTAATGGGGACTGTCAGCCGCCGCCGCGTGTCACATCGTATTCGGTGGCCGATGCTGACCCAGCGGCCACCGGGAAATGCCGGTCCGGTCGGCCGGACGCGATGGTGCGCCGTTGCGCTGCGCTGTCCGGGCTAACGACAATCGTCGAGGTCGTCCGGCTGCGGAATCGATTCCACGGTACGACGGCGGTCGTCGACGTACTCGGCCAGATCGTCAGGGTCCGCGCCGCTGGCCACAGCGGTCTGCCACGCCGTGCCGAACTCGGCGGCGAGTAGTTCGATCATGCGTTGTCGGGTTTCGGCTGGTAGCCCGTCATCGGGCACCGGTCCGCCGGATCGATCGTCGACCATCGAGACCTCCGCCGCGATCATTGGCCCCGTTCTCCGGAATTGGTGTGCCCCTCGGACATTGTCAAGAGTTCGTGTCATATCCGAACCTGACGGACAACCGACCTTGGCCGTTCAGTTGACGGCCTGACGACAATCAAGATCACCGTAACAAGATCACCGTAGCCGGTCCGAGCCGGGGCCGGGCCGCCGTCGCCCGCAGCCGAGGCCACCATCACCCGGGGCCGGTCGGGTCGAGCCGCTGCACCCCGGGCGGCAGATCCGGCCCGTCGGGCAGGACCGGTCCGGCGTCGCCGACCGCGCGGTAGCCGGACCTGACGACGCTGGCGATGAGCACCTGTGCGATCCCGGCGATCGTCCGGGCCGGATCGGAGCCGGGCACCATCAGGTACGACGCCATCCGTCCCGATCCGGTCGCCGGATGGGCCAGCGACCTGATGATCCGGGGATCCGCCTCGTCCACGCCGCATGCGACGACGCTCGGGCGGGCGCTGGACGAGGTCAGCTCGGCGAACGCCGCCTGCCAGGCGGACCGCGAGTCGGTGGGCCTGCCATCGCTGACGAACCAGACGGTCGGCCGGTGTGAGGTCTCTCCGCTGGCCGCGAACCGTGCCATGTCCGACTCGATCTCGTCCCGCGTGGCCGTGAACGCCGACTCGTAGCAGGTGCCGCCGCGTACGGTGAGGACCGGCGCAACCAGCCCGGGAGCCAGCAGGTCACCGAGCGGAAGCCGTACCTCCGCGTGGTCGGAGAAGTCGATCAGCCCGAACCGTACCCGGGCCGCGACGACCGGGTGCCGCGCCAGCGCGTCGACGAGCGCCGGCACAATCTCGTTCGCCGCCTCCAGCTTGCCGTCCATCGCCATCGAAACCGAGACGTCGACGACCAGATAGAACGGCAGCAGGCTGTTGTCTTGACCGGCGCATCGATCGGCTCCTCCGTCCGTCATGCCGCAGGTCTGACGGACGGGCGTGGGCCGAGCTGGACGAACCTTAGCGCGGACCATCCGCTGGCTCGTGCGGCTGGCCGTCGGTGGCGATGTCGGACACGATCTGGCAGGTGTCGACGACCGGATCGACGGCCTGTGCCTGGTCGGCCAGCTGGAACAGCAGCGACCGCAGCGCCTCGCGGTCGGTCGGCTGCAGTGGCCCCAGCAGGTGCCCCTCGGCCTGCTCCAGTCGGTCCCGGGTCGCCGACCAGACCTGGTGCCCGTGGTCGGTCGCGACGATGGTCTTGTGCCGTCGGTCGTCCGGGTTGGCCCGTCGCTCGACCAGCCCGGCGCGCTCCAGGTCGTCGATCAGATAGGTCATCACCGTCTTGTCGATGCCCAGCCGACGGGCCAGCGAGATCTGACTCTCCGGCGTGGCCTCGACCGCCGCCGCCAGCACCTGATGCCCGCGCGGCCCGCCGGGCAGGTCGTGCAGCACGGCGCTGCTGCTCTTGACGTACGCCCGAAAGACCACGCCCAGCGCCCAGCCGAGATCGCCGCCGCCAGCGGCGCGGCCCGGGCCCGTGCCCGGACCCGGGCCCGGGCCCGGACCCGTGCGTTCACCGGGACGAGGCATACGCCGAGCTTATCGCCGGCTCGTCTGCCCCCGTCGACCATCCTCACGTCGGAAGAGTCACACTGACGATCGTCTGCTCGGCAGACTATCTTGTGATCCGTACGCATGACTGCTGTCGCGGGGAGCGAACGACATGGCTGACTACGGACACGACCTGCTGTTCGGCACCTTCATCACACCGGTCGCCGAGCAGGCCGACCGGGCCCTGGCGCTGGCCCAGTTGACTGAGGAGGCCGGGCTCGACCTGGTGACCGTGCAGGACCACCCGTACCAGGCCCGGTTCCTGGACACCTGGACCCTGCTGTCGGTGATCGCGGCCCGCACCACCCGGGTCCGGGTCGCGCCGAACGTCGCCAACCTGCCGCTGCGGCAGCCGGCGATGCTGGCCCGCAGCGCGGCCAGCCTCGACCTGCTCAGTGGCGGCCGGGTCGAGCTGGGCCTCGGGGCCGGTGCCTTCTGGGACGCGATCGCGGCGATGGGTGGCGGCCGGCTCACCCCGGCCGAGAGCGTCCAGGCACTCGAGGAGGGCATCGAGATCATTCGCTCGGTCTGGGACGCCGACGGCGGCACCGTCAAGGTCGACGGCCGCCACCACCGGGTATGGGGCGTGCATCCGGGTCCGGCGCCCGCCCACCCCATCGGCATCTGGCTGGGCGCGTACAAGAAGCGGATGCTCGGGGTCACCGGTCGACTCGCCGACGGTTGGCTGCCCAGCAGCCCGTACGCGTCGCCGGAGCAGCTACCCGCGATGAACGCGGCCATCGACGCGGCGGCCCGGCAGGCGGGGCGGGACCCGGCCGCGGTCCGCCGGCTCTACAACATCAGCGGTACGTTCGGCAGCGGTGCCGGATTCCTCACCGGTACGCCGGCCGACTGGGCCGAGCAGCTCACCGGACTGACCCTGGACCAGGGGTTCAGCGGCTACCTGCTGGCCAGCGACGACCCGGACATGATCCGCCGGTTCGCCGCCGAGGTGGTGCCGGCGGTCCGCGACCTGGTCGCCGCCGGCCGCAGTGCCGCAGCAGCGGGTTCGGTTCCCGTCGCCCCGGCCCCCGCAGCCGCCGGCATCACCCCCACCCCCGACGACGGGGTACGCCTCAGCGCTGAACGCGTCTGGGACGAGTCGACCCGGCCGACCGCCCCGCCACCCGACCCGACGCTGACCTACAGTCCCGCCCAGCGGGCCGCCGGGCAGCACCTGATCGACGTACACGATCATCTGCGCGAGGAGCTGCGGACCGTGCGCGACCTGATCGACCAGGTCGCAGCCGGCACCATGACCGCCGGCGGTGCCCGGGCGCACATCAACACGATGACCATGCGGCAGAACAACTGGACCCTCGGCGCCTACTGCGAGTCGTACTGCCGGGTGGTGACCACCCACCACACCATCGAGGACATCGGCATGCTGCCGCAGCTGCGCCGGGCCGACCCGGGGCTCGCGCCGGTGGTCGACCGGCTGTCGGAGGAGCACCACATCATCCACGACGTGCTGGAACGGGTCGATCGGGCGCTGGTCTCCCTGGTCAGCGAGCCGGACCGGATCGGCGACGTCAAGGCCGCCGTCGACCTGCTCACCGACACCCTGCTGTCCCACCTGTCCTACGAGGAACGTGAGCTGGTCGAGCCGCTCGCCCGGTTCGGTGTGGGGTGACCGGCACGGGAACGGCAGGATCTCCGTCATGCGGCTGAGTATCGAGCGCGCCGACTTCGCTGATCCGGAGCTCGGCGTCTTCCTGCAGGCACATCTCGACGAGCTCGCGCCGACGGCACCTGCCGAGAGCCGACACGCGCTGGATCTTTCCGGGCTGCGGGCGCCGGGAGTCCGCCTGTGGGTCGCCCGGACAGGTGGCGAACTTGTGGGCACGGGTGCCCTGGCCGAGGTGGGGCCGGCGCACGAGGAGATCAAGAGCATGCGGACGGATCCACGACGACGCGGCCAGGGCATCGCCGCGCGCGTCCTCGACCACCTCATTGAGGACGCGCGACGACGCGGCATCCGCCGTATCTCGCTGGAGACCGGAAGCATGGACTTCTTCGTCCCGGCGAGGACGTTGTACGCGAGGGCGGGCTTCGTCGCTTGCCCACCCTTCGGCGCCTATGTCGATGATCCCAACAGCGCGTTCATGACCCGCGAGCTGACGTGACCTGAGGCACGACCCACCTCCAACTCGGGCTGGTCAGCGGCAGCGGGAATGGCGGTGCGGGCCCCGGCCCGTCAGGTCGACGACGATTGCGGCACGACGTGCAACCTCCCAGCCCGTAGCCGTGTGGGAAAGGGTGGAAAGGGACCGGCAACCGTCGGTCCGACCCGCCAAGGAGGTCACTTTGTCGAAGAAGCCTGCCGTGTTCGCGCTGCTGGGGGTAGCGGTCGCGCTGGCCTACGCGGTGCCGGCGATCGCCGCGATGTCCTCCGACGGGCCGGTGAACGAGCCCAAACCATCCGTCACGGTCCCGGCTTCGGCTGAGCCGCTGGTGTCTCCGGTGCCGAGGGAGGATGTGCCGAGGGGCCGGAGGTGTCTCCCGTTCCGCTACCTCCGATCGAGGTTACGGCTGCGCCGGAGGCAAGCCCCGCCAAGTAGCCCGGCCACATCCCGTGTGGGGGAGCCGAAGCGGCCGGATCCGTCGCAGGTCCCCCTGATCCTGAGGAGAAGTGCTGCCGTTGACGAACGGTTCGCATGACAAGGATGCCGGGTTCAGCGAATACGTCGCGACCCATGCGGAGCAGGTGCGCTTCACCGCGTACCTGCTCTGCGGCGACTGGCACGAGGCGGAAGACCTGGCGCAGACGGCGTTCGTTCGCCTGTACCTGGCGTGGGAACGCGTCGACCGGACGGAGCCCATCAACGCCTACGTACGGAAGATCGTCACGCGTACCTATCTGAACGAGCGGCGCAGGCTCTGGCGGAAACTGGAACGGCTGACCAGCGCGCCGCCGGAGCCAACGGCCGAGTCGCCGCCAGCTCCAGAGCAACGGATGCTGATCATGCGAGCGCTCTCCCAGCTGCCACGACGGCAACGGGCCGCATTGGTGCTGCGGTACTGGGAGGACCTGAGCCTGATCGAGGCCGCGGAGGTACTGGGCTGTTCGGTCGGCACTCCCAAGGGTCGTTAGATGCTAAGGTCGATGTTAACAGCTAGGGGCATCGATTGAACAGGGGACGATCCGATGGTACGGCGGGGATCGCGGGCCGGGAACCGGGCTCGGTTTGACAGCAAGGACGCGTTGTTGGCTGGCGGCGCGGAGGTGCGGGCGTTGCGGTACCAGCGGGCCAGTCAGGACAAGAAGGAACAGGGCAAGAGCGTCGGCGACCAGGGCAAGATCAACCTTGCCGAGATCACGAAGCGGTCGTGGACCGACGCAGGGTCGTTCACCGACAACCACCGGTCGGCGAGCCGGCACGCCACGAGGGAGCGCGAGCAGTTCGAGTTGTTGATCGAGCGGATCCGCTCGGGCAAGGGCGACGTGCTGGTGATCTGGGAGATCTCCCGGCGGGAACGTGACCTCGCGGTGTACGTGAAGATCCGGGACATGTGCACCGAGGTTGGCCTGAACTTCTGGCTCGTCGGTGGGGTGCTGTTCGACCTGCGGGACAAGAACGACCGGATGATGCTCGGCTTCCAGGCCGTGCAGGCGGAGTGGTTGGCCGACTCGATCCGCGACAACGTGTTGCGCGGCGTCGTCGGCGCGGCCGAGGCGGGCCGTCCGCATGGGAAGGTGACCTACGGCTATCGGCGGATCTACGACCAGCGGACGAAGGCGCTGGTGCGGCAGGAGCCGGACACCGAGATCCGCACGGCGGTGGCGGCGGATGGGACGGTGACCGAGTACAGCCACGCCGGGGTGGTGCGGGACAACTTCACGAAGGTGGCTGCCGGGGTTCCGCTGATCACGATCGAGGACGAGTTGAACGCCAAGGGCATCCCGTCCCCGCAGGGGTCGACGTGGCGGCGCGGGATCATCCGCAAGCACGTGATGAACCCGGCCTACATCGGTAAGCGGGTATTCCGCGGCGAGGTCATCGGGGACGGCATCTGGCCCGCGCTGGTGGACGAGGACCTCTACTGGGCGTGCGTCCGCCTGCTGGAGGACCCGTCCCGGACGACCACCCGTGCCGGACGGGCCGTCCACCTGCTGTCCTACATCGTCCGCTGCGGGGTGTGCGGCAGTCCGGTCTCGTCCCACCAGGTCAGCCGCCACGGTTGGGAGGGGCGGGTGTACTCCTGCCTGCGGAGGCGGTGCGCCGCTGTGAAAGCGGAGTTCCTGGACGAGTACGTCCAACGGGTCGTCGTGGCGTGGCTGTCGTTGCCGGAGACCGGAGAGATGCTGTCGGCCCTGTCCGGCGGGGACGAGCAGGCCGCGCACGCCCGCGCTGAGGCCGCCCGGCTGCGCGCGGAGTTGGAGGACTGGCGCAAGCTGGGTGAGGAAGGCGAGGTGTCCGCGATCGCCTACGCCCGCGCGGAGAAAGGGCTGTCGGCGCAGATCGCCGAGCACGAGGCACGGGCGCAGGAAGCCGGCATCCCGCCGGTGCTGCGCGGGATGATCGGGGAGCACGCCGCTCGGAAGTGGGCTGAGCTGGGTGATGAGGTTGCGGTGAAGCGGGAGATCATCCGTACCGTGGCTGATATCAAGCTGTTGCAGGCAGGTAAGGGCACCCGTCAGCCGTTCGGCGCTCACCGCCTCGAATGGGCGTGGCGGTTTGGCCCGGAGGTCGAGGAGAACGCGGCGTAGGCCGCTGGACGACATGAGCGCCGGGCGGGCCGATCCCAGCAGGGTCGACCCGTCCGGCGTTTGCATGTCAGGCAGCCCGGTCGGTGGTGGTGTCGCGTTCGTTCCACCGCAGCATCCGGGCGATCCGGATCGCAACGTCCGGGGTCATCGGTGGCGCGGTCCGGGCGAGTGCCTGAATCTCGTGTTCGGTCGCCGGGTCGATCAGGTGGCGAGCCATCGGTAACGTCCCCCGGGCGTCCGGATGGCCGGGTGTGGCGGCGTGCGGGTTGTCGGCGGGGGTGGGGTCGCCATCCGGGGTCACTGCGCGGTTGAGCGTCCCCCGGTCGCCTCGTGGGCGACGATGCGGGTTACGTGGTGTTTGGCTTGTGGCCATCTTCCTCCGCTGTGAATGCCGCTCGTCGGGTCCGCTGTGTTCTGTTCATGACTGATCGCCTTCCTATGAGTGACAATGACTCGCGGGCGTTACCACCCGCGCTACCCGTAACCCCTGTTCACGGCCTATCCGGCAGGGGTCGACATGGATCGGGAGAGCCCAGCACCGGCCGGGAAGTGGAGCGTGAGGAAGGTGGCACGTTTGTGCTGGCTGGTCCGGGCGGCCCGGCGTCGAGAAGCTCGCGTCGTAGGGTTCCAGCGGCGGGCAACGATAGATCAGCGCAGCCGTCAGGATGTCCCCGGGCGCGCTACGGGTAGCGCCGGCAACCCCGCTCTGAGGGGTTGCCGCGCCCCGTTACCAGCCGATACCAACGGCCGGGTCCACCACAGGAGTCCTCGGGGTGACCGGATCGATACGGAGTGAAGTCTTTCGGTACCATCGGGGCCTCGGAGTGCACGAGGGTGGGGTGGTCTTGTCTAGGCCGAAGTCGGACCGGGCGACCGTGGTCAGCGTCGTCGTCGCGCTACTCGCGCTGGGATGGGGCGTCTACGCGTACTACGTTCCGCGCACGGCGCCAGCTCCGGCGGTGTCGGTCGCCGCATCCCCTGATCCGGTAGCGACCGTGTCCACACCGTCGCCCAACACCGAGTCCGCCCCGGGCAACTCAGTAGCTGAGACGCTGAAGACGCTGCCTGCCTGGTATGAGCGCTTCTCGCGGCGGGTCGAGCGTGAACGGTACGAACAGTCGTGGTGGGAGATCGCCGTAGCGTGGTTGCTGCTCATGGGCCTCCTGGTGTGGAGGACGATTGTGTACTTCGACCGGGCCATCTGGGTGCCGGTCTTCGGTCTGGGCTTCATCTACTTCTTCTGGCCGTCATTGAGCTGGTGGGGCGTCACCGTGAGCACGATCGGTTGTCTCATCGCGTGGGCGATCGCCAGTCTCGAATCGTCGGGCGCCTTCGCTCCTCGCCTCGTGCCCGACAGCAGCGATTCGGACGAGGCAGCCTCCGACTCGACACATGAGCGAGACGAGGAACCGCATCCCCCATAGACGGGGGCATAACGTCACCTCGTCGTCGTTCACAGCACAGACACCCATCCCGCCGAATCCCGCCGTCAGAGGATCAACAGGAGCTGACAAGAGGCAGACACCCTCGGCTGGGTAGGAGATGGGGAGCCGGGTGATGTCTTCGAAGCCACTTGTGGTCCTCTGTATCATTGCGAGAGTGTCTTCGATGTCCAATCAGCGTGCGAACCTTGCGCACAGGCTCCTTCGTCGACTTCAGCGTGCGAACCTCACGCACAGGCTCCTTCGTCGACTTCGAGATCCAGTATGGCAGTTCATTGGTGTGCTCGTGGCTGTTATTACCTTCGTAGCCACACTCCTTTCATCATCCGGGTCAACTCGTGACCCCGGTGCTTCGCAAACCAACGCCAGTCAACCCTTAGTAACCATATTGGCTTCACCGGCGCCGACGATCGTGCCGACATCATCGGTTCCACCCCCATACGAGCCGAACCGCACCCTGACTGGCCACACCAAAGGCGTCAACAGTGTGGCGTTCAGCCCTGACGGTAAAACCCTCGCCACTGGCGGAGGGGATACAACCGTACGGTTATGGAACGTGACCACCCGCGAAACCACCGCCACCTTCGAGCCCACCAGTACGGTCAATGCCGTGGCGTTCAGCCCTGACGGTAAAACCCTCGCCACCGCCAGCCAGGACACCATACGGCTATGGAACGTGACCACCCGCGAAACCACCGCTACCTTCGAGCCCACCAATTGGGTCAATGACCTGGTGTTCAGTCCCGACGGCAAAACCCTCGCCACCCCCTTCCCCGACGGCAGAGTAGACCTGTGGAAGGTGGGCAACTGAGGTTGACCTGCCACCATAGTCCGGAGCTGTCGGAGACTGTTGGCTGGGGTAATCTTCAGAAATGAAATTCTTGAAGACCGCCGGGTGTTACCGCTTCGGCGCTACGGGTAGCGGCCGGTAACGCCGGGAGCAGGGGTTACCAGCACCGCAGCGGCGAGGCGGAAGCATCACCGGCACCGGCCACGAGGCGTGCCGATCGCAGCCCTTGGTGCTGTACCCCGCTCGTGCCGTGCTTTACCGTTCCGTATTGTTTGGTCCGTGCCCCCGTAGCGCGGTTGCGGCGACAGTTCCCGTTGAGACCTGGCCACTAGCAAGTTGTAGTACTAACCAGTTCATAACTTACTGGAGTCAAAAGAGTGTCAGGTATTGCGGCAAGCCCTGATCTGTGATCTCCTGATTTGGTGTCGAGGAAAGATGAAAAGCGGATTCCAAGGGCTGAGCTGGAACAGACTCGGCAGATCGCTTTGCGTATGGCCGAGAACGGAGCGAGCGTTGCGCAGATAGCGGCGGCGCTGGACTGTGGCCGGTCTACGGTGTTCGGATGGATTGCAGCTTACCGTGATCGCGGGCCCGAAGCCTTGGCCGTGAGATCGGGGACAGGTAGACCACCGAAACTCTCGGGAATTCAAGAAGCGCGACTGTATGCTCTTCTGAAGAAGAACCCGCAACAGCTGGAGTTTGACTTTGGGCTGTGGACCCGCAAGATCGTGGCCGACCTTATAGAGCGAGAATTCGGTGTGTCGCTATCCCTTCCCTCGGTTGGGCGGCTGCTACACCGAATGGGAATGTCTCCCCAGCGCCCGCTAGTGCGCGCCTACGAGCAGAACCCAGATCTAGTGCGCCGCTGGAAGGAGGAGACGTACCCCGCGATCAAGGAAGAAGCCGCAGCTCAGGACGCAGTGATCTACTGGGGAGACGAGTCCGGTGTACGAACTGACTACCATTCCGGAACCACTTGGGCTCCTGTCGGAAAAACCCCGGTCGTAATCGGCACTGGTAAGCGATTGTCAGTAAACATGATCTCAGCGATCAGCAGCAAGGGTGCGATCCACTTCTCTCTGTTCGGCGGCAGCATGACCGCAGCCAAGTTCATCGAGTTCCTAAAGCAGTTGTTGCACGACGTGTCCGGGAAGATTTTCCTCGTTGTCGATGGCTCCAGTGCCCATACGGCGAAAAAGGTGGCTACGTTCCTTGCCTCTGAGGAAGTGGGCAATCGACTGCGCCTCTTTATCCTTCCGCCGTACTCGCCGGAGCTCAACCCCGATGAGTGGGTGTGGAAGAACGTCAAGCATGACCAAATCGGAAAGAAGGTGGTGCGCAGCCTCGGCGAACTGATGGGCGCGGCGGAAAATGCTCTGCAGCGCCTCCAGGAAACCCCGCAGATCGTGCGCGCATTCTTCGCTGACCCGAGCCTACGCTACATCACCGAATAGGGTTTCTTGAGTCCGCTAACTTTTATTTCTCTTGGTACGGGTTCCCAGATCTCGCGTACGCGCCGTCCGGCCGTTACTGGCAGGAGCGCGTGTTTCTTATGCGCGAGTTCAGGTGCGTGGACTCTGTGTTGGTAACGGTGAGTGGTTTCCGCTGGCGTAGTGGCTCCAGGTCGTGCCGGCGTTGGCGGCTTGTCTGGCGGCGGTCGTGTGGTGGATGCCGAGGGCGTCGGCGATGACGGGGGCGGGGACCTGGGCGACGAGCTGGCGGAGCGCGGAGACGCGGGCCTGGTTGAGCGGGAAGCCGAGCTTGCGCAGGTTGAGGTGCAGTGTTTGGTAGGTGATGGGCTGGCCTGGGTGGCGTCCGGGGAACAGCCAGCCTTCGGCTGGTGCGGCTGCGGCGAGGTCGCGGAGCAGGCTGGCGATCGGTTCGGGGATGGGTGTGGGGGTGGGTCGCCGAACCGGATCGTTGGGGTGCCGCTGTTGAGGTCGAGGTCGTTGTTGTGGAGTCGGTGGATGCGGCTGATCGGCTGGCCGTAGAGCAGCATGAGGCAGGCGGCGGTCCGCTCGCGTAGGGGCAGGGCCTCGTTCGTGAGGTAGTGCCGGAGCAGGGTGAGTCGCTGTTGTTGGGTGACGGCGGTGCCGATGGCGAACTTGACTGGCGTGAGTACCAGGTGGCGTGGCATGGCCGAGGTCCGGGTGGCCCAGGTGAAGAAGCCGCGGATGGTGTGGCGGTGGCCGGCGCCGGTCGTGACGGCCCAGGTGTCGAGGTCGGTTTGGCTGACGGCGTCCGGGGCGATGCCGTGTGTGTGGAGCCAGTCGAGGAAGGCGTGCGCGGTGTTGAACTGATTGACCGCGTAGTTGGTGGCGGTGGCGCGTAGCGGCCCGGCGGCGGCGTCGGCGCGGAGCCGTGGGAGCTGGTGCCAGAGGGCGAAGCGGCGCAGGAGCCGTTCGTGGGGATGGTCGGTGAGCCGGTCGAGGCGGCGGTGGAGCCATGCCTCGAATTTGAGTAGGTGCCCGTCGGCTGGGGGTAGGAGGCCGCAGGCGACGAGGTGGTGTTGGAGGTGGCGGGCGGGGATCGGGCGTGGCCATGCGTGGAGGGCGTCGTGGGTGAGGTCGAGGTGTCCGTTGGCCAGGGCGGTCAGTAGTTCGGCGGGGCCGGATCGGGACAGCCAGCGCAGCACCTTCTCCGGCTCGGGGTCGGCGCGGAGATGATCAGCGAGCGCGGTCAGGTGCACGGCGGGGGTTGCGGTGTTGTCGTGGAGAAGTTGGGCCAGTCGGCGGTTGAGCTGGCACGGCAGGCAGACTGGGGGCCGGCCGCGCCGTCCTTTGGGGATGGTGCCGCAGTCGATGCAGTCGATGGTCATGGTGCCGGCCGTAGGGTTGCCCGTCGTGGCCGGATCGCGTCCGGGTGGCCGGGGCTGGTGCTGCTGTCGCCGGCGGCGGCGAGTCGGCGCGGTGCGAGGTTCTGCGCGCTGGTCACGATGAGGTCGGCGGGGGTGGTGTCGAAGATGTCGCAGAGTGCGGCCAGCACGGGTAGGGACAGCCGTTCGGGTGTGCCGGACACCAGTCGGTGCACCTGGGATGGGGACAGGGTGATGCCGCGTTCGGCGAGTAGCGGCACCAGGTCGGTGGTGGTGAACATGTTGTGGTCGGCCATCACGTTGCGCAGCCGCCACGTGTAGCTGACCTGGCGTTTCATGAGATCTCTCCGGTGGGTCGCAGGGCGTGGTGCAGCGTCTGGTCCAGGGCTCGGCGCAGGGTGCGGGTGCGGAAGTCGGAGGAGACGCAGGTGTAGATGGCGGTGGTGGAGGAGTGTTCGTGGCCGACCTGCTGCTGCACGAACAGCGGGTCCCAGCCGGCTTCGATCAGGTGGGTGACGTAGGAGCGGCGCAGCGAGTGGAAGTCCAGGCCCGGTCCCAGCCCGAGTGCGTCCCGGTAGGTCGACAGCCGGCTGTTGATCTGCTGCAGGCCGATGCGGTCGGCCCGTTCGGACGGCCACAGCGCCGGGTTGCCGTCGTTGGCGAGTAACGGGCGGACCTCGGCCGTCCACTGGTCCAGCATCTCGGCGGTCCACGGCCAGACCGTCAGCACGCTGCGCCGCTTCGGCGGTGACCCTTTCGTTGCCTTGCCGTGGCGTACGTGGCAGACGCCGAACTCGCCGAACTCGGCCGCGTACGGGTTGGTGCCGAAGTCGGCGACGTCCAGCATCCGTGTCTCGGTACGCCGTAGCCCGTAGCCGTAGGCGATCTTCAGCAGCGTCGCGTCCCGAAACGCCGGCAGCCAGCCCTTGCGGCCCGCGCCACGGATGCGGGTGACCTGCTCGTCGGCGTAGTCGAACAACGCCTGCAACTCGGCGATCGTGAACGCCCGCTTCGCCGGGTCGGCCTCGCCCTCCTGCACATGGACTGCGGTGTTCCACTCGTGGCAGACCTGCACCGGGTGCGAGCCGAACCGCTGCTGGCACTCGGCCGGCCAGTCGTAGGCCGGGTCGGTCAGGTAGTCGCAGAACAGCCGGACGGCCTCCTGGTAACCCCGTAGCGTCGACCGGCGCAGCCCGCGTACCGACCGCAGATCCGCGCTCCACTCGTCGACCATCTGCGGCAGCCACTGCCACGGGTAGCCGCCGGCATGATCGGCGAACGCCCGGATCACCCGCAGCCGCGCCGCGATCGTCAACATCGACAGGTTCCGGGCGACCTGCTGATCGCGCCACCCGTCGAGCATTGCCGCGAACACGCTCTCCTCGGGCCGTAGCAACGCCACTCCGGAGACCAGGTGGAGACTCGCGGCACCCTTGACCGTCACGCTGAGTGCAACGCGCGAGCCTCGCATCAGATGCGCGATTCCCGCATCCAATGCCGTCGCACCACAAAACAGCAGTTCAGGGCGCTGGGTGATTGAGGATCGCCGATCGGTCGCTTCGGTGCTGGCACGTCACCCGAGCACCTACGCGACCGTTACCGTTTCAACGAACCTCCAATCCAGCGCGTGCAAACCAGCGCGTAATCGCATCTGATCGAACAGGCGGCACAAGTAGCAAGATATGGTAATTGGCCGCCAATCTCGCGGAGCGAGATATGGCTATTGCTTATCAATCTCGACCGGGCGCGGTCGAGATTTCGGTGCTGGCTGGTGGCCTGGGGTCGTCGGCTGCCTTGGCGAGTAGTGCCGTGATGAGGTCGGCCAGTGGGGTGATCGAGTGTCGTTGGGTGTGGGGTAGGCGTTGGTGGTGGTGGCAGCCGGGGCAGTTGTCGGTGTCGTTGGTGGGCAGGGTGAGGGCGCATCGGGCGCAGGCGGTGAGGCGTTCGTCGTCGAAGGCGGCGGTGAGGGTGTCGCGGTGGGTGTGGTGGCGTTGCCACCA